>CAZKHU010000011.1:0-45737 GCA_964552725.1 uncultured Syntrophus sp.
GATTAATTGGCCTTTTCAAGGAGCTGTTTTGCATGAAAGATAAAATTGTCGCCCTGCTGGGGAAGGCTGTGCATAAGGCCGCAGCGGCGGGGCTTATGCCTGATCTGGAAGAGGGCGGCATAGAACTGGAGAATGCCAGGGATCCGAAGCATGGGGATTACGCGTCCAACATAGCGATGGTAATGGCAGCGCGCGCCAGGAAAAATCCTCGCGAGATCGCCAGGATAATTGCTGACGGAATAGTCGATGAAGCGAACATTCTGAAGAAAGTCGAAATTGCCGGTCCGGGCTTTCTCAATTTCACCATTCGGGAAGGTGTCTGGGCAACCCTGCTTGCCGATGTGGAGCGTCTGGGCGATGCCTATGGAAAATCCGCAGTCGGGGCCGGGAAAAAGATTCAGGTGGAGTTTGTCAGCGCCAATCCGACCGGGCCCCTGCATATCGGTCATGCCCGCGGGGCCGTTGTCGGCGATGTCATGGCCAATATTCTGTCTGCTGCCGGATATGATGTTTCTCGCGAGTATTACATCAATGACGCGGGGAATCAGATGAACAATCTCGGCAAATCGGTTTTCCGGCGATATCAGGAGTTGCAGGGGCGGCAGGTGGAGCTGTCAGAAGGTCTCTATCAGGGTGATTACATTAAGGATATTGCAGCGGAAATCCTGAGGAAGGATAGCGATGCCCATCTTGATAAAGACGAGGAGGATGTCGTTCCCGGTTTCACCGTTCACGCGGCCGGAGCGATCCTGGAGGGGATCAAGGAAGACCTGCGGCTGTTCGGCGTTTCGTTTGACGTCTACTTCAGTGAGAGGGAGCTTTATAAGAACGACGGCGTAGGAAAACTTCTTGAGTCGCTGGAAGAAAAGGGAATCATCTACCGGGAAGACGGGACCGTCTGGTTCAAGACGACGCTCTTCGGGGACGAGAAGGACCGGGTCGTGATCCGCAAAAACGGGATTCCGACCTACTTCGCCGCCGACATTGCCTATCACCAGAATAAATTTCTCAGGGGTTTCGAGAGGGTAATCGACATTTGGGGCGCCGATCATCACGGCTATATTCCCCGCATGTCCGCCGCTGTACAGGCACTGGGTCATAAAGAGGATTCGCTGCAGGTAATCCTGGTGCAGCTCGTCAATCTGCTCCGGGACGGAATGCCGGTCGCGATGTCGACGCGCTCCGGGGAGTTTGTTACCCTCCGCGAGGTTGTCGATGAAGTGGGAAGGGACGCCGCCCGGTACAATTTTTTGATGAGACGCTCCGACAGCCACCTCGATTTCGATCTGGAGGTTGCCAAAAAACAGTCGGTTGAAAACCCTGTTTACTATGTGCAGTACGCGCATGCGCGGATATGCAGCATCCTTAAAATGGCGGAGGAAAAGGGATTCAATGTGCCGCTTTTGTCTGAGGTCGATGCGGCGCTTCTTCAGCTTCCCATAGAGATAGAACTTATAAAGGCGATTATCCGTTTTCCGGGATTGATCGAGGGAGCGGCCCAGGCGCTGGAGCCGCACCGGCTGACGTTCTATTTGAACGATCTGGCAGCGTCCTTTCACAGTTACTACAATAAGAACAAGGTATTGTCCGATAATCTTCCCCTTTCCGGCGCAAGATTGTTTCTGGTGCATTCCATTCTTGCCGTTTTAAAGAATGCCCTTAAAATATTGGGGGTTTCTGCCCCGGAGAAGATGTAACGGGGCTCTGCCTATGGTTACAAAAAACGGGCGCGCATTGGAATTGAAGCTTGGGAAGCTGGGCCTGCTTCTGTTTGTCGGTGGCATGTCCGCGCTATTATTTTCCGCGTTTCTTCTGGGGCTGCTTGTCGGGAAGCATCTGGACGCCTATCCGGAGAGATACCCCGATGGCCTTGTGGACTTGGTGCGCGGTCGCTTTTCCGGGCTGGCGCTGGCTCCGCAAAAGCAGACCGCGCCGCCTTCCGGAGAAGAAAGGGCAAATAGCGGGGGGCATGTCTCGGAGGAAGAGGCCTTCGACCTGACATTTTATAAGACATTGGGCGACAAAAAGAGCGGTAATGATAATTCGGAAGATCCGGGGATCTCTGACGGCGTCAAGAGCGGCAGGGCTGTGGCGGCTGCTCTGCCCGCAGCCAAAAACAATCCTTTGTCCGATGAAACGCCGCCTGTCGGGGATGTTTCGGGAAACGCCGCCACGGCGAAGTCCGCCTTGGCGAATCGCGCTTCCGGAGGGGAAACCGGCAAGCCCGTCTTGCCCGAGCAAAAAAGGTTGCATGCAGAATCCGCATCCCCTGAATCATCGCCTCTGCCCGGTGGAGCCGACTCCGAAAAAACAGTGAAAAAAGGAAATTTTCAGGTGCAGGTGGCGGCGTACAGGGATGTCAGCCAGGCTAAAAAGATGGAGAAAAGGCTGAAATCCCTTGGTTTTGCCGCAATGACTGTGCCGAAGGATATACCGGGCAAGGGGAGATGGTTTCGCGTTATTGCCATTGATTTTGATAGCAGGCAAAAAGCGGAGAGCGCGGCTGTGCAGATTGCCGGAAAAATAAAGGGCGTGCAGTGCATTATCCGTCGCAACAAGGGCGGCGAGGCTTAGAAGGGAAAAATATGTTTGAGAATCTGTCCGATAAACTTGACGTCATTTTTCGGAAGTTGAAAGGGAAGGGGCGTCTGGATGAAGAAAATATCCAGACGGCATTGAAGGAAATAAGAATTGCCCTGCTTGAGGCCGATGTAAATTTTCGCGTTGTCCGGGATTTTATTGATGAAATAAAGAAGCGGGCCGTCGGGCAGGAGGTGCTTGAGAGCATTACCCCCGGCCAGCAGGTGGTAAAGATAGTTCATGAGCGGCTGATCGAACTGATGGGTACAACCAGCAGCCAGCTCCGGTTCGGAGGCCGCATTCCCGCGCCGATCATGCTGGTCGGGCTCCAGGGCTGCGGAAAAACAACGACGGCGGTTAAACTGGCCAGACTTGTTGCCGCCGGCGGGAAGCGGGTCTATCTTGTTTCAGCGGACGTTTATCGGCCTGCCGCCATGGAGCAGTTGAAGGTGCTCGGCGAGAAGATCGGCGCCGGCATTTTTGATGCGGCCGGGTTGTCCGAGCCTGTGGAAATTTGCAGAATGGCCGTCGAAGAGGCGAGGCGCAACGGCTATGAGGTCATCATCGTCGATACCGCCGGCAGGCTGGCGATCGATACCCCGATGATGGAGGAATTAAAGAAGATCAAATCTTTAATCAACCCCACGGAGATCCTTTTTGTCGCGGATGCGATGACTGGGCAGGATGCCGTCAATGTCGCGGGGCGCTTTGATGAACTCCTCGGGATTGACGGCGTCATAATGACGAAGATGGATGGGGATGCGCGCGGCGGAGCGGCCCTTTCCCTCAAGGCCGTTATCGGCAAGCCGATCAAGTTTGTCGGCGCCGGTGAGAAGATAGACGCCCTGGAGGTGTTTCACCCCGAGAGAATGGCTTCCCGGATTCTCGGGATGGGTGACGTTTTGACCCTGGTGGAAAAGGCCAGGGAGGCCGTTGATGAGAAACAGCAGCGGGAACTGGAGAAGAAGCTCCGGAAAAACGAGTTTACCCTCGATGACCTGCGGACGCAGATGAAGCAGATAAGCAAGATGGGGCCTTTGGAGGATGTTATCGGGATGTTGCCGGGAATGAAGAAAATAAAGGCGCTGAAGGAGCTCAAGCCCGACGAACGCGAACTTGTCCGGACAGGGGCGATTATCGATTCAATGACGCCACTGGAACGGAGAAATTATCTGATCATCGACGGCAGCCGGCGAAAGCGGATTGCGAGAGGAAGCGGTACGACGGTTCAGGATGTCAACACCCTGCTGAAAAATTACGTGGAGATGCGAAAATTGATGAAGCGGTTTACCAGGGGGGGAATAAAATCACTGCGCAGGGGAAATTTTCGCTTTTAATATAAAAAAAAATATGATACTTGTCTCCGCTCGTTTAAGAATACTTTTAGGAGGTGGCAGTTAAGCTATATGGCGGTAAAAATTAGATTGACAAGAAAAGGCAGCAAAGGGAAGCCGATCTACAGGTTGGTGGCTGCGGACTCGGAATCGCCGAGAGACGGGGAGTTTTTGGAAATACTGGGGAATTATGACCCAAACAAAAATCCCGCCGAGGTGGTTTTAAAAGAGGAGCGCATCAAACAGTGGATTTCCGTTGGCGCCAGACCTTCGCTGACTGTATCTCAATTGCTCAAAAAAAAGGGGATCGGTGTTTAGTTTTTTCTGATGAGGGAGGCTAAAGGCGATGAAAGAGTTGATTGCTTATATTGCTCGCGCTCTTGTGGATAACCCCGATATGGTTGATGTTACAGAGGTAGTCGGGGAGCAGACTTCCGTTCTGGAATTGAGAGTCGCCAAAGAAGATCTCGGTAAAGTCATCGGCAAGCAGGGCAAGACCGCCAAGGCTATGAGGACTATATTAAGTGCTGCCTCAACGAAGATACACAAACGTTCGGTTCTGGAAATTGTTGAATAGTGACAGTTAATTGAATAGTAACCATGAAGCTCATTGAAATAGGCAAGGTTGTCCGTTCCCATGGCCTGGGGGGACGGATAAAGGTCTTGTCGTATCTGCAGTCCCCTGATGTATTGGAGGCTGTTCCCGATTTATTTGTGGGTCCAAGCCCGGACGCGGCTGTTTCGTATCCCCTGAGCGGTTTTCAGAGCGGCAACGATTTCTTTATCCTGAAGCTTGCCGGGGTGGATGACCGTGATGCGGCCGACAGGCTCAAAGGGCGCCTTGTCTGGATGTCCGCCGAAAAGATGAAGCCGCTTGCAGAAGGCGAATATTACTGGCAGGATATTATCGGTCTTCAGGTTGTGACAGAGGAAGGCGGGTCTTTGGGGCGCATTGAAACGGTTTTCCCGACCGGGAGCAACGATGTCTATGTATGCAGGAGCGAAACGGGTGAAATACTGATTCCCGCCCTTGCCGAGGTGATAAAAAAGATCGATGTCGAGAACGGGATTATGGTTGTCCGGTTGCCGGAAGGGTTTTTTGAGCAATGATCCGTTTTGATATTCTGACCATCTTTCCCGAAATGTTCGAATCTCCCCTCCGGTGCAGCATCCTGAAGAAGGCAATCGACAGGGAGATTGTTGATGTTCATCTTCACGATATCAGGGAATATGCAGAAGACCGGCATCGAATGACGGATGATTCCCCTTACGGCGGCGGGGGAGGAATGGTGATGAAGGTCGAACCCATCGATCGCGCCCTCGGCGCCGTTCCTCTTTTGGATAGAGACGCGCCGGTTGTCCTGCTGACGCCGCAGGGCGAGCCGCTCTGTCAAGAGATTGCAAAAGAGCTGGCAGGGCAGGCGCAGATTGTCATGATCTGCGGTCATTACGAAGGGGTTGACGAGAGGGTGAGAAGACACCTCGTTAATCGGGAGATTTCGATAGGGGATTACGTGCTTACAGGGGGTGAGCTTTCAGCGCTGGTTCTGCTGGACGCCGTTTGCCGGTTTGTGCCGGGCGTTCTTGGAAACAGCGAATCTGCTGTGACCGATTCCTTTGCGGAGGGTTTGCTTGAGCATCCTCATTACACAAGGCCGCCGGAGTATCGCGGCTGGAAGGTTCCCGATGTGCTTCTGTCCGGCAACCACCGGGAGATAGAGGATTGGCGGCGCCGACAGTCCTTGATCAGAACAAGAGACAAAAGGCCGGATCTGATTGGGAAGGCCGTTTTGAATGATAAAGACAGGATGTGCCTGACCGAATAAAGATTGTTTAATAATGGTATCCGGCTTGAATAAACGGGGTTGAGGATATAACTAAAAAATACCGCAGATGGTAGATTGAAGGAGTTAAAGAGAAAATGAATCCTATTGAATTTATTGAAAAAGAGCAGATGAGGGGAGATATCCCTGATTTCAATACAGGGGACACGGTAAAGGTGTTTATCCGGATTGTCGAGGGGCAGAAGCAGCGTATTCAGGCTTTCGAAGGCGCCGTTATCCGCCGCCGCCGCGGGGATATCCGCGCGAGTTTCACCGTCCGGAAAGTTTCTTACGGGATCGGCGTAGAGAAGACCTTCCCGCTGCACTCACCCTCCATAGATCATGTTGAGGTGATTTCCCGAGGCAAGGTCAGACGCTCCCGGCTTTATTATCTGAGAAATTTGAGGGGCAAACGCGCCAAGATCAAGGAAGCCGAAAAATAGCGGTTTTTTAAAAAGGCGTCTGTTGGGGGACTTGTTATAATGGCCAGGAACCCGGATATGGTCAGCTTTGAGCGCAGCGCCGGCCGGCGGGGTTATCGAGTTATCGCCGGCATTGACGAGGCGGGTCGCGGCCCTCTGGCGGGACCGGTTGTCGCTGCCGCAGTAATCATGCCACAGGGGTATGAACATCCGGAGATAAACGACTCCAAAAAACTTTCCGCCAAAAGACGCGAAAGGTTGTATGAAACGATACAGGAAGACGCGCTGGCCGTCGGCGTCGGCGTTTCGGAAGTGCAGGTCATAGATTCGATAAACATACTGAGAGCAACGCTTCTGGCGATGAAAGAAGCCGTTTGCTCTCTTTTTTTAACTCCTGATTATCTGCTTATAGACGGTCTGAACGACATCGATCTGGAGATGCCCCAGGAAGCCATAGTTCGAGGCGATTCGCTCAGTATTTCAATAGCGGCTGCCTCGATTGTTGCCAAAGTCTCACGGGACAGGCTGATGGAGATGTATCACCGTCAGTTTCCCGGCTATAACTTTCTTCACAACAAAGGATACGGAACGAAAGAGCATCGGGAGGCAATCGTCAAATACGGGCGATGCAAGATTCACCGGCGCTCTTTTCATGTCGCCGGGATTGACGATCTCGTTGCAAGCGGCAGTCTGCCGTTATGACTGCCTGTTTTCGGAAAGAAATCTGCCATGACTTTTGCTCGACTGAGTGTGGGGAGGAGGGGCGAAGAACTGGCAGCCGCCTATCTTGCCAAAGTCGGATACAGGATCATTGAGCGAAATTACAGGTGTGTTTTCGGGGAGCTCGATATTGTCGCCGAAGAGGGCGACAGCATAGTTTTTATCGAGGTAAAGAGCAGGCGCTCCGCGGCCTACGGCGATCCCCAACTGGCGGTCGATTTCAGGAAGCAGAAAAAAATTTCCATGGCTGCCCTCGATTATCTCGAAAAGAAACGCCAGCACAATCGCAATGCCAGGTTCGACGTCGTTGCAGTAAAACTCCTGCCTGCCGGGACAACCATAGAACTTATCAAAAATGCCTTTGAACTGGCCTTCTAAAAATGGGTCAGGTGAGGCTTGCCGATCGGATATACATTGAACCCGATTTCGTAACAGGAACGATGATCGAGGATGTTTCTTCCATCGAAAATGAAGGCAGGCTTTTCCATGCTGTCGTAAATTCTCTGGTAATCGAGTTCTCTGTATATTTCCCATTCCGTCATGACGGCAATTGCGTGGCATCCTGCCGCGGCGCTGTACGGATCGGCAACGTAGTCAACAACGCCCTGATTTCCGGAAAGATCCTTGCGGGCGTTTTTCAGCGCCTGGGGATCGGTGACGACAACGATGGCCCTTTCCTCGATAAGCCGGCGGGCGATGTAAATTGCGGGGCTTTCCCGGGTGTCGCCCGTGTTGGCCTTGAAGGCGAAGCCAAAGAGGGCGATTTTCTTTCCGGCGAGGGTGTTGAACATTGCCCCGAGCATGCCCTGGATGAAGCGCTCCTGCTGATAGTCGTTTATCCGGATGACCATCTCCCAGTAATCGGCGACCTCATTAAGTCCATAGTTTCGGCAGAGATAGACAAGATTCAGAATGTCTTTCCTGAAACAGGAACCGCCGAAGCCGATGCTTGCATTCAGGAATTTTGAGCCTATCCGGCTGTCCATGCCGACGGCGCGGGAAACCTCCGTGACATTTGCCTCCGCCTTTTCGCAAAGGGCGGAAATGGTATTGATCGAAGAGATTCTCTGGGCGAGAAAGGCGTTGGCGACAAGCTTGGAAAGTTCACTGCTCCAGATATTGGAGGTCAATATCCGCTCCCGGGGAACCCATTGCGCGAAAATGTCGGCAAGAATTCCCCTTGCCCTGAGCCCCTCCTCGGTTTCCCGGGAACCGATCAGCACGCGGTCCGGGTTCTCCAGGTCGCTTACGGCGCTTCCCTCGGCGAGAAACTCCGGGTTGGAAAGGACGTCAAAATGGATTTCCTTCTCCCTGCTGTTGAGTATTCTTTCCATCGCCAGGGCGGTTTTTACCGGCAGCGTGCTCTTTTCGATCACGATTTTCGCTGATTGCGAAAACTCCAGAATCTGCCGGGCGGTTTTTTCCCAGTACTGAAGGTCCGCCGCGAGGCCGGCGCCGAGACCAAAGGATTTGGTCGGTGTGTTGACGCTGACGAAGATGATGTCGTTTTCCCTGATGCCCCGTTCGATGTCGGTGCTGAAAAAGAGGTTTCTGCCCCGGGAAGCGCGGACAAGCTCAGCGAGCCCCGGTTCGTAGATCGGCAGATTATCCGAGTTCCAGGCGGCAATCCGCTCCGGATCGATGTCCACCACCGTAACCCGGCAGTGCGGGCACTTGCCGGCGATCATCGCCATCGTGGGACCGCCGACATAACCGGCGCCTATACAGAGAATATTTATTTGATCCATTACATCCTCATTATTTTGCAAGAAATATGGTCAGATGCGTCTCAGTTTTTTATCAAGCCTGAAAAATATTTGATCGTCCTTTTCAAACCTTCGTCAAGCGTTATCTGCGGCGCCCACCCCAATTTTTCCGCTGCCAGCGTTATGTCCGGCCGACGCTGGATCGGATCGTCCTGGGGAAGGGGGCGAAAAACGATTTTCGAGCGGGAAGCGGTGATATCTATAATTTTCCGGGCGAGCTGCATAACGGTAAATTCCTGAGGTGTGCCGATGTTGACCGGGCCTGTAAATCCTTCAGGAGAATTCATCATCCGGATCAGCCCCTCGACAAGGTCATCGACATAACAGAAGGAACGGGTTTGCGAACCCTCGCCGAAGACCGTTATATCCTCCCCCCGAAGCGCCTGGACGATGAAATTGCTGACGACGCGTCCGTCGTTGACCGCCATGCGTGGTCCATAGGTATTGAATATTCGCACTATCTTTATGTCAAGATGATTCTGGCGGTGATAGTCCATCATCAGGCACTCGGCGGCCCGTTTCCCCTCATCGTAGCAGCTTCTGATCCCGATCGGATTGACCCGGCCCCAGTAACTTTCCTGCTGGGGATGCATCTCCGGGTCTCCGTACACCTCCGAGGTCGAGGCCTGCAGGATTCTCGCTTTTACCCGTTTGGCAAGCCCCAGTGTGTTAATTGCCCCCATCACGCTGGTTTTAATCGTTTTGATTGGATTATACTGGTAATGGACGGGCGAGGCTGGGCAGGCGAGGTTATATATCTGATCGACTTCGAGATATATGGGATTTATAATGTCGTGACGGATCAGTTCAAAATTTTTATTTTGCAGAAAAGGGTTAATATTATCCTTGCGGCCGGTAAAGAAATTGTCGAGACAAAGAACCTCCTGTCCTTCGGCGAGCAGCCGTTCACACAGATGAGACCCTATAAAGCCTGCCCCGCCGGTAATCAGTATTCTGTTCATTGTGCCTGTTCCTCATTTCGGAATTGAGTGAAATTTTTCAAAATACAGGTTGATGGTTTGTGCCGATATCATATAAAAGCAACAAGCACAAGCTCCGATGGACTTTCTGAGAATTGCGCAGGCGTTGTCCCTGGTGGGGCGGCGGTTGCCATGGAGAACAAAGGTATTTTATGAAAAAAAATATTCATAAACAAAATAAGCGGATTGCGTGCAGGGAACCGGCAGCGGGAAAAACTGCGGACGGCCCTGGATTGTCTCCCCCGACGCGGGAGGCCGGCAGTGACCATTCAGGAACGCTTTATCTGACGGCAACCCCTATCGGCAATCTCGAGGATATTACCTTCCGGGCGGTAAGGATTCTGCGGGAGGTATCGCTGATTGCCGCGGAGGATACAAGGCACACCCGGATACTTCTTGAAAGATACGACATATCGACCCCGCTGACGAGTCTGTACGATCAGATAGAAAGAGAAAAAAGCGGTTTGATAATAGAGCGGCTGCTGGGGGGAGAGGATGTGGCCTATGTATCGGACGCTGGTACGCCGGGCATCTCCGATCCCGGATACATTCTGGTAAGGGAGGCTGTTGCTCACGGAATTAAGGTGTCGCCGATTCCCGGAGCCTCGGCTCTGTTAGCCTCGCTCTGCGTCTCCGGTCTGCCGATGGACAGTTTTGTATTCATGGGTTTTTTGCCTTCAAAGACGCCAAGACGCCGACAGTTACTTGCAAAGCTGCGCGAGGAGGAAAAGACGGTAATATTTTACGAATCGCCGAACAGGCTGCTGGAATCCCTGACGGATATAAGAGAAATCTGGGGAGACCGGAATGTTGTCGTTTCCCGGGAGCTGACGAAGATTCATGAAGAGTTTGTCCGTGGTTCGGCAACAGATGTGATTTCGGCGTTTAAGGGAAGGACGGTCAAGGGCGAGATAACACTGGTTGTCTCCGGTTTCTTGAGAGGAAGCAGCGAGTTGACCGATGAGGAAATAAAATTGCGGGGTGAGGAACTGGTTGAGGGGGAGGGAATATCGTTGTCGAGAAGGGATGCGGCAAGCCGGATTGCCCGGGAGACAGGCGAATCCCGTCGCCGCATCTACAAGTTATTGTCTGCTTAGCATGCCGCCTGCGGATACTATTTTCTTGAACTGGCAGGGCGGCTGTGATAACTGGTCAGGGCGATTTTGCCTTGACTGGTTTGCGTGGTTATTTGGTTGCAGGTAATAATATTACCGCTTTACAGAGGGGATGGGGTTATGGACGGTCTATCCGGTGTTGATGAAGGGGCAGTTATTAGCCAGGGGCGCTTGCTTAAACCAGATGACAAAATTTATGACCTTGTCGATGCAATCGGGGTGGCGGAATCGCTCGCAGTGGGTGTCGGCAAAACAAAGGCAAACCCGGAAATAATTTACGATCTTGTGGATGTCATCGAAAAAAGGCCGAAAATGGCGTTTGTCGACGCGGGGCTCCATGACGAGATTATGAAACGGGCAGTTGATATTGCCGAAAGAATTGCCCGGGAGGTAATTCCCGATATTGCCGAGCGCGTTATCCGCGAGGAGATAGAGAAGCTGAAAAGAGAATCCTGACTGGTTGGAATATGAATATCCCTAATCTTATCACTCTGCTGCGAATCATTCTTGTGCCGGTTGTCGTCATCCTGCTGATACAGGGTTCCTTCCGGAAAGCCTTGGCTGTATTCATAATAGCAAGCGTTTCCGATGCGGTCGATGGTTTTTTGGCGAGAGTAATGCGCCAGCAGACCGTTGTCGGCGCGTATCTGGACCCGATCGCCGACAAGGCGCTTTTGGCCAGTACATTTGTAACCCTCTCCATTTTGCATGTTATTCCCGCCTGGCTTGCGGTCATCGTAATAAGTCGTGATTTTATGATTCTACTGGGGATTTCCGTGTTATTCATCATGTCTGTTTCCGTGGAAATCCGCCCTGCCCTGCTGAGCAAGATAACGACTGTCCTGCAGGTGAGCACTATTTTTCTGGCGCTTTTTATCCGTTGCCTGCCGGATGGCTTCGAGCAGGGGTGGCTCGATATATTGTACTGGGGGACGGCAATTTTCACAATAGTTTCAGGATTGCATTATATGTTCAGGGGCTTCAATCTGATTAACAATGATGCAAAAAAGTGACATTTGCCTTGACAACACGCTCTTTTCTTGTTAAACGACGAACCCTTCCGAGAGGAACGTATGCTACAGGCACGTAGCTCAGGGGGAGAGCGCCATCCTGACGCGGTGGATGTCCAGGGTTCAAATCCCTGCGTGCCTACCATTTTAAAACAGCCATGCCTTCCCGGGGAGAAGGCTTTTTGTTATATGAACTGAGATATTATAGATGTGGAAGTGGGGCTGTTTTTTTTCGGGGCATCATTGCCAAGGCGCTGATGCCCTTTCTTAATAGGGAAAGGTAGATGGCGACAGACATAAAGGTTACTTTGCCGGATGGAAAGAGTGAAGCGTATCCGGCGGGGACAGCGGTCAGGGATGTCCTGGCAGTGATGGCTGGCGGAAAAAAAGCCTCTTTTGTCGCGGCAAAGGTAAACGGCGTTGCCGTCGATTTGAGCTGTCCACTCCAGGGTGATGCCGCAATCGAGCCTGTGGATGTGTCGTCGCCGGAGGGTCTTGAGATTCTGCGCCACAGTATGGCGCATGTCATGGCGCAGGCCGTTCAGGAGTCGTTCCCCGATGCTCAGGTCACGATAGGGCCTGCTATAGAAGATGGATTTTATTACGATTTTGACTATGCTCCCGGTTTCACTCCGGAGGATATTGAGCAAATCGAATCCGGAATGAGGAGAATAGCGAGTGCAAATCTTCCCTTTGAGCGTCGCGAGGTGAGCCGCTCCGAGGCTGTCGATCTTTTTCGGGAGAAAGGCGAGAAATATAAGGTAGAGATAATAGATGATCTTCCGGAAGAGGTAAAAACCGTGAGCCTCTATTCCCAGGGGGGATATACGGATTTGTGCAGAGGGCCGCACATTCCCTCGACAGGGATGATCAAGGCCTTCAAGCTGCTCAACATAGCCGGCGCCTACTGGCGGGGCGACGAACGCAACAAGATGCTTCAGCGCATCTACGGGACCGGGTTTGATTCTCAGCAGAGACTCGATGAGCACCTGCAACTGATAGAAGAGGCAAAGAAGAGGGATCACCGCCGCCTGGGGCGGGAGCTTGACCTGTTTCAGATCAATGATGAAGCCGGTCCCGGACTCGTCATTTTTCACCCGAAGGGGACGATGCTCCGAACGATCATCGAGGACTGGGAGAAAAAGGAGCACCTGAAAAGGGGGTATGGCCTTGTCATGGGGCCCCAGATTCTCAAGGCTGATCTCTGGAAGCGTTCCGGCCATTTTGACCATTACCGGGAAAACATGTACTTTACCGAGGTGGACGAGCAGCTCTACGGCATCAAGCCGATGAACTGTCTTGCCCACATGCTGATCTACAAAGCGAAAATCCGCTCCTACCGGGATTTGCCCCTGCGATATTTTGAATTGGGCACGGTGCACCGGCACGAAAAGGCGGGGGTTTTGCATGGTCTGATGCGGGTTCGCCAGTTTACCCAGGATGACGCCCATATTCTCTGCGCGCCGGAGCAGCTAAATAGCGAAATCAAGGCGATTGCCGAGTTTATCCATTACGCGATGGGGATATTCGGGTTTGAATATGAGGTGGAACTAAGCACGCGACCGGATAATTCGATTGGTTCCGACGGCGATTGGGAGCTTGCTACGGGCGCGTTGGAAAATGCCCTCCGGGACAGCGAAATACCCTATGAGGTAAACGAGGGGGACGGCGCCTTTTACGGGCCCAAGATCGATTTCAAGATCAAGGACGCCTTGAAGAGAAAATGGCAGTGCGCGACAATCCAGTGTGACTTTACGCTGCCGGAGCGGTTTGATCTCAGTTACATAGGAGAGGACGGAGAAAAACACCGGCCCGTCATGCTGCACAGGGTTATCCTGGGCGCAATCGAAAGGTTCATGGGGGTTTTGATCGAGCACTACGCGGGGGCGTTTCCACTTTGGCTTTCTCCCTTGCAGGCGGTGATCGCGACTGTTACAGACAAGCATATCCCCTGGGGTGAAGAGGTCAGAAAACTTCTTTCCGAGGGGGGCGTCAGGGTGGAGGGAGATTTCCGCAATGAGAAGTTGGGCTACAAGATAAGGGAAGCCCAGATGCAGAAGGCCCCTTTCATGCTGGTAATAGGCGACAGGGAGATGGACGCGGGAAAGGTTTCTCCGCGGCAGAGGGACGGGAAGAGCCTCGAAGCAATGACGCCCGAGGCGTTTATTGCCCTTGTGCGGGAGCAATGTTCGCAGTTTAAATAGAAAGCGGAGCTTATAATTTTCCGAAATAAGCTTCCGGAGGTGAACCATAGCAAAAGATTTGAGCATAAACAGGGAGATCAGGGCAGCTTCGGTCAGGGTTATTGATGGTGAGGGAAAGCAGCTGGGGGTGCTCTCCCTGAACGAGGCTTTGGCAGAGGCGACAAAATCGGGACTGGATTTGGTGGAGGTTTCTCCCACGGCCGATCCGCCGGTATGCCGGATTATGGATTATGGCAAGTTCCGGTATCAGCAGAGTAAAAAGGTGCAGATTGCCAAAAAAAGCCAGACGGTCATTCAGGTGAAAGAGATTCGCCTGCGGCCTAAAACCGAAGAGCATGACCGCGACGTCAAAATAAAGCATATAAAGAGGTTTCTGGAAGAGCACGACAAGGTGAAGGTGACGGTGATGTTTCGGGGGCGCGAGATAGCCTATACCGAAATTGGCCGGGGGCTGATGGAGGCAATAAAAGTGGCCCTTGCCGATGACTGCGTTATCGATCAGCAGCCCAAACTGGAAGGAAGAAATATGGTTATGATTCTTTCTCCCAAAAAATGAGTGGATTATTCAAAGGTATAAAAACAAAAGCGATGGGCCGTCCAATTTTTTGCCCGTCGACCAATAAAAAGCAGGGGTGAGGGAATGCCAAAAATCAAGACACATCGGGGAGCGGCAAAACGGTTTTCTTTGACTGGTACCGGTAAAATCCGCAGAAACAAGGCCTTTGCCAGTCATATCCTGACGACAAAGACAACTAAAAGGAAGAGAAATTTGCGACAATCGGCTGTTCTTGACCATGCAAATGAAAAGGCGATCAAGAAGCTGATTCCCTACAAGTAGCATTGAATTTTGTAATCAAAGGAGCCGGGAGGGCATGGTTGGCTCTTGCCTCCGGCTGTGGGGGAGATAAGGAGAGAAGAGATGTCGAGGGTAAAGAGAAGTTTAACGGCCAAGAAGAAGAGAAGGAGCATCCTGAAGGCGGCGAAGGGTTTTTTACTCTCCCGTGGTAAGTTGCTGAGAACTGCCACGGAGGCGGTAAACAAAGCCATGGCTTATGCCTACCGCGACCGAAGAGTCAGAAAGAGAGAATTCCGGAGCCTTTGGATTGCAAGGATCAATGCGGCAGCCAGGACGAACGAGATATCGTACAGCCGTCTTATCGACGGAATGCACAAGGCGAGCATCGAGATTGACCGGAAGATGCTTTCCGATCTTGCGATTCATGATCCGCGCGGGTTTCAGCAGATAGTCGCCATTGCCAAAGGTGAGCTTCAGGCATGACGGAAGAGCTGCGAACTCTCCGAAAGCAGGCGGAAACTGAGCTGCAGAAGGCGGGAACTGAATCCGAGTTTCAAGAAATAAGAACCCGGTATCTTGGCCGCAAGGGTTTGCTTACCGGGTTGCTTCGCAATATTGCCAATGTATTGCCGCAAGACAGGGCCTCTTTTGGCAAAGAGTGCAACGAAGTGAAGGATTTGATTGCTGCAAGAATCGACGAGAGGCTTGCGGAAATAGCCGTTTCCGAAAAGGAAAAAGCCCTGCGCTCTGAAAGGATCGATGTGACCCTGCCGGGTCGGGGGATGCGGTATGGCAGCCTTCATCCGGTTACGCAGGTGCGGGAGGAAATATGCGGGATTTTTGCCCGGCTGGGTTTTTCCATTGTGGAAGGGCCGGAGGTAGAACTCGATTATTACAATTTTGAGGCGCTTAACATTCCCAAGGACCACCCGGCCCGCGACATGCAGGACACATTTTATGTTGACGAGAACATCGTTTTGCGGACCCATACCTCTCCTGTTCAGGTTCGTACGATGGAAAAAAGCGCTCCTCCAATCAGAGTGCTTTCGCCGGGGAGGGTCTATCGGCGCGATTCCGATGTTTCCCATACCCCGATGTTCCATCAGATAGAGGGACTGCTTGTCGACGAAGGGGTCACCTTTGGAGATCTCAAGGGGGTGTTGACGGTTTTTTTGAAGCAGATGTTTGGAGAGGAAACGGCCCTCCGGTTTCGCCCCAGTTTTTTCCCTTTTACCGAGCCCAGCGCCGAGGTTGACATTCGTTGCGTCATCTGTGGAGGACGGGGATGCCGTGTCTGCAAGCAGAGCGGATGGCTGGAAATCCTCGGTTCCGGCATGGTCGACCCGGAAGTTTTCAAAAATGTCGGATACGATTCTGAAAAATTCACCGGTTTTGCCTTTGGCCTTGGTCTGGAGCGGATTGCGATGCTGAAATTCGGCATCTCTGATATCCGTCTTTTTTTTGAAAATGACTTGAGATTTCTAACCCAGTTTTGAACCTCCTTTTTCAGGCGATGAGATTAAGGTTTGACAACTGGGGTCGGGCATCCGCTTTTCTGGTCATCGAGCCTGCCCGCGCGGACATTGGCGCTTAAGGGCTTATGCTGAACAACAGGATGCGCAATTGGGCAGTCAGGGGTTTTTGTCATGTTAGTCAGTATCAAATGGCTTAGCGATTATCTGGATATCGATCTTTCTCCGGAAGAGGTGGCGGATAAGCTCACCATGTCCGGCCTGGAGGTGGACGCCATCAGTATCAGAGAACCCGCCTTCAGCGGGGTGCAGGTGGCGAAGATCGTGCGCAGGGAGCCCCATCCGAATGCCGATAAATTGTCCCTGTGCGAGGTTTCCACCGGGGCGGCGAATTACCCGGTTGTCTGCGGCGCGAAGAACATAAAGGTCGGGGATATTGTTCCTTTGGCAACCACCGGGGCGGTTCTTCCCGGGGGAAGGGCGATCAGCCGGACAAATATCCGCGGCGAGGTTTCCGAAGGGATGCTATGTTCCGAGGAGGAATTGCAAATCGGCCCGGACGCTTCGGGAATCATGCTGCTTCCGGATGATCTTGTCTGCGGCGTTGAGCTGGGGGAGGCCCTGGACCTCAATGACGCGGTGCTTGACATCGGCGTTACGCCCAATAGATCGGACTGTCTCTCGATTATCGGCGTCGCCCGCGAAGTGGCGGCAATCACCGGAAAAAAGATCAGTTATCCGGATTATGACGTCATAGAAAACAGTGACGATATTGAGGGTATAACCTCCGTTTCGATAGAGGATGGCGATCTTTGCCCCCGTTATACGGCGCGTGTCATCAGGGATGTCTGCATAGGGCCCTCTCCTTTCTGGCTGAGAAAAAGATTGGAATCCGTGGGACTGCGTTCCATCAACAATATCGTGGATGTAACAAATTTTGTCATGATGGAGACCGGACAGCCCCTCCACGCCTTTGATTTTGCCCTTCTGGCCGGAGGCAAAATAATAGTCAGACGGGCCCGCGCAGGGGAGAGTTTTGTTTCCCTCGACGGCAAGGAACGAATTCTGCCGGCAGAGGCTTTGCTTATCTGCGACGAAGAAAAGCCGGTCGCCATTGCCGGGGTGATGGGCGGGATGAATTCGGAAGTCACGGAGAATACGAAGACGATCCTTTTGGAGAGCGCCTATTTCAATCCCTCCTCCATCCGCCGTACCGCCCGTTCGATGGCAATGAGCACCGATGCAGCCTTTCGCTTTGAGCGGGGGATCGATCCGGAGGGCTCCGTACGCGCCCTTGACAGAGCCGCGCGGCTTATTGCCGAACTGGCGGGAGGAACTGTCTGTCGGGGGATAATCGATCAGCATCCCGGAAATGTGGCGGTTGCCCGGGATATCGTTCTTTCCTTGAAAAAAGTGAACAGGATCATAGGGACGTCCGTAGCGAGGGATGAAGTTAAGGCAGTCCTTGAGGGTTTGGAGATGACGGTCGGGGAGGCAGGAGAAGATGTTTTCCTTGTTACCCCCCCGTCCTGCCGCGTCGATATCACGCGGGAAATAGATTTGATAGAGGAAATCGCCCGCCTCTTCGGCTATGATCGAATTCCCGCCACCTTGCCGCTCGTTTCGGTAATTTCTGGGGAGTCGGGAAGCAAAAAAAGACGGGCGGAGGCCGTGGTTCGCCAGATCATGAACGGGGCCGGTTATACGGAAGTGATAAATTACAGTTTCATCAATCCCACTTCAGCAGACGATCTTTTTCTGACAAGGACGGATGAGCGGAGACGCCAGGTGCTTATTAGAAATCCGCTTACCGAAGAACAGTCCGCGATGCGTACCACCATGATTTACAGCCTGCTTAAAAATGTATCTAAAAATAATGATTCTGGCCGCTCCGACCTGAAGATTTTTGAAATCGGCAGGACTTACATCGGCGATAAGGAAGGGCGGCAGCCCGATGAGTTTGACAAGGCGGCTTTTCTGGTGACTGGCCGGAGATACGAGCAGCGATGGCATTTTTCTGATTTGAAGGCGGATTTTTATGATTTAAAGGGGTGTGTGGAGAACGTGCTGGAGGTACTGAAGGTTGCGAGCCCTTCTTATCGGGCCGCTTGCAGCGAGCCGTTCCTTCATCCCGGAAAGGCCTGCGGGATTTTCAGCGGAGAGGCGAGGATCGGATTTCTGGGCGAGATTCATCCGGATGTGCTTTCTGTTTTTGGCATTGCCGGCCCGATTGTGGCGTGCGAACTTGACCTGAATGCGATGATTGCAAATGCCGCCGCCAAAAAGGTTTTTTCCGACATGCCCAGGTTCCCTGCCAGTTCGCGCGATGTAGCCTTTCTTACGCGTCGCGAGACAGAGGCAGGGGAGTTGATTAAGGCGGCCCAGGGAACGAACGAAGAATTGCTTGAAAAAGTTGAGATATTTGATGTATACGAAGGGAAAAATGTTTCAGAGGGAACCAGGAGTCTGGGATTGAGATTTTTGTATCGAAGCGCGGACAGAACCTTGACTGATGACGAGGTGAACGATGTCCATTCAAGGGTCGTGGGAAGTGTCATTGGTGCATCAGGGGCGTTGATAAGATAGGCGGGAGCAATCAATTCAGGAGGGGAAAATGACAAAGATAGACATTATTCAAAACGTGTACGAAAAATTGGGGTTTTCCAAAAAGGATTCAGCAAAGATCGTCGAGTCTGTTTTTGATATAATCAAAGACAAACTGGCGGAGGGCGATAAAATAAAGATTTCCGGATTTGGAAATTTTGCGGTTAAGGACAAGAAATCCCGCCGGGGCAGAAATCCCCAGACTGGAGAAGAGATTGCCATTTCCGCACGGAAGGTGCTGACCTTCAAGTCCAGCCAGGTTCTGCGCAAAGCCTTGAACGATTAATGCTGCATACGGGCGATAGCCCTTTAACGTTAATTGAACTCCATGCCTGGATCGGGCTCAACGAATGCTGGAAAACCCAACCGTTTCCCTGATGTTGCGGGGCTCCGGGGCGGGGATCATCATCTGAATGTTGATAATTTGGTGCGTCGCATTGGAAGTGGCAAATGGACACGGTTCCCAACAAGACCTTTTTCCGTATTGGCGAGGTAAGCAGGATTCTGGGCGTTCCTCCTTACGTGGTTCGCTATTGGGAAACGGAGTTTAAAAAAGAGGTAAAACCGTCCCGCACCCGTTCCGATCAGCGCCTTTACAGGCTTCATGATGTAGAAAGCCTGCTGGTTATAAAACGGCTCCTTTATGAGGAAAAATTTACCATTGACGGGGCCAGAAGGCATTTGCAGAGAACCCGGCGTAACGCAGCCTCCGGTTGTTTGTCGCACGGCGAGATTATCGAAGAGATCAAAAATGGCCTGCTTTGGATAAGAGAGAGAGTCGCTTGATTTATTCAGGCAAGCCGCTCTCATTGTTTGTAATGGCCGGGAGGGCCGTTGAGAACGGGATGTTTTCAGCGGCCCTCCTGCCATGAAATGCAGAATTTACTTTTTATTTGCTCTTTTGGATGCCTTCAAAGGATTTATTTTCTGTTGAGTTTCCTTCACATCCGCCTTGAGGTGGGTGGCCGTTGGACATTTGCCGGTTCGCCATTTGGATGCAGGATCGGGATAAACCCCGCAGTAGATTGCTGCCTCATATTGAACTGCCTTTGTGCAGCCCTCGCATTTGTCAATTACCGGATTGCAATGCCCACCAGGGTATCCGCACCCCTTCTTCGCCATGAAAGCGCATTCGGCCCCTTTTTTGATTGTGTCGCAAATCATTCTGTTACACCTTTCCCTTTCTCAAATTATTCCTTTTTTAATGAAAATTTCTTTAAAAAACCGACCTGCTTTCCAAAACATTCTTATGGAAAAACCAGGTCGGCTGATTACCTTTCCAAAGCTGAGGCTCGCTATCAGAACAAATGTCTTCTGTCAAGAGAAATTCTTATAGTGAAATTCTTATAGTGGAACCCTGACGGAAAATTTGCTTGCGGAACCATACCGCGTGGCATATCTGATTTTGCTGCCATTTTTTCCGATAATTAGCCGATTGCAATCCAATATTGGAAATAGCCCTGTATTCTGGCGAATAGATTGACTTGCAAGACTGTTTGTGTTAGGCAGTTCCAACATTTCGGTTCGGGAATCCGCCGGCCTATTGGGGATAAACGGTAAGCCGGCTGCATCAGCGGTTGTGGATGCAGATAAACGCCTTATCCCGTCCGAATATCCGAATCCGTTCGTGGTGGCTATTCCGATGAATAAGGCAACGATGCTCGGTATTTTTTTTCGATCACTGACAATTCAGCTTTCCTTCAATTTTCGCACCATGCAGGGTTTAGGTTTTGCCTTTTCTCTATGGCCGCTGTTGTTTGCAGGAAAGGGCAACGAAGTTAATGAAAGAAAAGTTTTTCTTTTGAGACATTTGCAGATGTTCAGTACAAACCCGTATCTTGTTCCCGCCGTTGTCGGCTCCGTCGCCAGACTCGAGGCAGAAGGTTATGGGGAACGTGAATCTGAAAATCTCAAAAAGGCTTTGATGGGGCCGTATGCCGCAATCGGCGATTCATTTTTCTGGGGGGCGTTGCGTCTTTTTTGTTCAGCCTGGTCGGTCTTGTTAGCCGTTTGGGGGAGTTTTTATGCCCCTTTTATGTTTCTGCTGCTTTTTTCTCCCGCGCAGATTATGATTCGCGCGGGCGGGTTTATCCAAGGCTTTCGTTACGGACGGGACGGTTTCAACTATGTCCGCAGTCTTGATCTGCCCCGGGAGTCATCGAGGCTGCGTTATGGGGCGTTATTTATATTGGCCATTGTGGCCGCCGCTTTGGCCGCGTCGCTGGAATATCCCGGCAGTTTGCTTCCGCAGCCTGTCTGCTTTGTTATTGGTTCCGCAATCTTGTTAATTTCTTTCATGGGGGCGCGACGAGAAGTTTCGGCAGAGAAGATTCTCTACGGGATTGCCATATTGTGCATGTTGTTTTCTATCTGATATGGATATAGCTAAAACATTTGAAATCAAGAACAAGTTGGGGATTCATGCCAGGGCGGCTGCAAAGATCGTGGAGACGGCCAATCGCTTCCACGCGGATGTTGTTCTGGAAAAGGACGGCTACGAGGTAAACGGGCGCAGCATCCTTGATATTCTTACCCTTTACTGTCCCAAGGGGAGTCGATTGACTGTTCGTCTTACGGGAGTGGATGCGGCAGAGGCGATGGAGGCGTTTTCCATTCTTGTTGATGGAAAGTTCGGCGAGTTGTAACGGTGGAAGATGAGGGATTGCATGGATGACGACAAAACCAAAACGTTTGTTATGAAGGGAATAGGCGTCTCTCCGGGGGTGGTTATTGGAAAGGCCCATCTCTTCAACAGAATGGACGTGCAGGCGCCGTTCTACAAACTCAGCGATCCGGGCTTGGTAAAAGAGGAGATCGATCGTTTTCTGGAGGCTCTTCAAGAATCCGAGACGCAGCTTCTCGAATTAAAAAACAAGCTTGTCGATTCCGGCGGCGGGATGGAACCGCTCTATATTATTGACGTTCATATCATGATTATGCGGGATCGGAAGTTCATAGACCTGACTATTCAAAATATCAGGGAGATGTCCGTCAGCGCCGAATGGGCGGTGCGGATGACCCTGCAAAAATATCAGGAGATGTTTGACCGGATGGAGGACGATTATCTCCGGAGTCGCATAAGCGACATTCAGCATGTGGGGCAGAAGATCATCAATAACCTTGCCTTCAAACATCATGCTCCGCCCGAATTGCCGGCAGGGGTCGTGATAATCGCGTCTGATTTGTCTCCTGCCGATACCGCTCAGCTCAAGATCGACAAGGTGCTTGGATTTGCCACTGATGTGGGAGGAAAAACTTCCCATACGGCAATCGTTGCCCGTTCGATGGAAATCCCGGCTGTCGTTGCCCTGAAGAACATTACCGGGGCAGTCAGCACAAACGACGACATTATCATCGACGGCTCCTCCGGCGTGGTAATCGTCAATCCCGATCCCGAGATCAGCAGGCGTTATGAATGGAAGAAAAAACTCTACGAAAAGGCGCAGGACGATCTGCTGGATTACGCAGGTCTGCCTGCCGTAACGGCTGATAATCACCGGGTTGATATAGGGGGGAATATTGAATTTATTGAAGAAATACCCTCTGCAATTCACCACGGAGCGGAGGGCATTGGTCTTTACCGCACCGAGTTTATCTATTTAAATCGCCAGGAGCTGCCGGGCGAAGAAGAACATCTGGCGAATTATCGTTGTGTCGTAGGGCTGGAGGGACTTTCCTGGGCGACAATCCGCACCTTTGATCTGGGGGGAGACAAGTTTTTTCCGGACAAGAAAAGTTTTCATGAAATGAACCCGCAACTGGGAATGCGGGCAATCAGGTTCTGCCTGAAGGAGAAAGAGCTTTTCAAGGTTCAGCTCCGCGCGATACTGCGCGCCAGCATTTACGGCAAGCTGAGGATTATGTTCCCGATGATTTCCGGTGTCGAGGAGATAAGGGAGGCGAAGAGCATTCTTGCCGCGGTAAAAAACGACCTGTTGGCGGAGGGGTTTCAATTAGGGGGGGAGATTGAGACAGGAATCATGATCGAGATTCCTTCGGCGGTCGTTATTGCCGACCAGTTGGCCCGGGAGGTCGATTTCTTCAGCATCGGCACCAATGACCTCATCCAGTATACACTGGCGATAGACCGCATTAACGAGCAGGTAAGCTATCTTTATGAACCTCTGCATCCGGCGGTTCTGCGGCTGATAAAGTGCGTTGTCGATGCCGGTCACAAAGCCGGGATCAGGGTGGCGATGTGCGGTGAAATGGCGGGCGAGCCGGCCTATACGATGATTCTCGTCGGCATGGGACTCGACGAATTGAGCATGAATCCGCTGGCAATTCCCCGGGTGAAGAAGATCATCAGGGGCGTTACATTAAAGGAGTCAAGGTCCCTCCTGGACGATGTGCTGGCCCTTTCCTCTCTGGAGGAGATCAAGGCCTTTGTCGGGGAAGAGATGCGGAAACGTTTTCCTGAAGATTTTTCCGACATCGGCCAGTGAGACCTCCGGAAAAAGGCAAATAGATGTCCTTTCTGTCAAAAATTAAAGCTTGGACGGCTGAGATCGGCGTTCGCCATGCGGGGAGCATGTATCGGGAGGAAAATTTCCCTTTCTCTTTGCTTGTCCACAGGGTGCTTTCCAAGGTCGTGGTTTCTGACGAGATAGCGGAATGTCTTAAATCAATTGCAGAGAAGGGCGTTGTTGTTTATGTGCTGAAAAACAA
Source organism: uncultured Syntrophus sp. (assembly GCA_964552725.1). Taxonomy (GTDB): domain Bacteria; phylum Desulfobacterota; class Syntrophia; order Syntrophales; family UBA5619; genus DYTH01. The sequence continues at coordinate 23,495 of CAZKHU010000011.1, forward strand.
GAGCCAGCTCAACAGCTTGATCATAAGGGAGCTGTCGCTGCGCAAGGGGATTCCCGAGCCCGTTTACAGCCATGATGTCAACATGATCATCTGGCAGCCTTTTTTCCGGGCCTTGCGGGTAATCAGTTCTCATCTCACGCACTGGGTGATGAGAAAAAAAACGATCCAATCCCAAAGGATGAATCATCTCGAGAAACTTGTTCGGGAGGGAAATACCGTTATTGTCCATCTTGGGGGAGCGGAGATTTTTGAAAATCCTTTTGTTGAAGAGACACTCAAACTGTTGATTGAAATTCAGAAGAGTGTCTCCAGGCCTCTCTATCTATGTCCGGAATTGATCACTTACGGCAGAAGGAGGGAGAAGGAGAACGAAAATATTTTCAATATTCTCTTTGGCCAGAGCGATACGACGGGGCCTCTCCGCAGACTGATAACCTTTATGAGATACTCGGGCAGGGTTTCCGTTCTTTCACCCGAACCGGTTAATCTTGCAGAGTATGTCAATGTGGATGCAAATATGAGCGGCGATTCTCTGGCGCGCCAGTTGCGGGAGGAACTGATCGGCCGGATCGATGAAGAAAAAGAGGCCATTGTCGGGCCTCTCCTGAAGTCGCGGGCCGAGATGACGGAAATGATCATGCAGGATAAAGAGCTGAACTCGTTCATGGAAGAGACGGCGGCCAAGGGCAGGAAGGGTGAAAGAAATTTACCGGCAATCAGAAAGACTGCGAGAAGATACCTCCGTGAAATAGCATCGAATTACAGTGAAACAGCGGTAGAGATTTGGGAGAAAATTCTCACCTGGCTCTGGAACAATATTTACGACGGGCTTGTAGTGGACGGCGACGGCATCGCGAAGATAAGGCAGGTTTCCAAAAAGATGCCTTTTGTCATTATTCCCTGCCACCGCAGTCATTTCGATTATCTCCTGCTCTCCTACATATTTTACAAGAATAACATTCAGATGCCTTTTGTCGCCGCCGGCAGCAATCTCGCTTTTTTCCCTATGGGGTACATTTTCAGAAAATCGGGGGCCTTTTTTCTGCGGCGAAGTTTCAGGGGAAACGATCTCTACGCCGAGGTTTTAAAACTCTACGTGCGGACACTTCTGAAAGAGGGATTGCCCCTCGAATTCTTCATCGAGGGTGGGCGCAGCCGGACGGGAAAAATGGTGATGCCCAAGTACGGGCTGCTTTCCATGATCATCGATGCCTATCAGGAGAAGGCATGCGAAGACCTGGCTGTGATTCCAGTTTATATCGGTTATGACAGGGTGATCGAGGAGAAGGCTTATCTTGAGGAACTTGGAGGCGCTCCCAAGGAGAAGGAGAAGGCTGCCGCGATGATCAGGAGCAGCGGTCTCTTGAAAAAAAGATATGGTCGCGTCTACATGAATGTGGGAGAGCCGCTTCTGCTGAAGTCGTATCTGGCCGCCCAGGAGAAACCAATGGAGGAGATGACTCTTTGGGAACGCCAGCGACTCTACCGGCAAATCGGCTATAAGGTTGTCCGCGAGATCAATCAGGTTTCTGTTGTGACCCCCTTTTCCCTGACGGCCGCCGCTCTTCTGTGTTACGATCGGCGGGGAGTATCTCTTGGGGAGCTGACCGAAGTAATTGAGCTTTTCCATAAATGCCTCTCCCATTGCAAAGCGCCGTTCGCAATGACCTTTGCCGACCGGGACAAGGCGATCTCCGAGGCATTGAATCTTTTTGATCAGTCCGGGCTTATCTCCCGCATGGGGGCTGAGGATGAAGAGGATGAAGACGTCGAGGAGGTTGTTTATTCCCTCGAGGATGACAAACGCTTAAATCTTGAGTATTACAAAAACAATATCCTGCATTATTTTCTTCCTTTCAGCTTTGTCGCGACATCCATTCTGGCTACAACGGAAGACATGCTCCCCGTTAATAGAATCCATAACGATTTTATGTTTTTCAAACGTCTTTTCCGGAATGAATTTATCTTTGACGACAAGAGAGACAGTCTTCAGGAACTGAAGGAAATACTCTCCTATTTTCATGAACAGGGGATGATAGATGTGTTTGAACGGGACGAAGAGCACTGGATCGAGGTAAGGGGGCTGGGAAGGACAAAACTCTTGCCCTTCTCGGGTCTTGTCCAGAACTATACTGAATCTTACTGGGTGGCAATTCGAGGATGCTATCACCTCAAGAAAAGACCGAAAGTGGAAAAAGAGTGGCTTAAGAATCTCCGCGGTTTGGGGGAAAGGATGTATCGCAAGGGAGAGATAAGAAGGGCGGAGGCTCTTTCCCAGTCGAACTACCAGAGCGCCATTAAATACCTGCATGATGTCAACATCATTACCGTTCAGGAAGTGCAGGAAAAGGGAGAAAAGAGATTGACCAGACATTATGCCCTGGCGGAAAACAAGGTGCAAATGGAGTCTCTGCGCCGCCGGCTGTTCAAGTTTCTCTGAAAAAAAACGGCCTGACGGCGCTGCGCTTTGTTGAGCAGGCTTGTGTCGCCAGGCCGTTTTCCTTTGAACCTGCAATAACTGTTATTTCTTGCCTTTTATCGAATAAAGTACCGCTTGCCCCCGGTAAATCGCCGCATCGCCGAGTTCTTCTTCGATTCTCAGCAACTGGTTGTACTTTGCCAGTCTCTCCGTTCTTGACGTGGAGCCGCTCTTGATCTGCCCGCAGTTTGCGGCGACAGCGATATCGGCCATCGAGGTGTCTTCCGTTTCCCCCGACCGGTGCGAAACGACCGTTGTGTAGCCTGATTCGTGGGCAAGTTTGATTGTATCGAGCGTTTCCGTCAGCGTGCCGATCTGGTTGAGTTTAATGAGAATGGAGTTTGCCGCCCCGAGTTCGATGCCCCTCTGGAGGCGTCTGGGGTTGGTGACAAAGAGGTCGTCGCCGACAATCTGGATCTTTCCGCCGAGGGTCTCCGTCATGATTTTCCAGCCGTCCCAATCGTCTTCGGCGAGGCCGTCTTCTATGGAGACAATCGGATACTTTTTCACAAGGGCGGCGTAATATTTTACCATCTCCTCGGAGGTCTTTTCCGGCTTCTTCTCCGCGGTCATAATGTATTTGCCTTTACTATAGAAAGAACTGGCTGCTGTGTCGATTGCGATTGCGCAATCCCTGCCCGGTTCGTACCCGGCCTTTTCGATGGCCGCAACGATGAGCGCAAAGGCCTCTTCATTGGATTTAAGATTGGGTGCAAACCCGCCCTCGTCCCCGACAGAGGTGTTGTAACCCTTGGATTTCAGCACTGCCTTCAGGTTATGAAATACCTCGGCCGTCATGCGGATGCCCTCGTGGAAACTGGTCGCGCCGACCGGCATGACCATGAATTCCTGGATGTCGACGTTGTTGTCGGCATGCTGGCCGCCGTTGATGATGTTGGCCATCGGCACCGGAATTTCATGGGCGATGATGCCGCCGATGTAGCGGTATAATGGCAGCTCCAGAACATCCGCTCCGGCTCTTGCGCAGGCCAGGGAGACGCTGAGAATGGCATTGGCGCCGAGCTTGCCCTTGTTTTCCGTCCCGTCGAGCGAGATCATCTGCATGTCGATATCCCGTTGATTAAGGCAGTCCATCCCGACTATTTCCGGAGCTATTTTGTCCAGCACATTGTTTACCGCTTTCAACACTCCCTTGCCCAGATAGCGTTTTTTGTCTCCGTCGCGCAGCTCTACGGCTTCATGTTCTCCCGTGGAAGCGCCGGACGGCACAGAGGCCCGGGCTGTAATTCCGGAGGCAATGGTCACTTCGGTTTCGATTGTCGGATTCCCGCGTGAATCGAGAATCTCTCTGGCGTTGACGCTGATGATTTCTGTCATTATTGCCTCCTTGTTTTGTGTTGTTTATTGGGAAAATACTGCGTTTATCGCCGAAACTTCAATTGCCGGCGGCAGGGATGAAAAATTATCTTTCCCTGCCATTCTTGTTGCGGCAGTAAAGAGCTTGTACTCCCCTATACCAACAGCCGCTGCTTTTCAAGCCGATTTTTCCCCGCAACACTAAAGTTTCTTGCTATGAAAGGCGACGTCAAGTAGAATCGGCGTCTACAGGAGGGCAGTTTTGGAAAGCGGGCTGAAAAAGACTAAATTGTTTCTTCATTTGAAGAAATGGCTGGAAAAGGCGGTTATGGATTACGGGATGATTGCCGCCGGCGACAAGGTGCTGGTCGGCGTTTCCGGCGGAAGGGACAGTATGACTCTGCTGAGTCTGCTGAATACCCCGATGATCTACCTTCCGCCCTTTTCCGTCATGGCTGTCCACATAGATCTTGGATTCGACCCCGAGGGTATTGGCGCCGGAACGCTGGCCCGCTGGCTGGAAGAGGGGGGCCATGATTTCGTTATCGACAAATCGGATATCGGGCCGCTGTCCCATAGCGAATACAACCGGAAGAACCCTTGTTTCCTGTGTTCCCGGCTTCGCCGGAAGCGCATCTTCGAAATGGCCGAAAGGTATGGCTGCAACAAGATCGCCTTTGCCCACCATCGGGATGACATCATCGAAACCCTCCTGCTCAATATTTTTTACGGGAGGGAAATAAGCACGATGGTTCCCGACCAGTCTATTTTTGGGGGAAAACTGCATATAATCCGTCCTCTTGCGTATATGAGGGAGGAACTGGTGAAGAAGTTCGCCGCGGAACAGTGTTTTCCTGTCATTGAAGAACTCTGTCCCACCAGTTTTGTTTCCCGCCGCCGCTGGGTGAAGGAACTGCTTGCAAAGCTTGCGGAGGAGAATCCTGCGGTAAAGGAGAATATCTGGAAGGCGATGGGGCATGTAAAAACCGATTATCTTCCGGCAAAGCTGGGCGGAAAATGATATAGATAATTTCCCGACGATTTTTTGACCGGCCGGGAAAGCTGGGGGAATGTTCACAGCTTCGTGAAAGCATGCATGCGATCCCTGTTGTTGCGGCAGGGGGGAGGCGGGAATAATGAAGGAAAAAAGGGAAATGGCGGAAAAATCCATCTGTCAGAACAAGATGGCAAGGCTGAATTACTTTATCGACGAGACCTATGAGGCGGGCGTCGTCCTTCAGGGAACAGAGGTAAAGGCTCTCCGCGATGGCCGGGCCAACATTAAGGACAGCTATGCCAATATCAGGGAGGGGGAGCTCTTCCTTTACGATTTGCACATAAGCCCTTATTCGCACGGCAACCGGGAAAATCATAACCCGCTCCGGGTTCGGAAGCTTTTGCTGCACAAGCGCGAAATTCGCCGTCTCTACGGAAAATCTCAGGAGAGGGGACTTTCGCTGATTCCCTTGCGGATGTACTTCCGTAATGGAAAGATAAAGGTGGAGATAGGCGTTGGCCGGGGAAAGAAACTCTATGACAAACGCGAGGATATGAAGCTGAAGGAGGATCGCCGGGCGATCGAGAGGGGGCTGCGGGAAAGAAATCGGTAGGAGCGTGTCAGGCGGCGGTTGCCCCATATCCTGAAGGCGGTTTGATAGATGGATATTGGATCGTTGATATCAGCTTGACATAAAAGGAAAAGATGCATAGGGTAGTGCCCGGAAGCTTTAACGTAATACTGAATATTGGGGGCGTCCCGGTTTCGACGGGGATATTTGAAGTTGCATAAGCGTACCGAGGTTCCTGCAGGCCTCGTAAAACAGGCAGGAAAACATAATCGCAGACAACTACGATTACGCTTTAGCCGCTTAGTCGGCTAACGTTCCCCCGATCCCGCCTGTCGGATCGGTTTGGGGGCGTCATGAAGGCAGGATAACCGCTCTCGCAAGCCTGGGGCAAGAGGGGCGAAAAATTAACAGGATAGCGATCGCAGGATCCTGCTTCCGGGAGCCCGCAGGAGCGAAATCCAAAACAGAAGCTACGTACGTAGAAAGTGCAACGGAAGGTTTCCGGACGCGGGTTCGACTCCCGCCGCCTCCACCATTAGAACCTGATGATATTATTTTCAGTCAATTGGCCTGTCTATCGGATTGTATTATAGATCAAAGAGACTCACGTATATTGATTGAGATATCAAAAAATCAAGGGCAACCGTATCAAGGAGGCTTTCATGCAGTCATCCGACTTGGGAAAATATTGTGAGAGGGCACTTCAGGCCGGCGCCACGCATGCAAGGACAATCGATCCGAAAACCGTTGTTACCGCCCCCTGGGTACGGATCAAGTGTCTGTTCAGTTGTCCGTACAAGCATGGTTATGGATGTCCGCCCCACACGCCGACACCGGCGGAAATGCGCGAGACTCTCGATTGTTATAGCCGAGCCATCATGTTTCACATGGAAGCTCCTTACCAAAAGGAAAGGGGCAAGAACATGGTGGCCTATCTCGATATGTTGGTCAATCTCGAGGGAGAACTTTTCAAGGACGGTTTTTACAAGGCTTTCGTCATGCTGGCCGGACCCTGTGTCCTTTGCAGAGAATGTGGATTTAAAGAAAACGAACCTTGCCGCTTTCCCGCAAAAATGAGGCCGTCCATGGAGGCGTGCGGAATTGATGTTTACCAAACTGCTCGCAATAACGGTTTCTTCATTAATCCCCTGAAAGAAAAAACCGAGACACAGAATATCTACTGTCTCATGTTGGTGGATTGAGCAACCTGAGAAATCCTCAAATAAAAAGATCATGCCGCAATTTTACGGCAGGCATTCCATCCAACGATCAGTATGGTTATCAAAAACCCGCCTGAAAAGACTTCCCCACACAATAAGATATCCCGTTCCTTTCATTTCCTCAAGTTTGTAATTTTGCCTTAAATATTGGTTCAATAATTGCATTCATATTTGGGAGGAGACGATTATTTTTTTATGCAGGTAATATTATGAACCGAATGATGACTTATTGTCTGCTGTTTATTGCCGTTTCATTTCTTCCGGCTGAAATAGCGAACGGTGCGAATCGAGGCATTTATTACAGCATTAATAATGGTTCCTACCGGACGGAAGAAAGCGCCCGGGAGTATGCCGGGTCAATCGAAAAGATGGGGATTCCCGTTTTTGTAGAGAAGATGGAAATGCCCCGGAAAAAGACCTTGTATCGGGTTTATGTGGGCAAATACGAGGATATGAAAAAAGCGAAGGACGCAATTGCTGCATTGAGAAAGAAAAGTATCAAGGGATTGGGGCCGATCAGGAAGTTTTCCCTGATTGAGCCCGCTGAACTTGTGCCTCCGGACGCAAAGGCAAATCAAGGGAAGACGCTGCCTGTTGCCGGGGACACCTCCTTAAAGACAAAAGCTGAGGGATTAAAATCTCCGGAAGCAAAGGAGAAGAAGGATAAAGCTGCCAAAAATGAAGGCGCTCCTGCAGATGCGGACAGCCGGAGGGCAGAACCCGCAGCCAATCCTGTGATTGATAAGGCCGGAGGGGCTTTTCGGGAAGGTCATTTTCCGGAAGCGATTGAGCTTCTTAAGGGTTTCACAAGCTCTGCGCATCCGGACAAGCGGTCGGCGGAAGCGGCGCTTCGCCTGATTGCTGAATCATGGTACAGGATCGGGGAGAAGGGTGACTCTCAGGCCTTGCTGAAGGCTGTTGATCACTACAAGATGGTTTTTACCCGTTATCCTGATCCGGCAGCGGGAAACGATATCGCTTATTACAATATGGCAAAAAGCTATGAAAAATTGAATTTTCTTTATGAAGCGGCAGCGGCCTGGGAGGGTATAGCCTTGAACTACCCCGACTCTCCCTTCGCCGAAGAGGCCTTTTTCCGGAGTGGATACGTCCTTGTATCTACAGGAAAAAAGGAAAAAACTATTGAAAAGTTATCCAGATATACAACGAAATATCCCAATGGCGTTTTTGGCAAGAAGGCATATTACACCATCGGTGAGACCCTTTTCCGATTGCGCAGTTTTGATCAGGCGGTAAAATGGTTTGACTCGGCGAAAAACAAGTGGCCGGATTGGTCGGATGTTTCGATGCGTGTGCTGGACAGCATGGGCAAGAGCTATTTCATTATGGCAAAATATGCTGACGCCTTTCAGGCGTCTTCTTTTTTGACGAATCTTTATCCGAACGGTGATTTGGGGAGAAATGCCTTTTTTCTGATGGCGCAGTCAGCCGAGAAGAACGGATATCTCAATCTGGCGGTCAGGCTTTATGGCTTGTTTATCGAAAAATATCCGCAAAGCAAAGAAGCCGGAGAGTGTGAGCTGGCACTGGCGAAGCTTGGCCTGGAACATCCCGGGCTTAAATTGATGGCGAATATCTGGAAAACCGACAGTTACTCAAAGCCGCTGCAAACCTACGACAGAATGCTGGCGAAGGGGGGAGGGGATTTGGAACCGGTAATGTTCTGGAGAGGAAAGGCGCTGGAGAAAAATGGCGATTTCCGCGGCGCTTTGGATAATTATTTGGAAATGTTAAGTAAATATCCCCGGGGAAAACTTACGGAGGCGGTTCTCGAAAGGATTAAGGACACCGCTGCGGCGCTTGTCGAGCTGAGTTATGCAAAGGGCGATTATCCCGCGGTTGCCGATATATATTTCAAGCTGCGCGGGAAGGTTTCCCTTTCCGGGGATTTCGGGACGAGATATAAGATTGGCAGGAGCTTGCAGCAGATCGGGATTTACAGGGAGGCAAGAGAAATATATAATGAATTGAAAGACGTCAGGAAAGACGGCAATGACGAAGACCTTGAGATTGCCCTTGCCGAGGTGGATATTGCGATGAAGGACAGCGTTGCCGCTGAATACAAATTGCTTCATCTTTCCGGCAAGGGTAGAAAAAACAACAATAAAATTCTTCAAAACGCGCAGCGAAAGCTTGCCGATCTTTATAGGGAGTCAGGAAATTTTGAAAGGGCGGCAGCCTTTTACGCTAAAGTTATAAGCCAGGGGGGGCAGCGGGATGCGCTTCTTTACCTGAATTATGGCCGCTGCCTGGAAGCCAAAAAATTGACGGAGGAGGCACGGGAAAGTTTTACGGCAGCTCTGGAGTATTGTGAAAGCAACCGGGAAAGTTGTGAAAATTCCGTTTTATCAGAAATATACGCCGGATTGGGGGATGTCAACGGGCGGCAAAATAATTTCGACAAGGGTGTTGCCATGTATCGCAAGGCCCTGGAATATGCTCCTGACAAAGAAAGTAAAAGATGGTTAATGTTGAAAATCGGGAAGTCATACGCCGGCATGGATGATTTCAAGGCGGCGGAGAAAAGTTTTTCACTGATTAAAGAGGCGCAGGATAGTGATTTTTGGCCGGGGATAGCTGATTTTTTTATTTCGCAAAGTGTGCGGGCGCAGGAGAGTAGAGGCAAGCAATGAATGAAATACTGACGCTTAAAAAATTATTGGAAAATTTTAACGCATCGACTGATTCCCTCAAGCGCTCATATGCCGATCTTGAGGCAAAATTTACCAATATCAATACCGAGTTGGAAAAAAAGAACGTAGACCTTGAGCATTCAGTCTCCGAAAAGGAGGAAATTAAAAATTATCTTCAAAACATCCTTGAAAGTTTGACGGACGGGGTTATAGTCACCGACGTTGACGGCAAAGTCCAGCGTATTAACAGGGCTGCCGGAATATTCGCAGAGATGGAGGAACGCGCTGCCAAGGGGAGGCATGTCAGCGCCGTCCTGGAGCTTCCAGAAGCTGAGCAAAAAAAGGGCCGCTCATTTTCTGAATATTTATCGATGATATCCAGAAATAAAATCAGGCTGAAAGGCAGATCAATAGAAATTTTCAGCTCGCCGCTTGCCACGAGAAATAACGAGGCGCTAGGCAATGTGCTGGTGCTTCATGATGTTACCCGGATGGAACGACTTGAGGAGATGGCGAAAAGGAACGAAAAATTTGCACTTATGGCGGCAATGGCCGCCTACATTGCCGAGGAAATCAGAAACCCGCTTGGCAGCATTGAGCTCTTTACGGGGTTGCTGATGAAGGATTTAACGGGGCAAAAGGATCGGCAGAGGCTTGAGCAGATTGAGACGGCGGTCAGGAAGATGGATTACAAAATAGCCAATCTGCTTATGTTTACTCAAACAAAAGTTCCCGATATGAGAAAGGTAAATATTAATGAAATGCTGAAAGAGGCGCTGTCCTTTGCGGAGTACATTGCCTCTCAGGGCAACATTGCGATCGATTGCCGCTTTACCGAAAGCGAACCAAGCGTTGTCGGTGATGTGGAAATGCTCAAGCAGTTGTTTCTTAACGTTATTCTCAACTCCATTCAGGCGATGCCCGAGGGCGGCAAGCTGCAGATAGAGACCAGACTCTTTCAGGAGAGCAACGCCGTCGGAGCAGCCGCCTATTACCTGGAAATAATTTTTGAGGATAACGGGTGCGGCATTCCTGAAGCGGATATGTCGAAAATATTTGATCCTTTTTTCAGCACAAAGGAAGGCAGATCAGGCCTTGGGTTGACCATTGTTCATAATATTGTTTATCTTCACAGGGGAACTGTGCATGTAGAAAGGGCGGAGGGCGGTGGAACTGTTGTAACAGTGCTGCTTCCTTACGATGTTCGGCCGCATTGAGCACTGCCAATATTTTGGCGAAGCGTTCAAGGCCCGCATAATGCACGGGTGATGGGAGCGTTGAATTTCCGTGTTTTCTGTAATTGCGGGGTGTGCAGCGCCGCGGCGGCGAAAATTGAGAAGGAAAAATCAGGCCCCTGGGGATTATCGATAACTGTAATTCTACGATAGGTGGAGATGCAACGGATTCTTGTAGTTGATGATGATTTTGCAATGAGGACTGCGCTTGCCGAGTCTCTGGAAAGCTGTGGTTTCGACGTTGAAATGGCTGAAGACGGCGCTGTTGCCGTCAAAAAATTCCGCAAATCAGGGTTTTCCCTTGTGATAACCGATCTGAGGATGCCGAAGATGACCGGCGTTGATGTGCTGCGTGCGGTAAAAAAGATAGGCCCCGATATCCCGGTTATTATTATTTCAGCCTATGGCACTGTTCAAGATGCCGTTGAGGCCATGAAGTATGGAGCGGCGGAGTTTCTGCTGAAGCCCTTTTCCCTCGAAGAACTTGAAACTAAGGTAAGAAATGTCTTGAGGGCCGACGGGCAAACAGAAATTGCCGGCGGGCAGAACCCGGAGGAAAGCCAGAATTGGGAGATAATAACGCAAAATGAGCGAATCAAGGCCATTCTGGGGATGCTGAAGAGCGTTGCCAAGAGTAAATCGACTGTCCTTATTTACGGGGAAAGCGGTACAGGCAAGGAATTGTTCGCACGGTACATCTATACCAACAGCGACCGGGGTAAAGAGCCTTTTGTCGCCGTCAACTGCGCTGCAATACCTCACAACCTTCTTGAAAGCGAGATGTTTGGCTATGAGAAAGGCGCCTTCACCGGCGCCCTGCAGCGGACCCCGGGAAAATTCGAGCTGGCAAGCGGCGGGACACTGCTTCTGGACGAGATCAGCGAAATGGACATGGGGCTTCAGGCGAAGCTGCTGCGGGTTCTGCAGGAATCGGAAGTTGACCGGGTAGGGGGAAGGGCGCCTGTTCCTGTCGATGTCCGGATTATTGCAACGACAAACTCAGACTTGCTGGAGCGTGTCCGTGAAAAGACCTTTCGCCATGATTTGTACTATCGGTTGAATGTAATCCCGGTAAAGATACCTCCCCTGCGCGAAAGAGGGGACGACATTAAAATTCTTATTGATTACTTTCTTAAGAAAAACAGTAAAATAAACAAGAAGCCCCGCCCGGAACTCGCAAAAGAGGCGCTGGCGGTTATGCTTTCGTACCAATGGCCGGGCAATGTGAGGGAACTTGAAAACACGATTGAACGGGCCTTTCTGGTCAGTGCGGACGGCGTTATAAGAGCGGAAAATCTTTATTTGGACAATAACAGTGGAGACGAAATAAGGTCATTGCCGGGAAAAAACGGAGCAGGAGGCGTTGTTTCGGGCGGCACCATCAGCGATATGGAAAAGAAGCTTATCTTCGACACACTCAAAGCCGTTGCCGGAAACAAGGCCGAAGCGGCAAAGATATTGGGCGTAAGCATAAGAACAATCCGCAACAAACTTCATGAGTATGGAGAAGCGGGCAGTGATGACTGAAGACGTAGACTGACTGTTCATAAAAAGGCGATGGAGGCCTTGCAACGGGGAATTTTTTTCCTCATTAGAAAGTTGTTTGAGCTGTTATTTATTCCAGAAAAGACGACTTATACGTGGCAGGCTGATTGGCGGATGATGGCATATTGATTGCATATACTGACGAGCAAGAGGAGGAAGGACGATGAACGGACTTTTTGGCAATACGATCGATCTTTTGTCGAACATGCTCGATTTCCGGGCCGAACGGCATAAGACAATCTCTTCCAATATAGCAAATATTGACACCCCGGGTTACAAGCCGTCGTCGCTTGATTTTAAGGAGAATCTTGACGGGATAATGAATGAAGGCAAAGCGCTGGAAATGACGACGACGCACCCCCGGCACATGAAAACAGGAAGCGGGAAAGGCAGTGACTTTCAGATTTCCCAGTCGGGCGACAAGGTGGACATTGATAAAGAAATGGCGGATCTGGCTGAAAACAATATTATGTATAACCTGGACGTGGAGATGCTGGCCAGAAAGTTTCGCGGGATCAACACGGTTTTGAAGGAGACAAAGTAGGATGGATTTTTCGGCGTCTTTTAAAATTTGCAGCTCCGGGCTCCGGGCGCAGCGTGCCAGAATGGATGTAATAACGAGCAATATTGCCAATGCGGAAACGACGCGCACCGCGGAAGGGGGGCCGTATAAAAAGAAAACCGCCGTTCTTTCGTCGGAACCCCTGGCCAACAGTTTTGGGGAAGCCCTCAATAACGCGGCAATGGCTGTGAAGGTGGAAAAAATCGAGGAAGACAGCGGTGTGCGGATGATTTATGACCCGAAGCACCCCGATGCCAATCCGGATGGATACGTCGCAAAACCGGACATAAATTTGATGATGGAGATGGCGGAAATGATCACGGCCAGCCGAAATTACGAGGCATGCGTTACGGCGTTTGACGCGACGAAGAACATGACTTTGAAGGCCCTTGATATTGGCAAATAATAAGGGACGGAAATCAATAAACAAGGCAAAAAGGGGTGATTTATGACGGAGATGATTATAAGGGGCGGCGATTTGATGCCGCCGGGATTTGACAATGTTAAGCCGCCGACGGATAAACAAGCGGGGGGCAAGGATTTTTCTCAGGTTCTTAATGAGGCTGTTCAGGGGATTAATCAACTCCAGCAAAACGCCGATGCAGCGATTGCCAATGTGCAGTTGGACAACACGGCAAGCGTTCATGAGGCCTTGATCGCTCTGGAGAAAGCGGATATCTCTTTTCGCGCCATGATGCAGGTGAGGAACAAGATTCTGGAAGCCTATCAGGAGGTTATGAGAACCCAGGTTTAGAAAGGGGATGTCGTAGCGGACAGCGGCAAGGCCTGCATTTGATTGGACAAAAAGATGGAACAGTTTTTGGAATTCTTGTCGAAATTAAAGGATGTGTTTGCCGCCTTCTCGCCGGCGAAGAAGATCTCGCTGCTGGCGGTAACCGTAATTGCTCTGGCCAGCATAGGTTTTATTGTTTACTATAGCGGGCAGGTGGATTACCGCGTGCTTTTTTCCAATCTTTCCAATGAGGATGCCGGCGGCATAGTAAGTAAGCTCCAGGAAAAGAAGGTCCCCTACCGGATAGCTCCGGGGGGAGACGCGATATCCGTCCCCGCTGAAAGGGTCGCCGAATTGAGGCTGGAAATGGCGACCGCCGGTTTGCCCCAGGGAGGGGGTGTCGGATTTGAGATCTTTGATCAAAAGTCCTTCGGGAGTTCGGAATTTGAGCAGCAGATAAACTACCGGCGGGCCCTTCAGGGAGAGTTGACCCGTACAATCAACAGCCTGGAAGAGATACAGCAAAGCAGGGTTCATCTTGCCCTTCCCAGGGATTCGCTTTTTATTGAACAGCAAAAGAAGGCAACCGCCTCTGTTACCATTAAATTAAAACCCGGGAAGTCGCTTCGTTCCTTGCAGGTGGAGGGCATAGCTCATCTGGTTGCAAGCAGTGTCGAGGGGATGAATGCCGAAGACGTTATAATTGTCGACAGCAAGGGGAATGTCCTTTCCCGGATGTCTTCTGATTCAAAAATAGCGAAAATGTCATCGGCCCAGATTGATTATCAGAGGTCCGCCGAAAAGGAAATGGTCTCGCGCATTCAGTCGCTTCTGGAGAATGTTGTGGGCAAGGGCAAGGCGGTAGTTAGGGTTTCCGCCGATATGGATTTCAGCGTTACCGAGCAAACGGAAGAAAAATATGATCCCGAGTCGCCCGTGGTGCGAAGCGTCAAAAGAATGACTGATAAAACTGCGGCGCCGACAAAAGCCGCTGCGGATTCCAGTACTCAGGCTCAGGAGCATGACAAAGCGGACGAAACGATAAATTATGAAATAAACAGGGTAGTCAGCAAAACGGTTCTCCCTGTGGGGGTCGTTAAAAAACTCTCCGTGGCTGTCCTGATTGACGGCATTTATGCAAAAAATGATAAGGGCGTCGAGGTTTACCAACCGCGTTCCCCGAAGGATATCGACTCTCTGGCAGGACTGGTGCAAAAGTCTCTGGGGATAAACGCTGCGCGCGGCGATCAGATTGTCGTTACCGAAATGCCATTCAGTAAGGTTGATCTGGCTGGTGATCTGCCGGCGCCCTCAACCTGGCGGGAAAAATTTTCCTTCTTCTTGCCGCTGATCAAGTATCTGCTGGCATTCGTCGCTGTTATTGTCCTGATCATGTTTTTTGTCAGGCCGCTCCTCAAGGAGGTTATGACAAGAGATATTTCTCGATCGATCGGTGAGCTGAGACGAATGGCTGTCGGGAACGCCTCTGTCGAGGATACCGTAAATATTTCCACTTTTTCGGAGGCCGGCGGCGAACCAAGGGAGGTATCTGACCGTGATATTGCAAAGAGGCTCGCCGAGGAAGATGCCAAAAAATTTGCCGAGATACTCAAAACATGGCTCAAATGAGCAGGGCTTAAGAAGCTTTATTTTCAAGGGAATACGGGTTTATGAATGATGAAGAAAAAGCGGCGATATTGCTTCTTTCCCTGGATGAGGATTTGGCCTCAAGGGTCATGAAGAATCTGCGTCCTGCGGATATAAAAAGGCTGGGCAGGCAGATGAGTAAAATGACCAATGTCTCCGCAAACACTGTTAATGCGGTGGCCAGTGAATTTTGCGGAATAGCGAAGGAACAGTGGCATGGATTGGCCGTCAGCTCGGAAACATCGAAGAATATTGTAAAGAAGGCGCTTGGAGAGCAGGATTCCCAACAGATATTGAGCGATATTGCCAGTGACCGGGATTCGGAAAACCCGATTCTTGAGAAATTGAGGGATGTTGATCCCAAAATGCTGGCGGAATTCACAAAAACGGAGCATCCTCAGACGATTGCCCTGATTATGGCCCATCTGCGCCCCGAGCAGGCGGCGGAAATGCTGGATTGCTATTCGCAGTCGCTCCAGTGCGAGATAACCAGGAGAATGGCGACGCTCAAGGGGGTGCCTTATGAATTCATCGAAGAGGTTGCAAATACGCTTGAAAAGGAGATAACCACAGGCGCAAAAAGCGACCGAAAGCTCGGCGGGGCCCGTTTCATAGGAGAGATACTGAACAAGATGGGACGCGCCAGTGAAAGCGCTATTATTTCGGCCCTCGATGAGATTGAACCCGAGATTGCGTCCGAGGTTCGTAATTTTATGTTCAGTTTTGAGGATGTCCTGAAACTCGATGACAAAAGCGTCCAGGAGGTGTTGCGCGAGATCAGCTCTGAGGATCTTTCTCACGCGCTGAAACTGACTGATGAAAATATGAGAGACAAGATTTACCGCAATATGTCCAAACGGGCGGCGGAAATGCTCAAGGAAGAAATTCAGATGATGCCCCCGATAAGGCTTTCGGAAGTGGAAGCCAGTCAGCGGAGAATAGTTGAAGCAACAAAGAGACTGGAAGAAGAAGGGAAGATAGTTATCCAGCGGGGGGGGACAGAGGATGCCTTCGTCTGATACAATAATTAAAGCAAAGAATGTAAGATTGCTGCGAGGGACTCCGGATGCTTCTTCACTGATTTCAGAAAACAGGATTCTGAAAGAGAACGGCCGTCGGTCGCAGCCATCAGGGATGAACGTCCCCGGGGCGGAACAGGAAAAATGGTTAAAGATAATCAATACCGTTAAAAAAGAGGCTTACGAAAAAGGTTTTGCGGACGGTGTGGAATTAAAAAGGAAGGAACTTTTCAATGCGGTTGCGGCAATGTCGGCGGCAGTGAAGGAGATTGGAGCGCTTAAAAAAAAGTTTTATGCGGAAAATGAAAAAGAGGTGCTGCAACTGGCGCTTGCTGTGGCCCGGAAGGTGATTCATACGGAAGTGACTGCAGGCACAGGCAGCGATGTTGTGCTGGCCGTCCTGAGAGATGCAGTGAAAGAAATTGCCAATGAAGATGGTTTGAAGGTGCGTTTAAATCCCGAGGATCTGCGCTTCATTATGGAGATTAGAAATGAGCTTTCCAGGGAAAACGCCGCCTTCAAAAATGCAGTTTTTGAAGGTGATCCGGGAATAAAAAAGGGTGGCGTTGTGCTGGAGACGGAGCACCTGGAGGTGGATGCCAATTTGGATCACCAGTTTGATAAACTACGTGAATCATTCAGAATATAACAGTAGGTTCTCTCAAGAAAAAAGGCTATGCGCTCAACTCAACTTGACTTTGCAAAGTACCACCGCCTTCTCGAACAGATCAATTTAATTACAACAAGCGGGAAGGTAAGCGAGATTACCGGGCTTATGGTGGAAGGCTATGGAACATCCGTTTCCATTGGCGATACGTGTCGGATATATTCGAATGGCAAGGAAGGTTTTGTAACCGCTGAAGTTGTCGGGTTCAGACATGGAAAGGTCCTGATGATGCCCCTTGAAAGCATGCAGGGGCTTGGACCGGGTTGCAAGATAATGTTTATGGGCAGAAAGGCGACGACCATGGTCGGCAGTCAGCTCCTGGGCCGGGTGATCGATGGTCTGGGGATGCCGATTGACGGCAAGGGCGTCATTCATTTTGAGGATGAATATCCGATCTATGCTGAACCAATCAATCCTCTGCTCCGGGATAGAATATCGGCGCCGATGGACCTGGGAATAAGGGCGATCAATGGGATCTTTACCTGCGGCAAGGGCCAGCGAATGGGCATTTTTGCCGGCTCCGGAGTAGGCAAGAGCGTTACTATGGGAATGATTGCCCAGGATAGCAAAGCCGACGTAAATGTGATAGGCCTGATCGGGGAAAGGGGGCGGGAGGTTCGTGAATTTCTGGAAAAGAACCTTGGCGTGGAGGGTCTCGCAAAATCGGTAGTCGTGGTTTCCGCTTCCGACATGCATCCGTTGATCCGCATGCGGGCTGCCTACGTGGCCACAACTATCGCTGAATATTTCAGAGACAGGGGGGCGAATGTCCTTTTGATAATGGATTCCCTGACCCGTTTTGCAATGGCGCAAAGGGAAGTGGGGCTTGCCGTTGGGGAGCCTCCGACGACCAAGGGTTATACCCCGTCCATCTTCAGCATTCTTCCGAAACTCCTGGAGCGTTGTGGAAGTATCGAAAATAAGGGCAGCATTACCGGTCTTTATACGGTTCTTGTGGAAGGTGATGATTTCAACGAACCGATCTCCGACGCGGCGAGGTCCATTCTTGACGGACACATTGCTTTATCGAGGGAACTGGCCAACAAGAATCACTATCCTGCCATTGATCCCCTGCAAAGCATCAGCAGGGCAATGGTGGATGTTGTCGACAGCGAACACAGGGAACGGGCAGGCAAAATTTTGAATATCCTGGCAACATATAAAAAAGCCGAGGATCTGATAAATATCGGCGCCTATGTCAAGGGAAGCAATCCGGAGATAGATTATGCCATAAGCATGATCGGCAGGGTCAACGCCTTTTTGAAACAGGATATCCATGAAATCGTCGATTTTGAAAGCTCAAAAAGGGAATTGTTCGCCCTTTTTGAGCCTTCCTCCCTCTATATCAGGTAAAGGCCATGTTTGCGTTCAATCTCCAACCGGTGCTTAATTACCGTAAAACCATGGAAGAAAAAAAACTTGCCGAATTTGCCGACAGGCAAAGGAAACTGGCTGAGGAAAAGGAACTGCTGCAAGGCATCTGCGAGGAGAAGCGGCAAATCACAGAGCAGTTGAAAAACATTCAGCAGGGTACGTTTTATGCGGCCGATGTTTCTTTTTCTCTGGCCTATGTCGGAGTTCTTAACGAAAAAGAGATTGCCCAGCAGAAGGTGGTTGTCCGGGTTGCGGCAGAGGTGGAACAGCTTAGAAAAGAGCTGCTGGAAAAAGTAAAAGACAGAAAAATGATCGATATTATTAAAGAACACAAACTCGTGGAATTTAAGATCGGCATTGCCTCCCTTGAGCGCAAGGCCATCGAGGAGACAGCCATTCAAGCCTTCGTTAGAAAGAATAAATGAAAAAAATAACGGTATTTGCACAGATTCTGGTTTTCCTTTTTTTTGCCCTGAAGATTGCGGTTCTGGGAGGGGTAATGCAAAAACCTCTATTTGCTCAGGCGCAGACGCCCCCGATAAAAAATCAGAGCTCCCTGACCCCCTCAAATGTGCTTCAGGTTCCCCCGGCAGAAGGAAAAAAGGATTCTAACGAGGGGCCGCGCACTCTTATTTCCGCTCTTGAAGAAAAACAAAAAAAAATTGACAAGAAGGAGGCCTTTCTTAAAACCGAAGAACAGAGGCTGCTGGCGCTTAAGAAGGAAATTGTTGAAAAGATGGAAGCGTTAAAGGCGGATCAGGAAAAGTTCAATGCAGAGCTTGATAAGGCAAATATTGTCGATACCAAGAGATTCAAAGATCTGGCCAAGGTTTTTGATTCGACGCCTCCCGCTAAAGCCGGAGCAATGCTCGAGGTTATGGATTTAAGAACTGCCGCCGGGATCACAATGAATATGAAGAAGGAAAAAGCCGGCGCTATCTGGGGATATCTCAGCCCCCAGAAAGCGGTGGAAATAACACGGGAAATAACCAGTGCCGGCAAGCAGGGGCCATGACAGGAATGCTGCCGGATAAGGGTAATTTTACATCAGGAAGAAAGTTTTTCATTAAAGGTAAATCCATACGGCATTTTTTTCCCTTTCCGATTGTCTGAAAACTGTAGATTCCCTTAAATAATCGATATGGTTCAGTAAATATATGTTCCCCACCGTGGCATATATATTGCTTTTTAGTGCCCCGAAGAGACGATTGGGGCATAGGCAATGGTAAAAAATGTTTTCACGAAAATTGAGCTTCTTGATCTTAATAAATCACTGAAAAAAGGTAAAAACGTTTCCGCAGCCGATGGTGAGATATCTCTGTCTGGAGCCGAAAATCCCGGCAATGATACAGGCGGAGCCTTTTCTTCATTTCTGCGGGATGGCCTCGACAGTCTGGTCGGCATTAACAATAACGATGGCTATGATGGCGATTATCGCAATTCAGAGGCGCTGTCTGTTGCCGGAGCGACTGAAAAGGAGTTGCAGAAAGAAAAAATTCTCGATGAAATTCTGATGCGGTATCGGGAAGACGAAGTATTGACCGATGCGCGACTGGAACCGTCTGAAAAAAATATTGGAATTGGCGCTGGCGTATCAGCGGCAAATATTTTTTCCAGGGAGGCCCTTTTTGTTGGCGCCGAAAAGCATGACTCGGAATATCGGGATTTTATAGAAAATGCAAGATTGGAATTATCTATCGCAGAGCAGATTGATAGCCGTGCCCGTTTGGCATCTGTCACGGAAGCCGTTGCAGTCGTGGCAGGAAGACCTGCAGAGAGGATAGCGGTTTCCGACAGGCAGGAGGATGAGGGGACTGATTTGCGGGCTCCCTTGAACGGTCGCGCGTTGCCTACGGAGATAATCGGCGGTGAGTCTGCCGATGCCCCGGTCGCTGATTATCCTGCTGCCGGGATGGTGTCTTCCCCGGACAAAGCGATATTTGCAAACGACAGGGCGGGATATCCTTTATCTGCAAAACTTCCGGGGGGCAGCCGAACTGCGGTAGAGGCTTTAACGCCGGGCAATCCATTGAAAGATACAGTGCCGCAGAAGGATGGAAGAATTGTTCCGGGTGGGGAAGGGATTCAGAAGACTGTCGATAATGCTGTTGCCGATAACTATCCTCCGGAAGTGGAAAAGGGCAGTGGAAAGTCGCCGGAGCTATCCGCCGCGAATCTGATTGACGGCCGCGTCCGTTTGGCATCTGTCCGGGGGGAAGCCGGCGCAGTCGTGGCAAGATTTGCAGAAAGGGTGGCGGTTTCCGGCAGACAGGGCGATGGGATTGATTTGCGGGCTCCCTTGAACGGTCGTGCGTTGCCTACGGAGATAATCGGCGGCGAGCCTGTTGAGACCCCGGCCGCTGATTATCCTGCTGTCGGGATGGGGTCTACCCGGGAGAGAGGGATTTTTGCGGGTTACAGGCTGGGAGAGACGGCAGCCGCAAAGTTTCCGGAGGAGAGCCGAGCTGCGGGGAAGGCTTTGCCGCAGGACAATCCACTGAGGGGTGCAGTGGCGCAAAAGAATAGAGGGGCTTTTCCGGATGAGGAATCGATTCAGAGGGCTGCCGGGAATGTTGTTGCCGATAATGATTCTCCGGAGGTGAAAAATGGCAGCGGAAAGTCGCCGGAATTATTCGCCGCAGATCCGCTGGATAGCCGCATCCGTTTGGAGTTTGTCCGGGAAGCCGGCGCAGTCGCGGCAAGATTTGCAGATAAGGTGGCGGTTTCCGTCAGGCAGGGCGACGGGATCGACCTGCAGGCGCCCTTAAAAGGTCTTGCGTTGCCGACTGAGAGGATCGTTGAGCCTGCTGAGCTCCCGGCCTCTGACCATCCTGCTGCCAGGATCGCACTTTCCCGAGACAGATTGATTTTTGCAAACGACAGGCAGGGAGAGCCTTTATCTGCAAAGCTTCCGGAGGGCAGCCGAACTGCCGGCGAGGCTTTGCCGAAGGATAATCTATTGAAAGATGCAAGGTCGCAGAATGTTTCAGGCCCCGCTTTTCTCCAGGCGAAAGTCGATTCGCGAGGCATAAACCTTGCCGAGTCATGGGAGACGATGCCTCCATCTGCGCTGAAAGTTCAAAAAAGCAGGGTAATTTTTCCGCTTGAGGAGGTGGCAGGCAAGGCAGTTGGCAGTGACATTGTCGATGCCAATTCCAATAATATTGGACGTCAGTTCTTAAGTGCCGATATTTCAGCGCCTTTGGAAGGTCACAAGCTTGCCGATCAGGTTCAAAGAGGATTGCCGGAAGGCGCCCTCAAGGGTTCCGGCAGGGTAAGAATAAATTTGTATCCCGAAAGTCTTGGCAGCGTGGATATGGATATTGTTGTCCGTGAAAACAGGGTGCATGTTTTTATAATTGCGGAAAGAGCAGATGTTGTGCAGGCCTTGCATGGGCAGCAGGAACAATTGAGAAACGCCTTGCAGTCCCAGGGTTTGCAGGTAAGCATTCTTGATTTTCAAATACGGGAAAATCCCGCCTCGCTGAGTGACGGCTCCCGGGGCGGCGACCTCTGGCGCCATCAAAATCAGGACAGGGGAAGAAAAGAAGAAAAGGATTATGAAGTTCCCCGCCTGTCGGGGAGGTTGGGTGCGCTGACCGGAAATATCATGCATAATAGCCAGATGGAACGCACTATAAGTATTTTTGTCTGAGAGGTTAATGGGAGGTGTTGTTATGATAGATGCATCGAATACAGTAAAAAACGCGACCGGGACAAATTCCGCTTCAAAAGCGAGTACCGCCGAAACAGCCAGCTCCTTGGGCAAGGACGAGTTTTTCAAAATGCTTATAGCTCAGTTGAAGAATCAGGACCCTCTGAATCCCCAGGATGGAGCCGAATTCTCCGCACAGCTTGCCCAGTTTTCCAGTCTCGAACAGCTTACCAATCTCAATAAGACACTGGAAGCGCAAGGCGCAAGTTACAACGCCCTTATGAATCTGCAGTCGGTAAGCCTGGTAGGCAAGGAAGTAGAGGCAAAAATTGTTGATAAGGACACGGCCGAGAGCAAAACCGTCACCGGCACGGTTTCTGCCGTTCAATTCAAGGACAGCTCCATCTTTCTTACCGTAAACGATCAGGAAGTGCCTCTCGGCGATGTGGTATCAGTGAAATGAATAAAAACCCGCATGTTCAATGACATTGCGTTTTATAGAGAAAATATTGACTTTAAATTGAGAAATTAAAAAAATTAAATTTAGGAGGACTGAATATGGCAACAT
>CAZKHU010000012.1:0-45731 GCA_964552725.1 uncultured Syntrophus sp.
AAATCTTTACCCGATTAAAAATAATTGAGCGGGCTACCCCCTGTGATCGCTTACATATTAAAAGCGTAACGGGCTGCCGCCTGAAGCATCTTTGTTTTTCCTGATCCGGAAGGCCCGTAGAGAACGATGATCCCCGAAGCGGGGAATTTTTCCGAGGTCATATCCCATGCATCCGGAAGGGGCGGGTGGTTTGTCTTGCTCTCGGAATGAATTGTAGTCGGCGCCCCTATGGGAAAAACGCTAAATTTCAAGACCTGACCCCGTAACTTGCGCTCTTTGCGATGTTTGGCCGCCAGCTTCTGGAGGCGCTTGAATTCCTTGGCGTAATCATCCGGAGCAGGCAGCGGAAACACCTCTCCGCCGGGCGATACGGAAACCGCCCGGGAGTTGGATGCAGATTCAGGGACAGGATTCGCTTTTGTTTGTTTTGCGAGAGGTTTGAATTTTTTCAAAATTCGTAAGGTCTCCGTTTATATAGCTCCGCCCTCTGGATTACATGACGTCGTTCCCGGAAAAGGGAAGAACGCTTGGAAAAACCGCGATTTATCACCGGACGGCCCGGATTACCGACCGGCGGGCTGAAAGCCGTCGAAGTCCTGCGAGATGACCCGGGCTACGGCCTCATTTTGCTCAAGCAGCTTGAGATCGTCCGTCAGCCGCTCGTACTCGTCGGCCTTTTTCCTCAAGAAGCGCACGGTCATGCGCGCGCTCCTCGATGCCCGCCGGCGTAAGATGGTAGATATAGGCGGCCTTGTGCTCGGAAGTCAGGAAATTTTCGGTCTTTACCAGCCCCTTTTCGATCAGCGCCCGGATCAGGTAATTGACCTTCGCGAGGCTGACGTGAGCCCGGAAGGACATCTGCCGCTGCGTCACATAAGGATTGGCAGATATCTCACTGAGAATATTGATGGTTTCTTCACATTCCAGTTTTGTTTGCACTGAACTTGCCATTGGACGCCTTGGTTTTTTTTTGAACGAGCCCGACTTCTAACGGGTCAAGCCCGCCATGTCAAGGGAAAAGGCTCGGGGGTCAGGTCTCCAAATTTAGCGTTTAATTCTTGAACGCTTGATCGCGCAACTCACGGTCGTGTAGTGGATGCCCAGAAAATCCGCGATCTCCTTTTGTGCGTATCCGTGGGTGACGTGAGCGGCAAGGATCGCCTCGTCCCGCCTCCTTCTTGTTTTCCATTCGCCGAAAATATCCTGCAAGGGCGGGCGGTTTGCGTGGCGCTGAATTTTCGGAATTTCCCTGACGGCCGTTATTTCAGGGATGGCATCCTTGAGCTGGTCGATAAAGGCCTCCCCCCCGAGAAAAAGCTGGGATTGCAGCTTCGGCCAGGGCGAATCGATCCCAACTCCCGACGCAACGAAATCGGCATAGTTTTTTCGGGCCGCCGCCTCATCGGCGCCAAACCGGCCGAGCAGCCAGGACGTTGTCAAAAATCCTGTTTTCTCGGCGGGCGGCAGGCCAACCGTGGCACGGTAGCTGCTCCAGGGCCAGTCTTCGGGTCGGGCGACCATTTCCGCCCGGACAGGGTTCAAAACCACGTAGCGGGCCAACTCCAGCAGGTAGCTTTCGCGATCAACGACAATCGCCTTGAAACGCCCCTGGAACAGGTGGCCAACGGTGTCGTGCGTTTTGTTGTGCGCCTGGCCGAAGGTCGCGTTGAGATGGTGCATGCCGCTTGAAAGATTCGCGTCCGGCGTCTCTATCATCAGATGGTAATGATTCACCATCAGGCAGAAGGAATGGCAGATCCAGTTGAAGCGCTCCACAGTTTTTCCCAGCAGTTCCAGAAACTTGCGGTTGTCATAGTCGTCAAGAAATATTTTCTGACGTCCGTTTCCCCGGGAGGTTACATGGTAAAGGGCGCCGGGAAATTCGATGCGTAATGGTCGAACCATAACCTTACCTCCTTGCTTTGTTTCCGAAAACACTAAATTTTGAGACCTGACCCCGCGACTTGATATATGGGTGCATGGGGAGGCTGAAAATGCGGGAGGCAGCGTCTTCGCTTGCGGGGAAGGCGCCGGATTTGTAGCCGAGATTCGCAAAGGCCCCCTGGAGGTGCAGCGGCTTGGGGTAGTAGATGGCGGTGGGGATGCCTGCCTGTCGGAGGCGCTCCATCAATGCCGTCCGCTCGGCCCCGCTTCCCGCGAGGACGGAGTATTGCGCCCAGGCGCTTTTGCAATTTGCGGGAACGTGCTGCGGAGTCAGGCGGGAGAAGTCGGCCGGCAAATCGGCAGCGGGCGCCGGGGCATTTGTTATCAGGTCGTTGTAGCTCCGGGCAACTGTCTGGCGCAGTTCGATTTCTTCGGGGAAGATGTCAAATTTCGCCAGGAGGATTGCGGCCTGCAGGGTGTCCATCCGACCGTTGATGCCGAGGCGGGCGTTGTCGTATTTGTCGCGACCCTGGCCGTGAACGCGGATGGAGCGCAGCGCGGCGGCAAGGGCATCGTCGCCGGTGAAGCACATCCCGCCGTCACCGTAGCAGCCCAGCGGCTTGGCCGGGAAGAAGGAGGTGCAGCCGATCAGGCCGAAAGAGCAGGTCTTTTTGCCGTTGTATTCGGCGCCGAAGGACTGGGCGGCGTCTTCGATGATGAAAAGGCCGTGGTCGCGGGCAATTCTTTCAATGGCGTCGTAAGCGGCGGGAAGACCGAAGAGATCGACGGGAACGACGCCGCGGGGGCGAAGAGGGCCGCTTTCGCCCGTGCGGGGCGCGGCGGCGAGGCCCGCTGCCCGGGCAAACGGCGCTGCGGCGGAGGCAGGGCTATTCCCGCCGATCGTCGGCAGCGGGTGCAGGGAAGGATCATTCGCTTCGACCGCCCGGATCGCCTGTTCGAGCCTCGCCGGATCGATATTCCAGGTCTGGGGGTCGATATCGACGAAAACCGGAGTCGCGCCGAGGAGGCTGATCACCTCGGCGGTGGCAATGAACGTAAAGGGCGTCGTGAAAATCGCGTCGCCCGGGCCGACTCCGCAGGCCATCAGCGCCATCAACAGGGCGTCCGTCCCCGAGGCGCAACTGACAGCGTGCTTTACGCCGACATACGCGGCCAGCCTTTCCTCCAGCTCCCCTACCTCCGGCCCCATGATGTAGTTGCCGTGGGCGAGAACCCGCTGGATATTGTCGTCCAGCGTTGCCTTGATGCGTTTCTGCTGTGCCTTGAGATCGATGAAGTCCATAAATACTCCTTGCTTTGCTTCCAAAAACGCTAAATTTGGAGACCTGACCCCCATTACTTGACGAAGCCGGCGATGCCGTCAAACTGGAAGCCTTTTTTGGCCATGCCCTCGCCGCTCTGGTCGGTCGTGTAAAAGTGATGTCTGGTTTTACGATTGAACCAGCGGTAGAGCTCCCGCGTTCCGTTCAGCTTCGACGTGCCGATGCTGCCGATCGCCCCCTCGGAGATGTAGCCGGGAAGCGGTTTTCCGCCGGTGGAAATGTAGGAGTAGTAATGGTCGCCGGTATTCGGGTTAAACCAGCGGTAAAACTCGGTCGTACCGGGGGTTCCGGGGGCGAAAAGCCGGAAAGCAAGGCCGGCATAGCGGTACCCCCGCGCCTGGATGCGGGGCGTCTCGGCCTGCGGGGTGGTGGTCAAAAGGCTGTCGGAACCGGCAAAATAGCGGTGGACGTCGAGCAGGCGGAGCTGCTTTTCCGCCACCGTCTCCAGGAAAAATTGCAGGTCGGCGTCGCCGCCGTTCGAGGAAAACAGGAGCCGATCCCCGTAGATGCCCGGCAAAAGGCCGCGCGTATTGACCGAAATGTTTATGTAATCCGTCTCCCGGGTCGTCATGCCGCTGTCCGGAAAGACGCTTACCCAGCCGCGGGGCCCCTTGCCAATCCGGCTGCCGAAAACGCCCGCCCCCTCAAAGGTCACCTTCCCTGCCCCGCCGGCGATTGTCAGGAGATGGGGGCCGTCCGGCTGATTGTCGGCAAGCAGAACTTCCACCTTTTGCCGGTCCGCGGCAAATCCGTCGATGACGGTCAAAAATTTGTCGTCGAGAGAGACACTGAGCGGCCCCCCTTCCGGAGATGCCCAGAAAAAGAGGCTGATGCCCGTACCGGTAAACTGGTACTTTAGAAAACTTTGCTCCCCCTGGCCGGCGGGATAGCCGCCTTCCTTGCCCCAGTTGCCGGACAGCTCCAGTCCCTCCTGGAAAATCCCGCTCAGCACAGTGGGCGCATCTGCAATAATACGTCGGAACGAAACATATTTTTCCTGCAGCGGCTCGTCGTTCGCCCCCGCGACGCGCACCTTCCATTGCAGCGGCTGTTTTCCCCTGTTGGTCAGATGGATGCGCTGCGAAACGGTGTCCCCGGCCCTGATTTTCCCGAAATCGATCCGCCGCAGGTCCAGCGCCAGGGAGGGGTTGGGGGAAAGCTCGGCCAACTGCGCGGTAAAAAAAACCTTCTGATTCCCGCCGACATAATTGAATTGCAGCGTTTCCTGCAGCCCGCCGAGCGGCGCATCATGGCTGAAGGCAACCGAACGTCCGCCCGTTTCCAGGCGCAGCAGCAGGGACGCGTACTTTTTCTCCTCCCGGATTACGATCTTCTGACAGCGCAGGCTGACAAGAAGAGCCGCCGGCGCCTCCCCGACCAGCCCGGGAAGATTATGCTCTTCAACCGCCCGCCAGCCTTCCGGCGCC
Source organism: uncultured Syntrophus sp. (assembly GCA_964552725.1). GTDB lineage: Bacteria > Desulfobacterota > Syntrophia > Syntrophales > UBA5619 > DYTH01. Next base: position 4,655 of record CAZKHU010000012.1, read on the forward strand.
TCGACAAACCATTCCGGGTTGACCGATTCCGTCTTTTTCGTCAGGAAGGCGCCCCTCGCCTCTTCCCCAGGACGCAACACCCCCAGAACCAGCGTCTCCGGCGAGACGGTCGGCGAGAGAAAATTCATTTCGCTCCGGAAGGGCAGCGGGGCGCGCTGATTGTTGAGACCAAAGACTGCAAAGGTCGGAAAAAACAGCGCCGACAACACAAAAAAAACGACAAATTTCTTTAGCATAACAGCTCCACGTCAGTAATATTGTTTGCTTCCTAACGCAAAGCCGGAAAGAACGCAACGTATTTCAGACCTCAGGGTCTGCGAAAACTTTCAGGGGAAGGAGGGAGGCCGGCTGAAGACCGGGAAGAGAGGCTGATTCCGGCGGTGAGCTGATGCCCGGCCGGCAGATAGGTTTTCTGCTGAAAAACGTTCTGAAAGATGAACAGGGAGACAAAACTGATCAGGATCGCGAAGACAGGGGTCGCCGCCCACGCCGCGCTGATCTTGCCGAGCATCCGCCAGCGGATGCCCCTGCCCCGGCCCTTTACAAGACCGATGCCGACAATGGAACCGACAATCGCCTGGGAGCTGGAGACGGGCACAAGGGGAAACGACGGCAGGCCGTATTGCAGCAGAAACGCCCGCAAGTCCTGGGAAGAAAAAAGGGAAAGAACGAGGGCGTTCGCGGCGACCGCCACAAAGGCGGCAACCGGCGACATCGTCGTAATTCCCCGGCCCACGGTGAGCATGACCCGCTCGCCGTAGGTAAACGTTCCCACGGCAATGGAGACGCCTCCCAAAAGGAAGAGCTGCTCGGCGGCGGTGATTTTGAACCATCCCCCGAAGGAGAGCTCCGGCAGCGGCGTGATTGGGATAAATATCCCCACCACATTGGCGATATTGTTCGCGCCGAGGGCGTAGGCGCCGGCAATGCCCGCAGCGATCAGGCCCGACCGGGTAAGGGAATCCAGATTGAACATGTGGATTTTGGCGCGTTTGATCAAAAAGGCGATGAGCTTGTAGAGGGCGGCGGAACAGATTCCCGCAAGCAGGGGACTTGCAAGCCAGCTCAGGACGATCTTCTCGAGGGCGGCGTAGTCCACGACGTGGCCGGAAAACAAGTCCCAGCCGACAATCGCGCCGACGATCGCCTGCGTTGTGGAAACCGGGTATCCCAGAGATGTGAGCCAGTAAACGGTCAGGGCCGCCGCCAGCGAAACGACGAACGCCCCGGCAAGCGCGTTTACCCCGCCCAGGTCGTTCAGGGTGCGCGCGGCGCCGGCGCCGCTTACGACCGCTCCGAGGATCACAAAAATTCCGCAATAGAGCGCCGCTCTGCGAAAGCTGATCATCCGCGTGCCAACCGCGGAACCGAAGACATTTGCCGCGTCGTTGGCCCCCAGCGACCAGCCGAGAAACAGGCCACTGCTCAGGAAAAAGGCGAACATCATTCCTCCTTTTTTAATAGGGACAGCGCCCTATTTTTCTCCGAAAAACAGGGCGCTGTCCCTATTAAAAAATGCGTTTGATTACGTAGATGTTCAGGCGATCGGAGACGTCTTCTGCATCGTCGGCAATCCGGTCTACCATTTTGGCAAAAAAACGCACGTGTATCTTCTGGCTCAAGTCCAGTCCGGCATGCCCGAAGATATCCTTCTGCAGCCTCGTCGAAACCTTGTCGGACTCCTTTTCCCAGAACGAAACCTTGTGGATGTGATCGGCCACTTCACTGATATTTTTGAAAAAAGCGCGGCAGGAGCGCACCATGGCCTCGACCGCCTCCACCGAATAACGGAGAAGCTCGCTGAATGATTCATGAAACTCGGCGCTGATTTCGGGATGCTCGATCTCGAACTGCCAGAGCAGGCCGGTAAAGCGATCCAGCAGGGCATCCATGTCTTCGAGGAGCCGCATTACGTCCCCCCGCGATTCAGGGATAAGCGTCTTCTGATAAAGATTCTTTTCGATTTCGCGCCTCAGGAAATCTCCCTTGTGCTCCGTCTCCTGGATGGTTTCCAGGGCCTCCGCAAAAGCTGCCAGGTCCCCGCGGAAATAGTCGCTCATCCCGCTTTGACAAAGCAGCCCCGCCTCGCTGACCAGGTTCAGGAATTCATCAACCTGAACCTCAATGCCGATCCTCTTTCTGAGAATGCTCTCCGCCATTTCTCCCTCCTTTAGGGACAGCGCCATATTTATACACAGCATCAAATAAAATAGCGCATACAATTCAAGTAATTTTTATGTATCCAGATAGTTATGAGGGAAATATGCGCAACTATTTATGACACTATGTATAAATTGAAAAATAGGGCGCTGTCCCTCGTTTAATTAAAGCTTTGATAAGGCGGACGCCGGCGCGGAGCTGGGAGATGGAGATGGATTCCTCCGGCGAGTGCATTTTTTGGGCGCCGAAGCCGAGGCCTATGCAGGGCAGGCCCCGACCGTTGAAGACATTGGCGTCCATCCCGCCGCCCGATTTCTTGAAAAGCGGTTCGACGCCTGCCACCGCCGCCGCGCGCACGGCGTTTGCCACCGCCGGATGCGTCTCCGGGATGTTGAAGGTCTCGAAATTCAATTCACGCCGCACTTTCAACCCCGCGCCGGCCCCGGCCGCCTCCCCGCTGAAGGCGGCAATCGTCTTTTGAACCTCCTCCTCCAGTTTATCGGCGTTGAAACTGCGGATTTCTATCGCAACCCCGGCGTTTTCCGGAACAATGTTCCTCGCCTTGCCGCCGCTGATGAGGCCAATGTTCATGGTGGTGTCATCGTCGATGCGGCCGCCCTTCAGACGGGCTATGGCCGCGGCGGCGACAGAAATCGCGTTTATCCCCAACTCGGGACGAGCCGCGTGGGCGGCTTTTCCCGCGATCGTAAAATCGAGATCAACCTTGGAGGGCGACCGGGTAACGATATTGCCGACCGGGCCATCGCCATCGACGACATAGCCGAAATCAGCCTGCAATTCGGCCTGGAGAAATTTGGCGCCGAAAAGTCCTATCTCTTCCTGAACGGTGAAGAGGAGTTCGAGCGGCCCCCGCGGCCCCCCCTCTTCCAGCAGTTCAGAAACGGCCGCCAGGATCATCGCGATTCCCGCCTTGTCGTCCGCGCCGAGGACCGTCTCGCCATTCGAATAAATCACCCCGTCGCGGACAACGGGAATCATTCCTTCCGTAGGCCCTACCGTATCCATGTGAGCGCAGAGCAGAATCCCCGGCCCCTCGGCATTCCCCGGAATCCGGACCAGAATATTTCCAGTATCGCTTCCCGAAAGCGGCGCCGAATCGTCCACAATCGGCGTCAGCCCCATCTCCCGGAGCCGTCCCAGCAGATGCGCGGCCACGGCGCCTTCCCGGCGGGCAGGGCTGCTGATGGAGGCAAGTTTCACAAATTCCTCGACAACGTCAATTTTCATCAATAATCTCCTTTAATAAATAGGGACAGCGCCCTATTTTATTGAAACCATAATTTCAAAGCGCTTGCCTTTTCGAAAACCCGGGGAAACACCCCTTTGCCGTCACCCCCAAAAGCGAGTCCGAACTCAGGGCATGGAAAAGAAGCTCAAAACCGCGACAACAAGCGCACAGCCACTCCGCCGGAAGGCGTATTACGCTGGAAAATCATTGCACTGTCTGCGCTGACGCAGGGAAGTACCATCCGTTTAAGATTGTGTCAATGCTGAAAATTTTCCCTCCGTCATTTATAATTTGACAAAATATAAATAGTGGCTAAAATACTGCAAAATTTAACGGACCGGCAAAAGTCGGGAAAAGGAGACGAAATGTTTTCAGTATCGGAAAAAGCAAGCGAAATGATTGCTGAGTTCTTCAAAGGAAGGCAGGAACCTCCTTCCATCAGGGTACTCATGCAAGGGGGTGGGTGATCGGGGCCCTCTTTGGGCCTGGCTCTGGATGAGTCAACACCGGATGACGATATCTTTGAAAATAGCGGCGTGAGCTACGTTGTCGAGAAGAAGCTGTTTCAAGAGGTGAAGCCGATTTCCATCGAATTCATAGAATCCGCCCATGGCGGCGGGTTCCAGGTAAAATCCAGCATGAGCGCGGCGGGCGGCTGCGGCTCCTGTTCAAGCTGCTGAAGTCAGGAAAAAGCAGTGATGTTCACGGAGAAGGGCTTCGGGAGACAAATCCCGGAGCCCTTCTCCATCCCCCCCCAAATGAGCGCTAACGACACCCAAGCCCTGCGCCTGCGGGCTGACGAACTGAACGCGGCCGGTCATCCGGCCGAAGCGGCGGTTCTGTACCGTAAACTCGTTGAAGAAAATCCGGACGAGAATTCCCATCTCCTTTGCCTGGCCTGGGCGCTGAACGACAGCGGGCAGAGGCCGGAGGCCATCGAGCGTTTCGAAGAGCTCTTCAGCCGGGAGCTGACGCGCGGACTCGTCGCCGACTTTGCCTTCGATGAGCTGGTGCGCATTTACAGGGAGGAAGAAGACTGGACGGCCCTGCTTTGCGTCTGCAGGCGCGCCGCGCTGGCAAGACCGGAGGACACGGGCATTCTTCAGACAAGGGCGGAGGCCTGTCTGCGGGCGGGGCATCCGGAAGAGGCCGTCGATATTTTTACGAAAATTGCAAACGCGGATCCGGACGCCCCGGAAGCATGGGGCGCGCTCGGAGGGGCCTTGATCGCCGCGGGCAGAATCGAGGCAGGGGAGGAGGCATACCGGCGGGCAGCCCGGCTCGACCCCGAAGCAACTATCGTCTATCTTGATCGCCTTGCCTGCGCGCTGCTGAACTCGGGGCATCCGGAAAAGGCAATAGACATCTGGAACGGCTGCGCGGCGCGGCAGCCGGACAATCCTGTTTACGCAATGGCTGCAGGCGAGAGCCTCGTCTGCCTGGGCCGGATGGAAGAGGCCTTCGCAGCGTTTGGTCGGGCGGCCGCTCTGAAGCCGTCCGCCGCCGGGGAATGCTGGCGACGGCTGAAAAATCTGCTGGCAAAAAGAAAGTCTGCTTAGCCCTTGCCGACCTTCTTCAGCGTCTCATTGAAAATTTGATAGAACTCGGCGTTATCCGCCGCACCCTGCTTGACGATATCTCCTATTTCATCGATATTCCCGGCATTTACGACAATATTTACGCTGTGGCTGAAGGCGGCCATGTTGTCGTTTGTCCGTAAATCCCGGCCTACCAAAGCCACAAAGAAGCGCCTGCGTGTCGTCATGTTCTGACTTCTCATATACTTGAGAACCTCGTTTGCCTCCGGATTTGCCGCATCGAAAAGTTCATTCACGATCACAACGTTGAAGAGCTGCAGTCGCATTTTGCCGATCGCATCCGCCGCCGTTTCCGCAAACGTTGGCTTATAGCCCTTCAGTTTCAAGCTGTTGCCGATGCGCCCGCGCAAATCCTGATCGGATTCGCAAACCAGGGCGGATACTTCTCCCGCGGTTCCGCTGCCCTTCTGTTCTTCCATAATCAGCTCCTCGTCTGCCTCAGAATTTTCTCTCCGGTCTCCCGTACCCCTTGTCAACCTGGAGCTTGCCAAGATCCGTCGTCTCCTGCCCCCGCGAACTTTTCACCGAATCGATGCCGCGGCCGACGATCCCCTTGTTGGAGGCGTAGGCCTTCGCCGTATCCTCGCTGATTTCCCCCCTGCTGAACAGCTCGATAATGTAATCATCAAAGGTGACCATCCCGAAGGCCTTTCCCGCCTGGATGATCTCATAGAAGGTCTTCCCGTCCGACTCGCCGTTCAGGATCGTATCCTTGACCCGCAGATTGGCCCCCATGATTTCAAAGGCGGCGACGCGCCCCCCCCCTTCCTTCGGAAGCAGGCGCTGGCAGGCGATCCAGCGGACCGTATCGGAGAGCCGTATCCGTATCTGGGTCTCCTCCTCCGAGGAGAACATCCCGAGGATGCGGTTGATGGTCTGGCCGGCGTCGACCGTGTGGAGGGTGCTGACAACGAGGTGCCCCGTCTCCGCGGCGGACAGGGCGATCTCAACCGTTTCCCGGTCCCGCATCTCGCCTACCAGGATTACCTTCGGGGCCTGGCGCAGGGCGGCGCGCAGGCCGCTGGCAAACGTGTCGAAGTCGCTTCCCATCTCCCGCTGGTTGAAGGTGGCCTTCTTGTGGGGATGGGAAAATTCGACCGGATCCTCGAGGGTGATGATGTGCACCGCTTTTCGTTCGTTGATGTCGTTGAGAACCGCGGCCAGCGACGTGGACTTCCCGCTCCCCGTGGCGCCGGTGACGAGGATGATCCCGTTTTTCTCCTCGGCCATCTTGTGGAACGCCTCCGGCAGGTTCATATCCCCGAACGAGGGAATCTTGGTTTCCAGCTTCCTCAGCACGATCGAGTAGTTCCCCCGCTGGGAGAAAATATTGACGCGAAAGCGCGCCTTGCCGGGGAGTTCATACGAGGAGTCGCACGAACCCTGCGCAAGGAGGATTTCCGTCAGGCGCCGGTCCCGGTTGATCAGGTTGAGCGCAAATATCTCGGCCTGGAAGGGGGTCAATTCGGGAAACGGCGGCGACAGCTCCACTCCGGTGAGCTGCCCGGAAGCTTCCACCTGAAAGGGCTTGCCGACTGTGATGTTCAAATCGGATACATTATCATGGGAGTCGAGCATCTTTCCCAGAATAAAATCGATCTCCTGCTTTCTCATCTCCTGCCTCCTTCAAACTTTTCTGCCTCTTGTCCGCTCAGGCTTCGGTAAAGTCGGTCGGCGGGGTCTTCAGGAACTGCCGGAACCGCGTCTTGTCGTTTGCCTTCAGGTAGGCCTCGTCGCCGCTGATCCAGCCCTTCGTCAAAAGCTCCATGATCGCGTCGTCGAGGAGCTGCATCCCGTATTTCTTTCCGGTCTGCATCATCGAGGGTATCTGGAAGGTCTTCGATTCGCGGATCAGGTTCCGCACCGCGGAATTGGCGATCAGAATCTCCAGCGCCGCGCAACGCCCCTTCTTGTCTATCCTTTTGAAAAGAACCTGGGCGACGATCGCCCGGAGGCCGTCGGAAAGCGTCGAGCGGATCTGCATCTGCTCGCTCGCAGGGAACACCTCGATGACCCGGTCAACGGTTTTGGCGGCGCTGGTCGTGTGCAGCGTGCCGAAAACGAGATGGCCGGTGGAGGCCGCCTCGACGGCAAGCGAGATCGTCTCCAGATCGCGGAGCTCGCCGACCAGAATGATGTCCGGATCCTCGCGCAGCGCGCCCCGCAGAGCCGCCGTAAAGGACTTCGTATGCCGGCCCACCTCCCGGTGGTTGACGATGCAGGACTGGCTCTGGTGGACAAACTCCACCGGGTCCTCGATCGTTATGATGTGATCCTTGCGGGTGATATTGGCCTCGTTGATGATCGCCGCAAGCGTCGTTGACTTGCCGCTGCCGGTCGGCCCCGTAACCAGCACCAGTCCCCGGGGAAGCGACGCCAGCTTGGAGATAACCGGGGGCAAACCCAGTTGCTGGGCGGAAACAATCGTGCTCGGAATCTCCCGGAAGACAGCCGCGCACCCGAACTGCTGCTGAAAAAAATTGGCGCGGTAACGGGCCAGCCCCGGGATTTCGTAGGCAAAATCAACATCGCCGGTCTCCTCGAACTGCTTCACCTTGTGTTCGGGGGCAATTTCATAGAGCATCGCCTTCAGACCGTCATTGGTCAGGACGTCGTATTTTATCCGTTCAATCTCCCCGCGAATCCGGATGGCCGGCTGCTGCCCGGTCACCAGGTGCAGATCGGATGCCCCCTCGTCGTGCATCAACTGGAAAAACGCGTCGATTTTTGCCATGGATGATCTCCTTAAGGTTGTATGATCGAACGATTACGGATAACTTGCGCCAATTTCCGCGATGGCGCCCCGCCCGAGGAACGCGCCGCCCGATATTATGTTATTCGAAGACCGGAAAGCAATGCCGGGCGACTATAGAAAAAGACGTCCCCGCTGTCAAGAAAAAGGAGCGGCAATATTTCTTGACAGCCCGGCCGTGAATCGTATATGTAACGCGGCAGTTTTCCGGGGGAGTTTGTTATCCGGTTGTTGTCAATCCAATGGGGATGTAGCTCAGCTGGGAGAGCGCGGCGTTCGCAACGCCGAGGCCAGGGGTTCGATCCCCCTCATCTCCACCAATCCATAATTTTACAACGTTTTTCACAGTCCAAAGAAGAGGAGAAACCAGTTAGAAATAGCTGGTTTTTTCTTGCCAGAAAACTGCAACCAATTGCAATCATGGATGCCCGACAAAAGCATTATGAACATTAAGCTTTGCTTTCGGGCATGACACGGAGTTTTGCAATTACCTCGATGCCTTTATTGAAGATGCCCTGGAGAAGGCCGTTTCAGATACGCACGCTCTTTAGCCTTCCCCGGGCAAAATCTCAATCGAACAGCGTGGAGAAACGCCATGCTTTGCGATTCTTCCAGTTGCCCCGGTGATACGCATAGCTCGCCAGCAGGGGGAGCACCGAAGTCGCCTCCGCATAGACCATCTGCTCGTTTGTGATGTCCACTTTCCCCCAGGAATTCGCCTCCTTGAGCGTGGAGCTGGAGCAGGCGCCGTCGCGGACGTCGGCAACGGTTATCTGGACGGCATACTTGTGCATGTCTGCGTCCTTCCCCAGTATCTCGGCGCAGACAACCGTGTCCTGGGCAAAGTTTTTCGGGGAGCCGCCGCCGATCATCAAAAGCCCCGTCGTTTTCGCCTTGATCTTGATCTGGGTGAGCTCCAGAAAATCCCTTACCGAATCGATGGAAAGGTGCTTCTTCGGGTTTTTCACCTGATGCATCACCAGACCGAACCCGGCGCTGCTGTCCGAAAAGGCGGGGCAGAAGATCGGCACATCATGCTCGAAGGCCGCCTGGACGAGCGAGTCCTTTTTGACGGAGTTTTCCACGAGGTAACGCCCCATCTCCCGGATGAACTCCCGCGAGGAGTAGGGACGCGGCGCCAGGCCGTCGGCAATGATCTGGATAGTCTTGTCGCAGATCTGCAGCTCCTCCTCGTCGATGTAGGTGTCGTAAATCCGGTCGATGTAGAGGCTGCGAAGCACGCGGTCGTCGACAAACGGGGTGCCCTGATAATGGCGGAAACCCAGCGCTTCGAAAAAATCCATGTCCACGACGGTCGCCCCGGTCGCAACGATCGCATCCACCATGTTGTTTTTCACCATATCGACGTAAATCTGCATGCAGCCGGCGGCGCTGGTGCTGCCGGCGACAGTCAGGATGATCCCGCACTTTTTCTCGGCGAGCATGCGGTCGTAAGTATCAGCCGCCACAGCCAGGTCCCTTGCCGTAAAGGACATCCCCTTCATCGCCTCGACGATCGGGGTCGCATCGAAAGAGGAGATGTCGACGTGCTGAACCGGATTCTTCAGCAGCTCTTTCTTTGCATGGACATTGAACTTCGGTTTTTTAACATTATCCTTCTTCTTCATAACAAGCGTCTCCTGTCTTACTTTGATGAATATCGGCTATTATATCATGGAAAGGCTTTTTTGGCGATGTGATTCATCAGGCCGCCGTCGGCGATGAGTTCCTGCATGAAGGGCGGCACCTGCTGGATCGGCAGGAGCGCCGCGCCTGCCCGGACAAACCCCATGTCGGCGTCAACCTCGATTTCCTCCCCCTCCTGCGCCTTCTCCCAAAGCTCCCGGGACTCGAAGATCGGCAGCCCCATGTTGAAGGAGTTGCGGTAGAAGATGCGGGCGAAACTCCTGGCCACCACGCAGGCGACCCCGGCGGCCTTGATGGCAATGGGGGCATGCTCCCGGGAGGAGCCGCAGCCGAAATTCTCGCCGCCGACAATGATGTCGCCGGGCTTTACCAGCTTTGCGAACCCGGGCGATGCGTCTTCCATGCAGTGGGCGGCCAGCCCCTGGGGATCCCAGATGTTCAGATAGCGCGCCGGGATGATCGCGTCGGTGTCAATGTTATCGCCGAATTTCCAGATTTTTCCCTTGAATTTCATATAGTCACGTCCTTTCGGAGGGGGGATTTTCTCCCCGGTGTAGTTGACTGCTATTGCAACTGGTCGGGTCCGGCGAGCTTGCCCAGTACCGCCGTCGCCGCGGCCACAGCCGGCCCGGCAAGGTAAACCTCGCTTCCCTTGTGCCCCATCCGCCCCACAAAGTTGCGGTTCGTCGTCGAGACGCACCGCTCCCCCTTGGCCAGGATCCCCATGTAGCCGCCCAGGCAGGGGCCGCAGGTGGGCGGGCTGATCACGCCGCCGGCGTCGAGAAAGATGTCGAAGAGCCCCTCCTGCAGCGCCTGGCGGTAAACGGCGGGCGTGGCGGGGATGACGATCAGCCGGTAGCCGGGGGCAATGCGCCGCCCCTTGAGAACCCCGGCCGCAATGCGCAGGTCCTCGATCCGGCCGTTGGTGCAGGAGCCGATGACCGACTGGTCAATCTTCACGTCGCCCACAGCGCTGATTCCCCGGGCGTTGGAGGGCAGGTGGGGAAAGGAGACCTGGGGCTCGATCTTCGCGACGTCGATGTCGATGACCGAGTGGTAAACCGCGTCGGGATCGGAGGTGTAGAAGGTCCAGGGACGGAGCGCCCGCCCCTCCACATAGGCCTCGGTTACCGCATCGGGGATAAAGATCCCGGCCTTGCCCCCCGCCTCGATGGCCATGTTCGACATGGTGAACCGGTCGGCCATCGTCAGTTGTGCGATCGTTTCTCCGGTGAACTCCATAGCCCGGTAGATGGCCCCATCCACGCCGATCAGGCCGATGGTGTAGAGGATCAGGTCCTTGCCGCCCACCCAGGGGTTAAGCCTGCCGTGGTAAACGAACTTCATCGTCTCGGGAACCTTGAACCAGAGCTCGCCGGTCATCATCGCGGCGGCGAGGTCCGTGCTGCCCACGCCGGTGGAAAAGGCCCCCAGCGCCCCATAAGTGCAGGTGTGGCTGTCGGCGCCGACGGTCAGGTCGCCGGGAACGACGATCCCCTTCTCGGGCAGCAGGGCGTGCTCGACGCCCGCCTCGCCCACCTCGTAGTAATGGACCAGCTCCTGCTCATGGGCAAAGTCGCGCATCATCTTGCACTGCTCCGCCGAGTCAATATCCTTGTTAGGACTGAAGTGGTCGGGGATCAGAACGACCCGCGTGCGGTCAAAGACCTTTTTCCCCCCTGCCTTGCGGAAGGCGTCGATGGCGATCGGGGCCGTAATGTCGTTGCCGTGGGCGATATCCACCTTCGCGTTGATCAGCATCCCGGGGGAAGCAGCGTCAAGCCCCGCATGCCGGCTGAGTATCTTTTCCGAAATCGTCATTCCCATAGCGTTTCTCTCCTTCAATCTTTAACGATCGCTTCGAGGTCTTCGTCAAAGACCTCCTTCTTCAGATCGGCCAGCTCCTTGAAGCGGACAAAGACCCGGTTGAGCTCCGCCCCCCCGGCCAGATCGTAACCAATCTCCTTGAGGCGCTTGGCGATGGCGTGGCGGCCCGAGTGCTTCCCCAGCACCATGCTGCTTTCCGAAATGCCGACCGACTGGGGGGTCATGATCTCGTAGGTGCTTTTCTCCCTGATCATCCCGTCCTGGTGGATTCCCGATTCATGGGCGAAGGCGTTGGCCCCGACGATCGCCTTGTTCGGCTGGACGGCAACGCCGGTGATCTGCGTCAACAGCAGCGAGGCCTGGTGGATGTATTCGCTTTTGATCCCCGTGTAGAGGCCGAAGAGATCCTTGCGGGTCTTGAGCGCCATGACAACCTCCTCCAGGGCGCAGTTGCCCGCCCGCTCGCCGATCCCGTTGATCGTGCACTCCACCTGGCGCGCGCCGTTTTGGACGGCGGCCAGCGTGTTGGCGACAGCCAGCCCCAGATCGTTATGGCAGTGAGCGGAGATTACCGCCTGGCCGATGTTCGGCACCCGCTTAAAGAGCAGGGCGATGAGCGCCCCGAACTCATCGGGGATGGCGTAACCGACCGTGTCGGGGATGTTCACCGTTGTCGCCCCCGCGGCGATGACCGCCTCGACCATCTGGCAGAGGTAGTCATGGTCGCTGCGGGTGGCGTCCATCGGCGAGAACTCCACATTGGCAGTCAGGGTGCGGGCATGGGCAACGGCGGCGATCGCCTCCTCGAGCACCTGGCTGCGGGACTTCTCGAGCTGGTACTGAAGATGGATGTCGGAGGAGGAAATAAATGTATGGATGCGGGGGTTGGCCGCCCCGGCAACGGATTGCCAGGCGCGGTCGATGTCGTCCCTGTTGGCCCGGGCTATGGCCGCGATCTGACAGCCCCTGATCTCCCGGGCAATCTGCTGCACCGATGTGAAGTCACCCTCCGAGGCGACGGGGAAACCGGCCTCGATCACATCCACCCCCATCCTCTCCAGTTGACGGGCGATCCGGAGTTTCTCCTCCGGATTCATGCTGGCCCCCGGCGATTGTTCGCCGTCCCTCAATGTTGTATCGAAAATAACTACCTTCTCCATTTTTTCCTCCATGACTTTCTCCTTTCAGACAAAAAAAAGGCCATGGGCTTTGCCGCCCATGGCCTTCAGGTTTCTCGTTTTTGAATTTGTTTACGGATTACCTAAAAACGGCGGGCGACAGCTCCTGTGCGGAAGGCAAAGAAGAGCGAGGCCCGAAATGCCGGACAGAATGTTCGTCTCGATAATGTTCGCTCTTTGCGCCATCGTTCTCACCTTACCACTACATCCCCATCGTTTCTCGATCTCAGCCGCCGCTCCCAGGGGAGCTTCCCCGGCTGGCGATGAACTTAGAAGATTCCGTTTCGCCTGTCAATAATTTTTTTCGTAATTTTTTTCGTTGCCGGCAAAATGACTGCAAGTCTTGCCGTTCAGCGTTTTGCGGGACAAGCAATTCGCTGTTGAAATTCGGTCTTGTCACAGGCGGCGTTATCTGATAGCTTCAGCCCGTGAATACGAGATATTTGTCAGAAATTATTAGCGTTTCGACGTTAAACGATCGGATAAAGAACCTCCTGGAAGAGGAGCTGTCCTTTGTGCGGATCGAGGGGGAGGTGTCAAATCTGCGACGCCCCCCGTCGGGACACGTCTATTTCACGCTCAAGGACGCAAAAAGTCAGATCCGGGCGGTGATCTTCAGAAATCCCTACGGCGCCGGGAAAAACGGCCTTTCCGCTTTTGCCGTTGAGGAGGGAATGAACATAGTCTGTCTTGCGCGGGTGACGGTCTATCCGCCCCGGGGGGAGTATCAGCTCATCATCGAAACCGTGGAACCGCGGGGACTGGGCGCTCTTCAAAAGGCCTTCGAACAGCTCAAGACCCGCCTTGCCGCCGAGGGGCTTTTCGCGGCCGAACGGAAAAAGCGGCTTCCCTTTCTGCCGCAAAGAATCGGGGTAATCACCTCCCCTTCCGGGGCCGTCATCCGGGATATCCTGATAGTCACCCGCCGCCGCTTTCCCTCGGTCGATATCCTGATCGCCCCGACGCGCGTCCAGGGAGCGGAAGCGCCGGCCGAAATCATAAAAGCGTTCGGTTATTTACAGCTCTTCGAGGATATTGACGTCATAATCATCGCCCGGGGCGGAGGCTCGCTGGAGGATCTCGCCCCGTTCAACGATGAAAGGGTGGCCCGGGCGATTGCCGCTTCCCGGATACCGGTCATCTCGGCGGTAGGGCATGAGACGGACTTTACAATTGCCGACTTTACGGCTGACCTGCGCGCCGCCACCCCGTCGGCGGCGGCCGAGCTGGCTGTCCCCCGGCGCGACGAACTGCGGAATTCCCTGGAGGGACTCCGCGGCCGTCTGACCGAGCTCCTCCGCCGGCAGATCACGCAGCGCCGGGAATCTGCCGCCTCCCTGCAGCAAAGACTGAAGGACCCGCAAAGACGTCTAATCGATGCCCGGCTGACCCTCGATGACTACAGCGAACGGATAAAACTTGCAGCCATTCGCCAGCGGGAAATGAAAAGCAGGGAACTGGCCGGCTTGGCCCTCCGCCTGAATTATCAGGATCCGAGATCGATTATTGAAGGGAAGCGGACTGTTTTAAGAGAGCGGGGCCGCCTCCTGCAAACGGCCTGGGAGAAGTTGTTTGCATTGCAAAAAAATCGCGCGGCAGGGGCATCCGCCGTACTTGCGTCGCTGGCTCCAAACGCCGTTCTCAAACGGGGCTACAGCATCGTCCGCCGCCTGCCGGACGGCCGGATCATCCGGCGGGCGGCGGACGCCGCCATCGGGCAGGAGATCGAAATCCTGGTCGCGGAGGGAAAGCTGGGCGCGAAAGTCATCAGCTCACAAAAAAGCTCGGAAAGCAATGAATATTAAATATTTAAGGAGCGTTTATGTCCAGAGAAAAATTTGAGGTGATGCTGGCAAAACTCGAGGAGCTTGTCCGCCGGATGGAAACGGGGGAAATGACTCTGGAGGAATCCCTCGCCGCCTTTGAGGAAGGGATCAAGCTTTCCCGCAACTGCTCGAAGACGCTCGATGAGGCGCAGCGGAAGGTGGAAATTCTGCTCCATGATGGGGAAAAACTCACAACCGCGCCCTTTGCCGGAGCCGACGATGAACCCTGATTTTTCGCTCCCCGCTTACCTGGCAAGGCAAAGAAAACTTATAGATAATGCTCTTGCCGGTTATTTTTCCGAAGAGACCGGGGAATACGCGAACATCTGCGCCGCCGCCCGCTACAGCCTGCTGGCCGGCGGCAAAAGGATCAGGCCGGTGTTCTGCATGGCCGCCGCGGAGGCCGTCGGCGCAAAGGCGGAGGCGATTCTGCCGGCGGCCTGCGCGCTGGAGATGATCCACGCCTATTCGCTCATCCACGACGATCTGCCGGCGATGGACAACGACGACTACCGCCGGGGAAGATTGACATCGCACAAGGTCTTCGGCGAGGGCATGGCGGTGCTTGCCGGCGACGCCCTTTTGACGGAGGCGTTTTATCTCTTGACAGACTGGACGAAAATGCCGGAAACGCCCCCGGACCGGCTTTTGACTGTCGCCTGCGAGATCGCCCGCGCCGCCGGTTATCGGGGAATGGTGGGCGGACAGGCGCTCGATGTCCGCGCGGAAGGGAAAAAGGGCAATCTGGAGGAACTCTGCACGATCCACCGGCATAAAACCGGCGCGCTGTTGCGCATCTCGCTGAGGACAGGCGCCATTCTTGCCGGAGCCGGAGAAGACGCGCTCGCGGCGCTTTCCGCCTACGGGGAAAGGATCGGGCTCGCCTTTCAGATCGCCGACGACATCCTGAACGTTGAAGGAGATGCGAAGCTTATGGGTAAAAAAACGGGCAGCGACGCGGCGCTCGGGAAGGTCACCTTTCCGCAGCTTCTGGGAATAGACGCCTCGCGCGCCCGGGCCGCCGAACTTGTGGCAGAGGCGATTTCGTTCCTCGAGAGCTTCGACGGCCGGGCAACGCCGCTGCGTGCCACAGCAAAATACATACTGGACAGGAAATCCTGAAAAATGACCGAAAAAGACAGCCATGCCATTCTGCCGGGGATAAACAGCCCTGCCGATATCAGAAAACTCCCGCTTCCCGACCTTGCCCTGCTGGCGCAGGAAATACGGGAAAAGATGCTGGACACCGTCTCCCGGCGGGGCGGACACCTCGCCCCCTCCCTCGGAGTGGTGGAGCTGACGCTCGCCATTCATTACGTCTTCAACACGCCCCGCGACCTGCTCGTCTGGGACGTCGGTCATCAAACCTACGCCCACAAGCTCATAACCGGGCGCAGGGAACAATTCGAGACCCTGCGGCAGTTAAACGGGCTGAGCGGCTTTCCGAAGCGGGCGGAGAGTTCCTATGACACCTTCGACGTCGGGCACAGCGGGACATCCATCTCCGCCGCAGCGGGAATGGCGGAGGCGCGCTGCCTGAAGAAAGAGGATTTCCGGGTCATCGCCGTTATCGGCGACGGGGCAATGTCCACCGGAATGTCCTTTGAAGGTCTGAACTGGGCGGGCGACCGGCACAAGAACCTGATTATCATCCTCAACGACAACGAAATGTCGATCTCGCCCAATGTCGGCGCCCTGTCTTCCTATCTGAACCGGGTCATGACCGGTCAGACCGTCAACAAGCTGCGGACGGAGATGAAAACCTTTTTTAAGTCGATCCCCGGAATCGGCGAACAGATGCTGAAATTTTCCCGCCAGGTTGAGGAATCGCTGAAGACATTCTTCGTCCCCGGGGCCATCTTCGAAGAGTTGGGGTTCACCTATATCGGCCCCCTGGAGGGAAACCGCCTCGATCATCTGATCGGCAACCTGCAAAACGTGAAGGATATGGAAGGACCGGTGCTGGTCCATGTAATAACGAAAAAGGGAAAGGGATACAAATTCGCGGAAGACAATCCCGCCCGGTTTCACGGCATTGCACCCTTCGACATTCAGACCGGCAAGACCCTCGCGGAATGCGGCCCCCCGGCGCCCGTCTCCTATACCAGGGTTTTCGGGAAAACCATGGTAAGACTCGCCCGGGACAACCCGCGCATCGCGGCAATCACGGCGGCGATGCCCGAAGGAACGGGACTCGACAGCTTTGCGGCGCAGTTTCCCGAGAGGTTTTACGATGTAGGCATCGCCGAACAGCATGGGGTGACATTCGCCGCCGGTCTGGCAACGCAGGGAATCGTTCCGGTTGTGGCGATCTATTCCACCTTCATGCAGCGGGCCTATGACCAGGTGATCCACGATATCTGCCTGCAGGGGCTGCACGTTGTAATGGCGATGGACCGGGGCGGATTTGTCGGCGAAGACGGCCCGACGCACCACGGAATTTTCGACTTCTCCTTTCTGCGGGCCGTCCCCAACCTGATCGTCATGGCGCCGAAGGACGAAAACGAGCTCCAACACATGCTGAAGACCGCAGTGGAGTGCGACATGCCCGTATCGCTCCGCTACCCCCGGGGCGCAGGGGTGGGGGCGATCCTCGACGAGCATCCGCAAACCCTGCCGATCGGAAAGGGCGAAATCGTCCATGACCCGGAGGGGGCAAAACTGGCGATAATCGCCATCGGCGCCTGCGTTCATCCCGCCCTGGCAGCCGCAAGAATTCTTCATGAAGAAGGAATTCCGGCGCTGGTGATAAACGGCCGGTTCGTCAAGCCGCTCGATGAGGAACTGCTCCTGAAGACTGCTGAAAAAATCAAGAAATTCCTGACAGTGGAGGAAAATTCACTGGCGGGAGGCTTCGGAAGCGCCATTTTGGAGCTGCTGGCCGATAAGGGCAAAGGCGGAGTCTCCGTAACCCGCCTCGGCATGCCGGATGAATTTGCCCCGCAGGGCGCCGTGCGGGAACTGCGGCGGATGTTCGGACTCGACGCGGAGGGAATTGCCGCAGCGGCCCGCAAGCTCATGGGGCAATGATGATGGAAACCGCGGGCAGCCCCAAACCGCTCCCTTCCCTTTCCATGGCAGGCGGAGGGGATTGAATGTGCCTGTGCAGATGAAAAAGCTCTCGAAAATTCGTCTGGATAACCTGCTTGTCGAGCGGGGACTTGCCGACGGCCTGCAGCGGGCGCGGGCGCTTATCCTCGAAGGGGTGGTTATCGCCGGCGATCAGGTCGCCGACAAGGCGGGGACAATGTTTCCCGCCGATGCAAATATCCGCATCAGGGGCGACGCGCACCGCTATGTGAGCCGGGGAGGGATCAAACTGGACGGCGCCCTCGAGACTTTCCGTCTTTCCGTCCGCGAACTCGTCGCCCTTGACGTCGGAGCCTCCACCGGCGGCTTCACCGACTGCCTTCTCCAGGCGGGGGCAAGGAAGGTTTATGCGGTGGATGTCGGCTACGGACAGCTCGCCTGGAAGCTCCGCACGGATCCCCGCGTCGTCAACATCGAAAGGACAAATATCCGCAATTGCGACGGGTCGGAAATTGCGGACGAAATAGATATAGCCGTGATCGATGCCTCCTTCATCTCGCTGCGCACGGTCATTCCCCCGGTTCTCGGACTGATGGGTAACGGGGCTTCCCTGATCTGTCTGGTCAAGCCCCAGTTCGAGGTAGCCCGGGGCGAAGTCGGGGCAAAGGGCGTCGTCCGGGATCCGCTCCTTCACGAACGCACCCTCGCCCAACTGGAAACCTTCTGCCGCGAAATCGGACTCGCGGTCCTGGGACGATGCGCCTCCCCGCTCCTCGGTCCGGCGGGCAACAGAGAATTTTTTCTCCATTTAAAGAAAGGCAGCGGCTGAAGGAAAGCTGCGGCAGACGGGCAGGAAAGCAACAATAAGGTAAAATGACATGAATATTTACAAGGACATCCCCCAATGGGCGTAAAACTGGCAAAAACCGCCGGATTCTGCATGGGCGTCAAACGGGCGGTCGAGATGGTGCTCGAGATGGCAAGCAACAGGGAACACGCCACCATCTACACTTACGGCCCGCTGATTCACAACCCCCAGACAATCGAGCTGCTGCGGGAAAGAGGCATTGTCCCCATCAAGCGCTCCGCCGAGCTGGAAGGCGCTCCGCCGGGCTCTTCCGTCGTTATCCGCGCCCACGGCATCCCGCCCCGGGAAAGGGAAGAGATTGAAGAAAAGGGTTTTACCGTCATCGACGCCACCTGCCCGAAGGTAACCCGCGTGCAGATGATAATCAGAAAACACGCCTCAACCGGCTTCACGGTTCTGATCGCCGGCGACAGGGAACATCCCGAGGTAAACGGGCTGTTGGGATTTGCCGGAGATGCGGGGGTCATAATCGGCGCCCCCGCCGACGTTGACGCGCTGCCGTCCTTTGAGAAGGTATGCGTGGTAGCCCAGACGACGCAGAGTCTCAACGTCTACAATGAAATTGTCGCAAAGGTGAAGGAGCGGTTTCCGGCCGCGGTGATTTTCAATACGATCTGCGATTCGACGGAAAAACGTCAGACCGAGATCGAAACGCTCGCCGCACAATCCGACGCCGTTTTCGTCGTGGGCGGGAAAAACAGCGCCAATACAAGGCGTCTTGCGGAACTTGCAACAATCAAAAACAAGCCGACCTTCCATATAGAAACCGCCGCTGAGCTGCAGGGCCTCGATTTGGATCCGTACAGACAGATCGGCGTCTCGGCGGGCGCCTCAACCCCCAACTGGATTATCGACCGCGTCGTGGACCATCTGAACAGCCGGATGGGAAAACGGGAGGAACTGCTCCATCGTTTATTCAAGATATGGGTCTTTGCGGTACGCGCAGACATCTACTCGGCAATCGGCGCGGGTTTTTTGTCGTTTACCGCGATGCTCCTCCAGGGGGTGCCGCCGGCCCCCCTCCCCGTTTTTACCGCCTCTTTTTATGTTTACGCAATGCACGTGCTGAACCGCTTTATCAACAGAAAAACCAGCAGCATCAGCTCCTTTCGCGAGGAATCGTACCTTATCCATGAAAAACTCTATCTGACGCTGGCGGCCGGTTCAATCATCGTTGCGCTTTCGCTTGCCTTCGCCGCCGGAGGAAAATCTTTTTCGGTCCTTTTTGCAATCTCCCTGCTCGGCATACTCTACAACATGAGGTTCCTGCCGTTCGGATTCCGTTTTAAAAGCCTCCGGGATATCCCGGGATCGAAAAACATCTCCACCGCCTGCGCCTGGGCAATAGCCGCCGCCCTTCTCCCCCGGCTGGAGGACGGCTCACTGTTCTCCCCCGGCCTCTGGGTGGCGTTTATCTTCACGGCGGGCATCGTTTTTATCCGCTCCGCGATGTCGGACATCCTCGACATCCAGCGCGACCGTCTGATCGGCCAGGAGACGCTGCCGGTACTTATCGGGGAGAGGAAAACGCTTGTCATTCTCAAGGCAATCTGTCTTTTTCTTGCGATTCTGCTGCCTTTTTCCTCCGTTGCCGGCGTCTCCGCGACAGTCGGTTTTTTCCAGTTGATCACCATCTTTTATATGTGGATTTGTTTCAAACTATATGATAGAAGGTCGGCATTTTCCGGGGTTGTATTGGAGGGATTTCTGGAGGGCGGCTATATTGTCGCCGGAATAAGCTCGCTGTTATGGCTTTTGGCGACAGGCGCTCCTGCCCCGTGAACTGGAGAGTGGCGTGAAAAAGATTCAGATATTTGCACTCATTTTTTTGCTGACGGGCCTGTCGGCCTGCGGGGGGCTGCGTTATTCGGAAGTTGCCCCGGAAGCCAAAGATGTCCATCCCCGGCAGATATTGGTCCTGCCGGCTGATGTAGCGGCCTTTCCCGAGGCAGCGGGGATTGCGGATCGTCTTTTTGCCGAGGCGCTGACCGAACGGCAATGGTTCGAAAGGGTGCTCGGGGGCGAAAAGATCGCGGAGCAGCTCCGAAAAGAGGAGGAACTCCGCAGGACAGTTTCGGAATATCTGACAAAACTGGCCAGGTTAAAATTTTCCGACCCTGAACTGAGTAAAAGAATTGGAGCTCTGACCGGCACGGAGGCCTTTTTGATTAACCGCGTCGACTCCTGGAATTATGCCGCGGCGAACGACAAAAAAGTGGCAAAAGTGGGATTCAGCATAACGATGGTAGAGGCAAAAACCGGGCAGATACTGTGGAATGCGGCCCATAGCCGGCTGAGCGAATATCTGATCGTCAAGCCGGATATCGCAAATATGGCCAAAGGGCTCATCCGGGAAATGACGGACCGGATGCCTCATTAAAAGACGCAGGGCTTGGGAAGGCGGATTCAGAGGGTGGAAATGAAAGACAGGATTAAAGAAGCCGTTGACAGGATAAGGCCGGCGCTTCAGGCAGACGGCGGAAATATCGAGTTCGTGGATGTGGACGAAAAGGGAATTGTAAAGGTGCGGCTGACCGGCGCCTGCCATGGCTGCCCGATGGCCCAGTTGACTTTGAAAAACGTTGTGGAACAAACCCTTAAAAGAGAAATCCCTGAAGTCACGTCAGTGGTTTCAGTTTAGAAGAGCGAAACTTTTTCGTTGGTTCGTTTGCTTGCAGTCAAATTAAAACTATTGAAGGAGGATTAGAAAAATGGCGCATTTTATTACCGATGAGTGCATTTCCTGTGGTTCATGTCAGAGTGTGTGTCCGGTAGAGGCGATCAGCGAGGGCGACGACAAATACGTAATCGACCCCAAACTCTGCACGGACTGTGGAACATGCGCAGAGCAGTGTCCTGTGGAAGCGATCAATCCGGCTGAATAGTCCGGCAGGAAGGTTTTTACAGAGGTTTGTACAGCAAACAGGGGAAAGCGCCGCGGCCGATGCCCATCGCGGCCTTTCCCCGACTGTTTTTTGACGTCGGAAACAATCATTGCAATTTCAGGTAGATAAGGTGAAGAGATTTATCACGTTTGACGGGATCGAGGGATGCGGCAAGACCACCCAGTTGCGGCTCGCCGAGGCATGGCTGCAGAGGCGCGGCATACCCGTACTCGCCACTGCCGAACCGGGAGGAACGCCTCTCGGCCTGAAGATACGCGAGCTGCTGCTGAACCGGCGCTCCTGGGAGATCGGCGCCGAGGCGGAACTGCTGCTGTTCGCGGCCGCCCGCGCCCAGCACGTGACGGAAACGATCATTCCGGCGCTGCAGGAAGGCAGATGGGTGCTCTGCGATCGCTATGCCGATGCGACCCTGGCCTACCAGGGATTCGGCAGGGGGATAGATTTCGGCAGCGTCAAATGGTTGAACGAATTTTCATCGCGCGGCCTGGAGCCGGAGCTCACCATTTTGTTCGATTTGCCGGCAGAGGCCGGTTTAAGGAGGGCCCGGAAGCGGGCGGAACAGAGCGCTCCCGGCAGCGCGGAGGATCGCTTCGAACAGGAAGAGATAAACTTCCACCACCGGGTAAGGGATGGTTATCTGCAGCTTGCCGGAGAAGCGCCGCAACGATTCCGGGTTGTCGATGCGTCCGGCGCCCCGGAGGAAATCCAGCGGGACGTTTGCCGTCTGCTGGAGTCACTGACAGAGGCGGGGTGAACGGATTTGGGCTTCCAGCAGATATACGGGCATAAAAAGCCGCTCGCCATCCTGAAGAGCGCCATGGCCGGCAACAGGGTTGCCAATGCCTATATCTTTTATGGAAAAGAGGGGGTCGGGAAGAAGACGGCCGCCTCGGCATTCGCCCGGGCGCTTAACTGCCCCGCCGCCGATCCGCCGTGCGGTGTCTGCGCCTCCTGCCTGAAGGCCGAGCATAAAAATCATCCCAATATCATTACCGTTGCCGCTGATGGCCAGTTCATCAAGATCGACGCGGTAAAGGAAATAAGGGCAAAGATGGCCTTCCGGCCGGAAACCGGCAAACGGGTCTTTATCCTGCCGGACGCCGACAAGATGAATCCCGCAGCGGCCAATGCCCTGCTCAAGACACTGGAAGAGCCTGCGGCGGATAACGTCCTGATCCTGACTTCCGCCCGGCCGCATGCGCTGCCGGTTACAATCCTCTCCCGCTGTCAGGCCCTGCGCTTCTCCCCTTTGCAGAAAGCCGAGGTAGCCGACTTTCTCCGTGGACAGCAGGGGTTCGCCGACGACGAAGCCGAGGCAATCGCCGCGGCCTCGCTCGGAAGCATCGGCGACGCAATCGAGATGAAAAAGGAAGATTACATCGCCATCCGCAATGGAATACTGAAGCGGCTTGCCGATGACAACCCGGCGGACCTGATAAAAAGGCTCGCCTTCGCCCGCCGTCTGGGAACAGAGCGGGAAGAGATATCGCAGAGGCTCCAGATAATGCAGAACGCCTACCGGGATTCGCTGATCCTGAAAGAAACCGGCGACAAGGAAATGCTGTTGTTCAAGGACTGGTCAGATTCCATTTCAGCCCTGGCCAATCGCCTGTCGGGGCGGGAAATCCTCAAGAATATGGCGCTTGTGGGACAAGCCATGGACGCCATCTCCCGAAATTCCAACAAAACCTTGACTTTGGAAGCCATGCTGGTTAGTCTCGCATGAAAGATAAAACAGACAGGCAAACAGGTGATTTTCATTGAAAAATATAATTGGCATCAAATTCAAGAAGGAAGGCAAGACATACAGTTTCGATGCCGGCGAGCTGCTGCTGCAGAGGGACGACCTCGTTCTGGTTGACACGGACAACGGCCCGGCGATTGGAATGGTGGCTGAGGCCGTAAAGACCATGGCCCCTCCCCTGCACCTGAATAATCTAAAAAAGGTGCTGCGATCGGCAACCGACGAAGACCTGCAGACAAGGGCGGAAAACAGCAGGCTGGAAAAAGAGGCCATGCGGTACTGCACCGGCAGAATCTCCGAGAAGGGGCTTCCCATGAAGCTCGTCGAGGTGGAATGCCTCTTCGACAAAAGCAAAATGATCTTCTCGTTCGCCTCGGAATGCCGGGTCGATTTTCGGGATCTGGTCAAGGATCTGCTGCAGAAATTCCGAACCCGCATCGAGCTGAAACAGATAGGGGCCCGGCAGGAGACAAAGATCCTCAAAGGTCTGGGAATCTGCGGCCGGGAGGTTTGCTGCGGCAGCTTTCTGCACAACACGGACCGTGTCTCGGTCAAGATGGCGAAAGAGCAGAACATGTCCCTCAACCCCGAAAAAATTTCCGGCCTCTGCGGCCGGCTGATGTGCTGCCTGGCATTCGAATACGATGCCTACGTCGGTCTTAAAAAGGAGATGCCGAAACCGGGGAAAACAGTCCAGACCCCGGAAGGCCTCGGGAAGGTAATCCGCCAGAACATCCTCCGGGAAGAGGTCGTCGTCATGCTGGAAGACAGAAGAGAAGCGACTTACAAGACCCATGACGTCAAAATTACAGGATAAATGATTCATTCACAGGAAGGAATTTATGGAAGACGCCTTTTACATTACCACGCCTATCTACTATGTAAACGCCTCGCCCCACATCGGGCACGCCTACACCACCGTTGTCGCCGATGTCATGGCCCGCTACCGCCGCCTCCGGGGCGTTCGCACCTTCTTTACAACCGGCACCGACGAACATGGCGACAAGATTGCGGAGGCGGCAAAAGAGGCGGGGATCACCCCCAAGGAATACGCCGACAAGATCAGCGCCCAGTTCAGCTCGCTCTGGCCGCAAATGGATATAACAAACGATTATTTCATAAGGACAACCGATGCGAACCACATCCGGACAGTCCAGCAGATTCTGCAGAAGGTGCATGCCGGGGGAGACATCTATTTCGGCGAGTACGAGGGGCTGTACTGCGTCGGCTGCGAACGCTTCTACCGGGAAACGGAGCTGACGGACGGAAAATGTCCGGATCACCAGACAGCCCCGGAAGTCCGCAGGGAAAGCAACTATTTCTTCCGGATGGGCAGGTATCAGGAATGGCTGATCCGCCACATCGAGACTCATCCCGACTTTATCCGCCCGGAACGCTACCGGAACGAGGCGCTTGCCTTCCTGCGCGAACCGCTGGAGGATCTTTGCATATCAAGGCCGAAAAGCCGTCTGTCGTGGGGGATCACCCTCCCCTTTGACGAAAATTACGTCACCTACGTCTGGTACGACGCGCTGATCAACTACGTAACGTCGCTCGGCTACCCGGACGGCGAGAAGTTCCGCGAATTCTGGCCGGTCGCGGAGCATCTGATCGCGAAGGACATCCTCAAGCCCCACGGAATTTACTGGCCGACCATGCTGAAGGCCGCCGGGATAGAACCTTACCGGCATCTGAACGTGCACGGCTACTGGAACGTCGACAGCGGCAAGATGTCCAAAAGCGTGGGAAATGTCGTCAAGCCCCTTGATTTGAAGGACAAGTACGGCCTCGATCAATTCCGCTATTTTCTGCTCAGGGACATGGTGTTCGGACTGGATTCCAGCTTCAGCGAAGAGGCCCTCGTCGGACGGATCAACTCCGATCTGGCCAACGACCTGGGAAACCTCGTCAGCCGGACCATCACGATGGCGGTAAAATACACGGCAGGAGAAGTCCCGTCTCCCTCCCCGGAGGCCTCCCAGGACCTGCTTTTACAGGAAACGGCCCTGCGCACAGTCGAAACCATGGAGGTTTGCTTCTCGGAGCTGGGCTTCCACAAGGCGCTGATCGCCATCTGGGAATTTATCAGTGTCGCCAACAAATACATCGTCGAGCAGGAACCATGGGTGATGGCCAGGGAGCCGGCGAAAAAAGAACGCCTGGATGCAATTATTTACAACCTTCTGGAATCGCTGAGAATCGTCGCTGTCCTGATTTCCCCGTTCATGCCCGGCTCGGCGGCCCGGATAATGGAGCAGCTCGGCATCCCCGATCCGGCCGGCGAGAATTTCGAAAAGGCGGGAATTTGGGGCGGCCTGGCAGTCGGCAGCAAGCTGAAACCGGGCGGCGCCCTTTTTCCGAGAGTGGAGGTCAAAGTGGAAGAGACAAAACAGGAAGCAGCCCCGGCCAAAACCAATATCGAGGTAAAACCGATCAAGCCGGAAATCACCTATGAGGAGTTCGAAAAGATTGATCTGCGGACGGCAAAGGTGCTGAAGGCCGAAGCCGTCCCGAAATCGAACAAGCTCATCAGGCTGACTGTGGAAATCGACGGGGAAAGGCAGATCGTAGCAGGCATGGGCAAGGATTACCAGCCGGAAGAGCTCGTAGGCAAGACCATCGTCGTTGTCGCCAATCTTAAACCGGCCAAACTGATGGGGCTGGAATCGCACGGGATGCTTCTGGCAACGGACGCCGCTTCCAGCGGCCTCACCCTGGTGGGTTTTGACAAGGAGCCGGCAATCGGCGCGAGAATCCGCTGAGTTATCAGGAAATAGTAATAGTTAGCCATTCAGGCATCGGAATCTGGCGCCAGCTTAAACTGTATAGCTGGAGCGAAATTAAACCGGTAGCATTTGTAGATTCCTATTGTTTCAACCATATTTCTAAAATCATTAAAAGTAAAAGTCCTCAAAATAAGAAATGGAACCACTTTGTTGAATACGGTTTGATATTGACGCATCACTAATCGCTTATCTTCAGTTCATTTATAGGCCAGTGTCTTCTATCAGTTCGCAAAAAAATATTGCCGGCAAATTTGCCGGCGATATGGTATAACGATTATATGGAAACAAATCAAACAACAGATTGGTTACAACCCAGCACAATGGCAGAAGAAACGCGTTTGCGCGATGCTGGCTTTCGATGGGGCAAGAAAGGAACGCACACGAGCCGCACAATCATGCTCGACGAGCTTCAAACGCTATTGGCGCATTGCCAACCAGATGCATCTCCCGATGATTATGCGACGGCCGTCATTGAGAACAATTGCCTTGGCAAACGGACTGCTGCAACTCGGAAACTGTCCTTACAGCGTCTATCGGAGCTGTATGCCCTTGATGCGAATGTACTGTTGTTCAGGAATATGCGGCACTTCTGGTATGCAGACCGCTCTGGACAGACCATCCTCGCATTGTTGCTTGCCCTTGCACGCGACCCGCTGCTCCGAGTGACCGCGCCGCCTGTCTTACGGATGCGGCCCGGCGAAGAGCTCGCACGCCAGCCATTGATCGACGCGCTGAACCGTGCAGTCGGCAGCCGACTGAATGAGAGCACTCTCGATAAAGTGGTGAGGAACGCTGCTTCCTCCTGGACCCAATCGGGTCATCTCAAAGGGCGTAACCGCAAGCTTCGTCAGCGCGTTACACCGACAGCGGCTTCCACAGCATACGGACTCCTGCTTGGACATCTCACGGGCACGCGCGGGTCAGCACTCTTCGAGACCCCGTGGACGCAAGTGCTCGATGCGCCACCAGACGAACTCGTGAATCTTGCCATGGACGCACGGAGACTGGGCTTTCTGGACATGAGCCAATCAGGCGGCGTTGTCGAGGTGGCTTTTTCGCGGCTCCTGACCGCCGACGAAAGGCGATAAGATGGGAAGAATCGAAGAACTGGCGGCTCGATATCGCGCCCACATTGGCGCCCCGTGGCAGCGCAACCTCGCCGGCGACCAGAAGGCCATCTTCGTCGTGTATCCCAAAACGGATGAACGGAAGCTGAGAGCGCGGCTGGAACTGTTTGAGATGGCTACCACATCGACCGACCACGGCTGGCGTCTGCTGGACATAAGTAACTCCTTTGCACGGTGGATGGCCGATACCGACTATCGCGAGGCCTACTTTGAAGATCCGGAAGCGTTGGCGATGAAGCTGCGGAGCGGCTTCGTGCAATACGCCGCCGGTTGTCTCCGCGAAGCGCTTACGGACGAAGGGGCGGACGAAAACACCGTGGTTGCCATCCAGGGCGTGGCATGCCTGTATGGCTTCACCCGTGTTTCACTGGTGCTCAAGGAGGTGGTCAAGGACATCCGGGGCAGGTTGGTGGTGTTCTTCCCTGGCGGACACGAAGAGAACAACTACCAACTGCTGGACGCAAGGGACGGCTGGAATTACCTGGCTGTACCAATCACGCTTCATAATGGGGTAAACGACTGATGAAAAACAAAGAACTCTTTCAACGTGATCCCGCCATAGCGAAGCTGCTCAACGACGGCGTTGCGGCCGTGCGAGAGGCCGCAAGCCCCAAGGAAATCGAAACACTACGCTACGAGCTGGAGCACTTCGTGTGCGAAGGCCAGTACGAAGACGGCCTGATCCGCATCCTAGAGTCCTACCTTGGAAACGTTAATTCAACGACGCAACCGGCGGCTTGGGTGAGCGGCTTTTACGGCAGCGGCAAGTCCCATCTCCTGAAGATGTTCCGGCATCTATGGGTGGATACTCGCTTTGTCGATGGCGCAACTGCGCGCGGGTTGGCCCGTCTCCCTCAGGAGGTGCAGGATCTTCTGCGGGAACTCGACACTCTTGGCAGGCGTAACGGCGGCCTGCACGCCGCTTCGGGCACGCTCCCATCTGGCGGAGGCGAAAGCGTCCGGCTGGCAGTGCTGAGCATCGTGCTGGCGTCCAAAGGCTTGCCCGAGTCGCTGCCGCAGGCGCAGTTCTGCATATGGCTCCAAAAGAATGGCCTCTTTGAGCAGGTGAAATCCGCAGTCGAAGCTGCCGGTAAGGACTTCCTGAGCGAACTTCACGACCTCTATGTCAGCCCTGTGCTTGCCAAAGCCATCCTCGACGCCGACCGTGACTTCGCCGCCGACCTGAAGCAGACGCGCGCAGCGCTGAGGGCACAGTTCCCCGTGGTCGAGGACATCTCGACCAACGAGTTCATACGCCTGGTCCGCGAGGTCTTATCCGTCAATAAGCAAATCCCCTGTTCCGTCATAGTGTTGGACGAAATCCAGCTTTTCATCGGCAACGATCCTGGTCACTCGACGGACGTGCAGGAGGTCGCCGAGGCGCTCTGCAAGCAACTCGACAGCCGCGTGCTGCTGATCTGTGCCGGCCAGCAGGCATTGGCGGCACAGGATCGATTGCTCCAGCGGCTCACCGGCCGGTTTACCATCCCGGTGGAACTATCCGATTCCGATGTGGAGACGGTCACACGCCGCGTCGTACTGGCGAAGAAGGCCGACAAGAAAAAGGCCATCGAAGAAATGCTCAACGCCCATGCCGGCGAGATCAACCGCCAGCTTGCCGGAACGCGCATCGCCGCCTGCGCCGAAGACCGCGACATCATCGTGGACGACTACCCATTGCTACCGGTCCGCCGACGCTTCTGGGAGCATGTCCTGCGGGCGGTGGATGTACCCGGTACCGCCAGCCAGCTTCGCACACAACTCAAAATCGTCCACGAGGCTGTTCGGCAAACGGCCGAGGAAGACCTCGGCACCACTGTTCCCGCGGACTTTATCTTTGAGCAAATCAGTCCGGACCTGCGCAAGACAGGCATTCTGCTCCGCGAGATCGACGAGACGATCCGCAACCTCGACGACGGCACTGAAGAGGGCCGACTTGCCCAGCGACTTTGCGGTCTGATCTTCCTGGTCAGCAAGCTCCCACTGGAAGCCGTGGCCGACATCGGCGTGCGTGCAACACCGGAGATGCTGGCGGACCTCATGGTGTCCGACCTGGGCAACGATGGGACTGAACTCCGCAAGCGCATCCCGCGCATCTTGAAGCTCTTGACGGACCCGCCGCCAGAATCCGAACGGCCGTCGTGGCTCAGAAAAGCCATGCAGGATAAGGGAGCGCTGCTCATCGAGATCGAAGGCGAATACAGCCTCCAGACACGCGAGAGCAGCGAGTGGGATCGGGAGTTTCGCAACCGCCAGACACGGCTGAGCAGCGACCCGACTTCCCTATCGATCAAGCGCGGCTCGCTCATCAGTGCCGCGTGTGGAGAGGCCCTCAAGGGAATAAAACTCGTGCAGGGCAAGTGCAAGGAACCACGGAAGCTGCTGGTCCAGTTTGGTAATGAAGCGCCGCCGGCCGGTGGAACCGATATTCCCGTATGGGTTCGCGACGGCTGGGGCGAGAAGGAAAGCACCGTGGTCAATGATGCTCGCGCTGCCGGCAGCGACAGTGCGATCATCTATACCTACATACCCAAAGCCAGCGCCGACGATCTCCAAAAGGCCATCGTCGAGTACGAGGCGGCCAAGTCCACACTGGAGTTCAAAGGCACGCCCACGACACCCGAAGGCCGGGAGGCACGCGACGCCATGGCCACGCGCATGGCCACGGCTGAAGCCTCCCGCAACCAGATCGTAGGCGACGTGATCGACCGTGCGAAGGTCTTCCAGGGCGGCGGCGGCGAGCGGTTCGAATTGAACCTCGTGGCCAAGGTCGAGGCCGCCGCGCAGGCGTCGCTCGACCGGCTGTTCCCGAACTTCAAGAGCGCCGACGACAACCGCTGGAACACCGTCATGAATCGAGCCAAAAATGGCGACGAGGCGGCCCTGTCCGCAGTGGACTGGACCGACGCTCCCGAGAAGCATCCGGTCTGTTCGGCAGTTCTTACGGAGGTCGGCTCTGGCAAGCGGGGCAAGGAAGTCCGTGACGCCTTCGAGGCCAGTCCCTATGGTTGGCCTCGCGATGCTGTGGACGCCGCGCTCATCGTCCTGCACACCACCGGTCATATCCGAGCTACCCATAAGGGCATGACGCTATCACAGGGGCAGCTTGACCAGGCCAAGATATCTGTGACCGACTTCCGTGCAGAGACGGCCACGATCAACGCCAAAGAAAGGATCAAACTCCGCAAGCTGTTCCATGCCGCGGGCGTGGATTGCAAGCCCAACGAGGAAACTGCCAAGGCCCCGGTGTTCTTAGCCCGTCTGGCGGAGCTGGCCGACCATGCCGGCGGCGATCCGCCCATGCCGGCCAAGCCAGCGACAAGCCATCTTGACACGCTTCGCGGTTTCGGTGGAATCGAGCAACTGGTCGAAATCCTAAATCAGCACGACACTCTCGACCAACAGGTGAAGGACTGGGGAAAGCTGGCAGACCTTGCCGGCAAGCGCAAGCCCGCTTGGGAAACCCTCTGCGCTCTGCTCAAACACGCCGATGCCATACCCAAAGCCGACGAACTCCGCAAACAGGCTGACGCAGTGAAGTCCGAACGCCGGCTGCTCGATGCGAGCGACCCCGTGCCAGACATCCGCAAGGCTGCGGCCGACGCCCTCCGAGCCGCCGCGACCGCCGCCCACGGCGAATACAAGAGGACATACAACGAGGAGGTGGCCGCCCTGACCGCCAGCGAAAACTGGAAGAAACTCAAGGACGACCAGAGAAAACGAATCCTCGTGGACGAAGGCATCGACGAACTGCCGTCGCTGTCCGTCGGCAGCGAGGCCGACCTGATCCGTTCTCTGGAGCAGACAGCCTTGCCGGCGTGGAAAACCAGAACCGACGCGCTATCCCAGCAGTTCGCCCGCGCCGCTATGGCCGCTGCCAAGCTGCTGGAGCCGAAGACTCAGCGTGTACACCTGACCAGTGGCACGCTCAAGAACGAGCAGGAAGTCAAGACGTGGCTGGCCGGTGCGGAGAAAGATCTACTGGCAAAGCTCAAGAATGGGCCGGTGGTGGTGTCATGAACAGGGGATTCTGAGATGAAAAATTCAGAAATTCAGCATCTTGTCGAGGATCTCCGTTCTCTGCCGCGTGAAACGGAGTGGGTGGAATTCAAGCACAACAACTCCGATCCGCAGGAAATCGGAGAATACATCTCGGCATTGTCGAATG
Source organism: uncultured Syntrophus sp. (assembly GCA_964552725.1). GTDB lineage: Bacteria > Desulfobacterota > Syntrophia > Syntrophales > UBA5619 > DYTH01. Next base: position 35,521 of record CAZKHU010000012.1, read on the forward strand.
CCGCCGCTCTGAACCGGAAAAACCATGCATATATTCTCTGGGGAATTGAAGATGGCACCCAGAATCTTCTGGGCACAACATTCCGGCCAAAACAAACGAAGAAAGGTAACGAAGAATTAGAGAACTGGCTGCTGCGCCTGCTGACACCGCGCATCGACATCCGCATTCATGAGGGTGATGTGAGCGGGAAGCATATGGTTCTCCTGGAAATCCAACCCGCATCACATCAACCGGTTGCCTTCGCCGGTGTCGAATATATCCGCGTTGGCACTTACTCAAAGAAACTCAAGGACTTCCCTGAAAAAGAAAGGTCCCTTTGGGCGCTGTTTTCCGAAAAACCTTTTGAGCCCGGGATTGCGCTGACTTCGGCGACGTCAGACGATGTTCTTACCCTGATCGACTACGTGACTGCCTTTCACCTGCTTGGCATTCCGTTGCCGGACAACCGGCAGGCTATCTTGGATCGGCTGGCGGCGGAAAAAATCATCGTACCTCAATCTGGCAGCCGTTTTGAAATCACAAACGTCGGCGCCGTGCTCTTTGCATCCGACCTCCGCCGGTTTGATCGCCTGTCCCGCAAGGCCCCGCGCGTTGTCATTTACAGGGGCGACAACAAAGTCCAGACAATCAAGGAACACCCCGATCCAGCCAGCGACGTTCCCAGGCCGGGCTACGCCGTAGGTTTCGAAGCGTTGCTTGCCTGGATCAACGACCAGATTCCGCAGAACGAGCAGATCGGACAGGCGCTCCGCCGGAAGATCCGCCTCTATCCCGAAGTCGCCGTCCGGGAAGTGGTGGCCAATGCCTTGATTCATCAGGACTTCAACATCACGGGTACCGGACCGATGATTGAGTTGTTTGGATCCCGCCTTGAAGTCACCAGTCCAGGCCTGCCCCTTGTCGAACCTCTCCGCTTCATTGACGAGCCGCCCCGGTCGCGCAACGAGGCCCTCGCCGGACTGATGCGCCGCATGAACTTCTGCGAAGAGCGTGGCAGCGGCATCAAAAAGGTCATTACCGCCGTCGAGGAGTTCCAACTGCCGCCTCCCGACTTCCGCACCACAACCCAACACACCATTGCCGTGCTCTATGCACCCCGTGGGTTTGCCAATATGGACCGTCAGGAACGTATCCGCGCCTGCTACCAGCATGCGTGCCTCTGGTACGTGTCCGGTAAAGAAATGACCAACGCCAGTTTACGGGACCGTCTCAAGATAGAGAAAAACAACTATTCATCAGCCTCGCACATCATTCGCACCACCATTGATGAGGGATTGATCCGGCAAGCAGGCGGTTCCCGAAAGGATGCCACCTATGTGCCATTTTGGGCATGAGTTTTATGTTACGCCATGTGATTGGAGGGCCTGTTTGGGACGGCCTCTTTCATGCAAGATATTGACAATGCAATACTTTTTCTCAGATATTTATGTTACGCCATGTAACTGGGAGGCGCTGACCTGTGTCCATACTGCCATCTGATCTTCGCAACAAACTGGAGCGCGTGGTCATCGAGGCACGAGACGCGGCTGAGGTCGGCGCTCGGGCGGCCCTGGAAGCCCTGGCGGTCAACCACTATGAGCCATATCCGCACATGAAGCCGGCCCAGCGCGAGTTGCGCAACCATCTCCGCGCCCGGGCGAGGCAGCTTGGGGATCGAAAGTTGCCCAGGGCGAACACCAGCGGTAAGGACCACGAAATGGATCGCCTGGCCGGCGAGTGCGCTTACGAACACTGGCACCGGATGCTTTTCGCCCGATTCCTGGCCGAGAACAACCTGCTTATCGAGCAGGAAGAGAACATGGCCATCAGCCTGACGGAGGCGGAAGAATTGGCCGCCGAAGCCGGCGTGGATGTGTGGGTGTTTGCATCACGTTGCGCCCAGCGGATGCTGCCGCAAATCTTCCGGCCCGACGACCCGCTGCTTCAGGTGTCCTTCGCCACCGAGCATATGCTCAAGTTGGAGAGACTCCTGGCTTCGTTGCCGGCGTCAGTCTTCACCGCGTCGGACGCGCTGGGGTGGGTTTACCAGTTCTGGCAGAGCAAGAAGAAGGATGAGGTCAACCGCTCGGAGGTGAAGATCGGCGCGGATGAAATCGCCGCGGTGACGCAGCTATTCACCGAGCCGTACATGGTGGAGTTCCTGATCCATAACACGCTCGGCGCGTGGTGGACAGGGAAGAAACTTGACGCCGGGGAAGCCGCCAACGCCAAAACCGAAGACGAACTCCGGGCGAAGCTCGCATTGCCAGGTGCGACATGGGACTTTCTGCGATTCGTGCGCGGTGAAGATGGCAGGTCATGGCGACCGGCCGCTGGCACGTTTGACGGTTGGCCGAAGATTGCCAAAAGCATCAAAGGGCTCGATCCCTGCTGCGGGTCCGGTCATTTCCTTGTGGCGTTGTTCCGGCACCTTGTCCCGATCCGCATGGTCGAAGAGGGCTTATCGGCCCGCGAGGCTGTCGATGCAGTTCTCCGTGACAATCTCCACGGCTTGGAAATCGACGAGCGCTGCTGTCAGATTGCCGCCTTTGCCCTGGCGCTGGCTGCCTGGACCTATCCTGACGCGGGCGGCTACCGGCCTCTGCCGGAACTCCACATCGCCTGCACGGGAATCGGACCGCAAGCAACGGAAGAACAATGGGTTAAGCTGGCTGAAAAGTCAGGCATGCCCACGCAAACGGATGAGCAAGAACGTATCAAGAATGGTTTGCTGAATCTGCACCGCCTCTTTTCCCAGGCGCCGACACTGGGCTCGCTCATTGACCCCAAGCAACTCAAGGCAGATGTCTTTGCCGCCGACTACGAGACGATTCAGCCGTACCTGGCAGCAGTCCTCAAAGCTGAGAAGTCCGATGATGAAACCCGCGAGCGAACTATCGCCGCCGCCGGCATGGTTAAGGCCGCCGATCTTCTGGCTGGCGAGTACGCTCTAACCGTGACCAATGTTCCCTATCTTGCACGAGGGAAACATTCAGAATCGCTGAAGAATTTCATCACTTTGCACCATGACGATGCGCGGCAGGACTTAGCAACGGCCTTCCTTGACCGCTCACTCAAGTTTGCGCTGAGGGGCGGTACACTGGGTATCGTTTGCCCACAGAACTGGTTATCTCTACCTGCCTATTCTGCCCTGCGCAATCGGTTGTTAAAGTTTCGCCGGTTCGAGATCTTGGCGAAGCTCGGTCCGGGCGCATTCGAAACAATAAGTGGTGAGGTCGTAAATGTCGCGCTCGTGGGCATAACGTCTGCCACCACACCATCCGAACACCGGTATGGAGGTGTGGACGCATCTGGCGTCGGTGGAATCCCACAGAAAGCGGAGGCACTTGCAAATGACGAGTGGCGCACAGTAGCGCAAAAGGATGCGCTAAGCGGTCCAGACGCCCGTATCACTTTGGAGACACGCGGCCGCGCTCCCACTCTCGGCGAGTACGCAAATTCACCCCAAGGGATCAAGACTGGCGATGACGGTAGATTTCGAAGGAACTGGTGGGAACCGCCTTGCTTTGACCGACGATGGCGTCTGTTCCAGGGCACGCCGGAAGCGGATGGTTTTGCCGGTGGAATGCGGTACGCACTTGACTGGTCTGATGATGGCCGGGAGTTCGCACGACTACAAGGAACAGCCGCCTGGGGAAAGCGCGGTGTGGTCGTGAAGTTGATGGGCGACTTCACTTTCTCGCTTTACCACGGGGAGCTTTTCGACAGTAATGTTACCGCAATCGTTCCCAGGAAGGACGTTCTCGTCGAACCCGTCTGGGCCTTCTGTCTATCGTCGATCTTCCGCAAAGAACTCAGCGTGCTTGAAGATGGGATCAAGGTCAACAATGCAACCGTGGTGAAGGTTCCCTTCGATCTTGCGCATTGGCAAAAGGTCGCCGCAGAGAAATACCCCCACGGCTTGCCTGAGCCGGAGAGCGACGACCCGACGCAATGGCTCTTCCATGGCCACCCCTGCGAAGCCGAGGAAGACACGATGCTTCAAGTCGCCGTCGCGCGACTCCTGGGCTACCGCTGGCCGGCAGAACTTGACGACAAGATGTGCTTGAGCACGCGGGCAAGATCGCTGGTCAAACAGTGCGGGGAACTGGCCAAGTTTGTAGACAACGACGGGATCGTCTGCATTCCAGCGGTGCGCGGAGAGGAACCAGCAGCCGAGCGACTGCTCCGACTGCTGGCCACGTGCGACATCGAGCCGGGCGTTGATCTGGACGACTGGCTTCGCAACGGCTTCTTCGAGGAACACTGCAAGCTGTTCCACGACCGGCCATTCGTATGGCATATCTGGGACGGACGGAAGCGCGACGGGTTCCACGCCCTGGTCAACTACCATAAACTCTGCGAAGGCAATGGCAAGGGCCGGCGCCTACTGGAAAACCTCACCTACGCCTACCTCGGTGAGTGGATCACCCGCCAGAAGGACGACGTGAAGCGTGGCGAAGGTGGCGCGGAAGACCGCCTGGCCGCAGCGCTGGAACTCCAGAAGCGATTGGAGGCCATACTCTCTGGCGAGCCGCCGTTCGACATCTTCATCCGATGGAAGCCACTGGCAGAACAACCCATCGGCTGGGAGCCGGACATCAATGATGGCGTACGGTTGAACATCCGCCCCTTTATGGCGTCCGACATCCCCGGCGGCAAAACAAGCGCTGGTATACTCCGCTACAAGCCCAATATCAAATGGACCAAGGACCGCGGCAAGGAACCGCTACGTCCGAAGTCCGAGTACCCGTGGTTCTGGAGCTGGGATGAAAAGACCGTGGACTTCAAGGGAGGGAAATCCTTCGACGGCAACCGCTGGAACGACTGCCACTATACAAACAAAGTCAAACAGGCTGCAAGGCAGGAGGTGAAAAAATGATAAAGTCGGCCCAGAACAGACCCGTTTCAGAACTGTTAAGTATTGATTCAAACTGGCTTTTCAGAGTTCCAAAATACCAGCGTCAGTATGTATGGCGGCGCGATGATTGGGCAAATTTGTTCGATGATCTATGGGAGAACCCGCCGGGTTATTTCCTTGGTTCGATGATCTGCATCAATCATACGCCTGATGCAATGCAGATCCAAAATTTGGAGGTTGTGGATGGCCAACAGCGCTTGACCACACTGTCGCTTTTGTATGCAGCAATCTATTTCTGCCTTAAAGAATGTGGGGATAAGGATGAAGATCTTAAAAACGAGTTGTTCATTATGCGTCACCGTCTTGTTTTCAAGGGTCCGAAAAAGTTACTCCGTCTGGAGCCCTCTTATCAGGGTACTAATTATGACGACTATCGAGCTATTCTACAGGAGGCCGGGATTCTTGGTGGGGTAAATATTCCGTCTCATGCTGGCAACCGTTTGCTCGTCAAAGCATATCGCTTCTTTATTGGAAGGTTTGATGAACTGGATAACATGGGGGAAAAAGTTTTTGATCCCAAGAAGCTGTTGGAATTCCTAAATCGTATCAACCAGGCGTCCCTTGTAACGATTCAAGTGGCATCCCATGCTGATGCATTCACACTTTTTGAGTCGCTGAACAATCGAGGGATGCCTCTTTCCGCATTGGATCTAATTAAGAACAACATGCTGGCTACGCTCGAGAAGAAGAGACCCGAGAGCATTGATGGGAACGCCGAAAAGTGGAAAGAATTGCGGGATAACTACTTGTCAGACGACCACACGATCCAGGAGCGCTTTCTCCGTCAATACTACAACGCGTTCAAGTACCGCAAGGAAGTCAGCGTTCCTAAGGCCCCTCTGGCGACGCGCTCGAATATCATTCACATTTACGAAAAACTGATCGAACGTGACGCCGAATGGTTATTTAATGACCTGCTTGAAAAGGCCAAAATTTACAGCACGGTGATCGCGCCTCTAAACGACGGCGTACAAAGAGACCTCGCAAAACAGTTGCTCAATTTGGCCCGCATTGGCGGAGCGCCGGCTTATGTGCTTTTTCTATTCCTGCTTGCGGAACGCCCAGATGCAAACCTCTCCGGGATATGCGAGTTTCTTGTTCGCTATCTGGTCCGTCGTAATCTTACCGACGTTCCACCAACGCGAGATCTTGCCCGCATCTTTATTGACGTCATCAGCAAGATTAGAGAGAAAACGGATCTGGAGACTGAAAATACCGTACGGCAGGAACTTTTGACCAAAGGACGTTTTGCAGGCGATGACTCATTCAAAGAAAAGCTCTCTGGAAGCATTTACCTGGACAACGTCGATGCGACAAGGTTCATTCTCTGCAGCATTGAAGAAAAAAATCAAACACGCGAGAAACTCACAGACCTATGGGCGCGAGACAACCGGAAAGACTTGATCTGGACAGTGGAACATATCTTTCCGCAAGGACCAAATATCCCGTCATGCTGGGTGGAGATGATTGCTGATGGCGACGAAAAGAAGGCGCGTGAATACCGAGAAGTATATGCGCACCGCCTCGGCAACCTCACGATCACGGGGTATAATAGCAAGCTTGGAAATAAATCATTCGAGTATAAACGAGACCGAAAAGACACCAACGGGAGTTATGTTGGATATCAGAATGGGCTTTACCTCAATAAAGAACTGAAAGATGCAAAAGCTTGGACCATTAAAGACATCGAGAATAGAACTCAAAAACTCGTTGCAGAGGCGATGCGTCTCTTTTCGTTGGATCATTAAATGAAGATATCAAAAGAAAGATTCACGACGTTACTTGAGGCAATCCAGGCTTCACTTGCGAATTCAGCGAGGTACAACCCTGGCGATACGGTTGCGCCCGTGGCCGTGCTATGGACGGATGCCGATGGCCAATGGCGGCCGGTGGTGGAACAGCTTCGAGGGCTCATGCCTGAATTGCTTACACTCGGTGAGTACCATCCCCAGACGGGCACTGGACCGGCGATCTGGCTGCGGTGTGTGATCGAGCCAAAGGTTCGGAAAGAGAAATTCCCTGAGTTGCAATGGCCGGATGATGCTGTGCCGGTGATCTACATGCCGGGTGTGAGCCGCCAGACACTTCGGGCAGTCGAGGAATGCCCTGATGGTCTTAAGCCTCTAGTGGAACTTCAGTATCGCGGGACGGTTTGGACGCAGAAAAACGGCAAGGACTGGACCATCCTGGCTTTCCTGATCAGTGACGATGGCGGGCTGGGTTTGGACGTGGCAGAGGACAGGCACACGCTCCAGGCGATTCGGGGTGCTTTGTCGAAACTGGCCGTCACACCGGTGAAACAGTTGAAGAACAAACGACTGGAGGCCGAGGACTTCGACCGGCTGATGATTGGCGACACAACCCGTGACCTCCTGCGTTGGCTGAGTGACCCGCAAGGGGTGCGCGAGGAGTTGGATCAAGGAACCTGGTCGGCGTTTCGTAATCGCTGTCGGCAGGACTATAGCTTTAATCCGGAAACCGATGGAGACATCGTGGGCGGTGAAAGACTCGGGATACGCGAAGGCACCTGGTATGGCGTTTGGGAGCGGTTTGTGGAATCGCCTGCGTTGTATCCGGGGGTCCCCGATCTGCTGCGACGGTCCAAGCCGAGTGGTCGGTTGATTTTTAAGCCGGAGTCCTGGCCGGATGAAAACGAGGCCATGGAAAATGCACTGCGGGCGGCGCTGGTTGAAATGAGCACGATGAAGCCCGACGAAGCGCGACAGCACCTGGAACAGTTGGAAGAGAACCACGGAGCGCGTCGCAACTGGGTTTGGGCACGATTGGGCATGAGCCCCCTGGCCAATGCCCTGGGGCATTTGGCTGTCCTGGCCAAACGGACCAGGATGCCGCTGGGAGGCGAATCGGTTGATGCGATGGCCAAGGTATATACCGAGGGTGGATACTTGGCCGACGATGCAACACTTCGGGCCTTGGCCTGTGTGAAGACGGCAGAAGATGCCGCGGCCGTTCAAACGGCCGTCCGGTGCATCTACCTGCCCTGGCTGGAGGACACGACCAAGCATTTCCAGCAGTGCGAGGCGATCAAGTCGCTGCCGTCGGCTGAACAGCAGCAAGGAGTTAAGGTCAGCGCGGGTGAGTGCATCTTGTTTGCCGATGGGCTGCGGTTTGACATCGGCCAACGGCTCGCAGCGATGGCCGGCGAGAGGAACATGGAGGTGTCCGCCGCTTGGCGCTGGGCATCCCTTCCCACGGTAACGGCGACAGCCAAGCCGGCAGCTTCGCCGATTGCCGGCAAGTTACGTGGCGGCCACATGAAGGAAGATTTCTGTCCAGAGTTGAAAGAAACCGGCGTAGAGCTGGCCACGGAGCGTTTTCGGGGGCTGCTTTCAGACGCTGGCTTTCAGATGCTGGGACCTGTTGAGACGGGTGAACCTTTGGCCCAGGATGCACGGGGCTGGACCGAATACGGGGAGTTTGACAAGCTCGGTCACAACCTTCAGGCGAAGATGACGGCTCTGATCGAAGACCAGTTGGATCTTCTGTTGGAGCGGGTGCAAGGGCTGCTGGAAGCCGGTTGGAAGCTGGTGCGCGTCGTGACCGATCATGGCTGGCTCCTGGCGCCCGGAGGGCTGCCCAAGGTTCAACTGCCGAAATACCTGGCCGAGAGCCGGTGGTCACGGTGCGCAGCCATTAAGGACACATCGCATGTAGATGTTCCGGTCTCCGGCTGGTCATGGAACCCGCAGGAACGATTCGCCCATGCGCCGGGAGCACATTGCTTTGTGGCCGGACAGGAGTATGCCCACGGCGGTGTGAGCCTGCAGGAGTGCCTGGTTCCGATTCTTACATTCAACGCGTCGGTTGCCGCAGCCGGGCCAATAGTCAAGGTATCTGAAATTCAGTGGATTCATCAGCGCTGCCGGGTGACGGTCGAGCCAGCGGTCGGCGGTCTACTGGCTGATCTACGGACGAAGCCCAACGTTACCGGTTCAAGCATTACTGAGCCCAAACCTCTTGACGCCGAAGGCAAAGCTGCGCTGCTGGTTGCCGACGACTCGCTCGAAGGGACAACGATCAGCCTGGTTATTGTGGATGCGACGGGACGCGTCATTTGCAAAGAAGCCACTACCGTCGGAGGAGATAAATAATATGAAGGAACTCGATCATCTTGATCAACTCGCGGCGTCGGCCTTCGACGGTTACCTCGTCCGCAAAGACCTTGTACGGCGTTACAGCCGGCAGTATCCCGTGCCAACCTACGTCGTTGAATTCCTGCTCGGACGTTACTGCGCGACTGTAAACCAGGAGGAAATCGACGAAGGTTTGAAGATCGTTGAGCGTCAGCTGCAGGACCGCACGGTACGAACAAGTGAGCAGGAACTCTTCAAGGCGCATGCGCGTGAGAGGGGTTCCGTGAAGCTGATCGATATTGTCAAGGCGCGCCTCGATGCCAAGACCGATTCATTCCTCGTGGACTTGCCGAGTCTGGGGATCAAGGACGTGCGGATAGCGGATGCGATCGTTCATGAGCACGAGCGAATGCTGACCGACGGCTTCTACGCTGAGGTGACTTTGAGCTACGATGCGGCCATCGCAGAGGAAAAGCACGGCCGTCCTTTTGCGATTGATAGCCTGAGGGCAATCCAGCTTTCCAAATCTGACGTTTTGTCAACGCTCAAAAAAGGCCGGGGGCATTTTACTACGGCTGAATGGAAAGATTTCATCCTGCGCTCCGTGGGTTTGGAACCGGCGGCCATGTCGGACCGGGCGAAGATGGTGGTGCTGTTGCGAATGATTCCGTTTGTGGAAAGGAACTACAATCTTGTTGAACTCGGGCCACGTGGTACGGGCAAGAGCCACCTGTACCAACAAATATCACCATACTCGCACCTGATTTCGGGCGGCAAGGCGACCGTCGCGAAAATGTTCGTCAATATGTCCAACGGGCAGAGGGGGCTGGTCTGCCTCTACGACGTGGTGTGCTTCGATGAAGTGTCAGGCATCTCATTTGACCAGAAAGATGGCGTAAATATCCTCAAGGGCTATATGGCCGCAGGTGAATTCTCGCGCGGCAAGGATAGCATTCGCGCTTCGGGCGGCATCGTGATGGTAGGCAACTTTGATGTGGATGTGGAACAGCAGCAGCGAATCGGTCACTTGCTCAGTCCGCTGCCGCCGGAGATGCGCAACGACACCGCCTTTATGGACCGTATTCATGCCTACGCGCCTGGATGGGATTTTCCGAAACTCAAGGCTAGCGAACACTTGACAAACCATTTCGGTCTGGTGACAGACTACCTCTCCGAGTGCTGGACGAAGCTGCGCGAAGGGACGCGAATATCGACGC
>CAZKHU010000013.1:0-43997 GCA_964552725.1 uncultured Syntrophus sp.
AGAATCGCCCAGACGCCGGACCACCCCTTCTATGACGACATCGCCACGAAGGAGAGTCGGGACGACGTTATCAGGAAAAGCATGCGCGAGGCCGCGGCGCAACTCACGGAGTGCAAGAAATCCATTGACAAGCAAAAACGGCCATTCTATTATCGGCATCGCCTCTTTTCCCGGCACCGCCTTTGGCTGTCCTTACTTTTGTTTTTTTCAATCTCTTTATCTTGCAGAACGAAAGGGGGGAAGTTTTATGATTAAAGTGCTTGGCATTCACCCCAGTCCGATCAAAGAAGGCAATACGGCATGGGTTCTTGATTATGCGCTTCAGGAAGCGGAAAAGGCGGAGGGCGTTAAAACGGAATCCGTTCCGCTGACCGGTTTGGCAATTGCCGACTGCCGCCAATGCAACTGGTGCATGACGAGGCAGACTTCCGAAAAACTTTGCTCAATAGAAGACGATGCAAACCCGATCCTGGCGAAAGTGAGGGACTGCGATATTTTGATCCTTGCCTCGCCAGTTTACTTCTCAAGGCTTTCAGGAACCATGGCCTGTTTCATTGACCGGACCCGCTGTTTCACCTTCGGCAAAAACGGCCACCTCTCACTCAAGGGAAAGATCGGTGTCGCCATAGCCGTGGGGTGGTGCCGCAACCTCGGAATGGAAACAACGCTGGCGAGTCTTCACGGCGGTTTCCTGGTGCATGAAATGATTGCCCCTTCCTGCCATGCGGCAGGGGCCCTTTATGGCGCCGCTGTCGTTTCGGGACAAAGAGATGAAACATTTGCCTATAAGCGGGACAAGTTAGGGGCTAAAGACGACCGGGAAGGCCTCCACGCGACGCAACTCCTCGTCCGTGAGGCAATCCGCACCGCCAAGCAGCTAAAAAGTAACGCTTTATAACAAACTAAGATTTAACCACAAGAACCGGACATTTTGCCCCCCTGACAACTTTATCGGCTACACTGCCGATAAGTTGTCTGAGAATGCCGGACTGACCATGGGACGCAAGGACAATCAAATCAATCTTTTTCCCGACCTGCTCATTAAGGATCACTTCCTGCGGGACGCCCTTTTTGATGCCGACGGATATTTTGACGCCCTTTTCCTGGGCAATGGCGTCCGCGTCCTTTTTGAGCTTTTCTTTGGCGCCCTCAGCGCTTTGTTTTTCAAGCTGCTTGACAAGCCGACCATCGAGGCAATAGGTGGCCGTGCACTGCTTGATATGCTCGGGAATAACGTGAAGGAGATAGATCTTTGCATTGTACTGAGTGGCGATTCCCGTCGCCTTATCCAGCGCCTCATAAGAATACTTCGAAAAATCTGTCGGAACCAGGATATGCTTCGGTGCAAACATGATAATCAGTTCTCCTTTACCTTATTTTGCGGGGGATTATATCCTCTGTTGCCAATTATGCAAATGTTTTTTTTTCCGTTTTTTCTTCCGATGTTGTTCCCGTTCGTGAACGGGGATTCCTGATACTCCGACCGGATTTCTGACATTCAGCCAGCATTGGACTATCCTGCCCGGCCTGGCAGGACGTCCAGTTACATTCAAATTGACAGCTTCACGAATATCTGTTACGGTGCCCACAGGATGGCGTTCCGGCCTCGGGATCATACCGGTTTGCAGAATTGCGTCAGAGGACAGGGGCTCGAATGCCCCGGATTTTAAAAACTTTGCCTATTGAAAAGAACTGATTATGCCCGAACTTAACCCGCAAAATGTGAAAGCAGTCCTGAAGATCATAAACCAGAGCCCCTTTTTCAGACACCTTTCCATGGTTGTCAAAGACGTGGGCGTCGGATATTCGCTCGTCGAGCTCGAAATTGGAGAAAAGCATTTAAATCCGTTTCGCGGGCTCCACGGCGGAGTCTATGCGTCGGTAATCGATACAGCCGCCTATTGGGCTGTTTATGGCGAACTCGATGAAGAAACAGGCTTCATTTCGGTTGATCTCAAGGTCGATTACCTTGCCCCGACCAATTCCGGCAAACTCACAATCAAGGGACGGAGCATCAAAATTGGCAGAACAATGTGTTTGGCGGAAGCGACTGTTCTTGATCAAAATGACAAGCAACTGGCCCATGGGGTTTCAAAATTGATGGTTGTCCAAAACCTTCAAACAATCAAGGATGCCGGTGAATTGGCGGATGAGAAATTTCTTCCGCCCAAATTTCTTTGAACTTTTCCGCAAGAACATTATTGACTTGATTTTATTCAAGAAAAGGCAGCCTGTCTTTCTTCCTGTAGGCAAGAGCGGTACAGGAGGCAATGAGAGCATCGTTCTCATCAGTCACCTTGATTTCATAGGTGGCGGTTCGGGCTGAGCGGTGAATCTCCACGGATTCGGCGCGCAGCCTGCTCTTTTGATCGGGCGCCCGGTGGTAGACGACATTCATGCTGAGCGCAACCGCGACAGTCCCGTGGGCGTTGCAGGAGACCTCGAAGGCCTCGTCAATCAGGGAAAAAATGGCGCCGCCGTGGGTCATGCCGAAGATGTTCTTCAAATCTTCTTGCGGGCTCATCTCAACAACAGCATGTCCCGGCGCAAGTTCAATCAGCCGCAGGCCCAGTTTGCCGGCAAACGGCTCTTTTGCCGCCTCGTTTTCAATCGCGGCAATCACCATCTCATCCATTGGCTACGTTGTCTCCGGTCGCTGTTTGTATTTGTCATCGAGCATCGCCTCGATATTCTCCATCACGATCTTCGTGACCCCTTCGAATTGCGTCTTGTAACGCCTCTGCGACTCCCGGGAGAGCAACCGGAATGGTTCGGCAATCCGATAGGGGCCAAGCTTGTCGTGGACGGAAAGAGGTTCTCCGATCCGGTAGGTAATGCGGCCGCTTTTGGCAAACGGCAGACTGCCCGTATAGACCTCGTCGGAATTGTTACAGGCAACCGGGACAATCCGCTTTTCAGTGTTCAGGGCAAGCTGGGCAACGCCGGTACGTCCTTCGGCAAGCTTCAGCGAGCGGGTTCCCTCCGGAAAGATGATGACGCTCAGCCTCTTTTCCAGCAGCGCCGTCCGGCTCAACTCCGCAACCTTTTCCATGATGCCGTCGTACTGCTGATGAACGAACTGTGCGAAATTCTCCCCCATTGCCTGAATCGCATTGAGGGCGACGCTCTCCGTCGGGCCGAACTCGGCGATCTTGCCCTCGATAATATCCCTGACTGTGCGGTAGAGTCCCTTTTCCATCCTGGCATTGAAACGCTTGCGGTAATACTCCTCTATCAGATATCCCATTGACGGCACAGGAATAAGGTGACAGATATCGAGCCCCTTCGCAAGTAGCTCATTTTTATAGTATTTACCCTTAACCCAGACCGTCGTGAACGGAAATCCCTTGTCCCGCAAAAGCCTGTACTGAAACGGCCAGTAGTTGAAGCGGTCGGTATGGTTCATCGCGAAAATCACGCTTTCATCGCGGGGAATCCGCTCGATATTCTCGATCCGGATATCGACGTTTGCAAACAGGTGGTAATTGGGCCACAAAAGCAGATTGGCAATCACCTTGTGAGCAAACGGCTGGGAAACCACGGTTATTTTCTTCAAATATTCAATATCTATCATAATTTCCTTAAACCTGTTCCTCTCCCCGGATAATTCGTCCGACACGCGCCAGCTCTTCAGGGGTATCAACTTCGACTGAATCATGCGCCGTTTCGACAACCTTGATGCGATAACCATATTCGAGCGCCCGGAGCTGTTCGAGCGACTCCAGATCTTCCAGCGTCCCATCCGGAAGGCCGGAGAAAATTCGCAGGAAATCCCTCCGGTAGGCGTAGATCCCGTGGTGTTTGAAGTAGTCGGCTTTCTTACCTTTATCGCGGACAAACGGAATCGTCGCACGCGAAAAATAGAGGGCAAACCCGTTACTGTCAAAGGCAACCTTGACGGCATTCGGGTGGCTGATCTCCTCGTCCCGGATGATCCGGTAGATCAGCGTGGACATGGGGAGCGATGCGTCAGCGAGAAGTGGGGAAACAACTTCGTCTATCTGATCCGGCTCGAAGAGGGGTTGATCACCCTGGATGTTGACGACGATATCGTCTTCCGCCAGGCCGATATCCTCCACCGCCGCGGCGATCCGGTCCGTTCCCGAGCGAAGGGCGGCGGCAGTCATCACCGCCTTCCCGCCAAATCCCTCGACGGCCTTGAATATCCGCTCGTCATCGGTCGCAACGATGGCAAAAGAGACGTCTCCGGCGTGCAGCGCCCGCTCATAGACATGCTGGATCATCGGCTTGCCGCAGAGATCGGCAAGCGGCTTCCCGGGAAAGCGGCTCGATTGGTAGCGCGAGGGAATTACGCAGACAATTTTCGGCATATGCATTGACCCTTACAAATAGGGATCGCTCTGGAGGAGGTGGGTTTGAACATAGTCAGCCACCGTTTCCTCGAGTGCGCCGAAGCCGGTCAGACATCCGCCATCCCTGAGTTTATCCATTTTGGCCTCGGTAAAGTACTGATACTGCCCGCGCAGCCCCTCCGGCATTTCTATATAGTCGATCGCAACCGGCAGCCCCATTGCCGCAAAGACGGCGCCTGCCAGATCGTTCCAGCTCCGCGCCGTTCCCGTTCCGAGATTGAAGATGCCGTTTGCCTCGCGATGGTTCAACAGCCACCACAAAACATCGACGCAATCCTTCACATAGACAAAATCGCGCCTCTGCCCGCCATCGGGATATTCCACTTTGTACGATTTGAAGAGTTTTACCCTGCCGGTTGCCCTGATCTGGTGGAACGCCTTGAAGATGACGCTCGTCATGTCGTCCTTGTGGTACTCGTTCGGTCCGAAGACGTTGAAGAACTTGACGCCGGCCATCCGCGCGACTTTTTTCTCCCGCATGATTTTCAGATCGAACAGGTGCTTCGAGTAGCCGTACATATTGATCGGCCGGAGGGTTTTGGTAATGTCATCACTGTCTGAAAAACCTTGTGCTCCATCGCCATAGGTCGCCGCCGAGCTTGCGTAGATAAAACGGACGCCCTTCCCCAGCGCCCAGTCGGCGAGGATGGAAGTGTAATGAAAGTTATTTTCCATCAGATAACCGGCATCGCGCTCCGTCGTCGCCGAACAGGCGCCGAGATGCACCACCGCGTCAACAGCAAACGGAACGCAATCCGCCTTTGCCATCGCCAGAAATTCGTTCTTGTGGAGGTAATCGACATACCGCCGTTTCACGAGATTCTCCCATTTTCCCGACGTCCCCAGATCATCGACGACAACTACATCGTCCCTGCCCTCGGCGTTCAGCTTGCCGACAAAGACACTGCCGATAAATCCCGCCCCCCCGGTAACAACAATCATTCTGCTTCCTCACATAACTGCCTTTTCGGCGCATATATCCGAAACCTTACCGTCATATTTTTTTCGCCGCGTTTTCGATCGCCTTGCGGATTGACTTCATCTTCGCCGCCGGCATCTTGACGCTTACCCCCATAAACAGGGTGCGGCCGAGCAGCTCCTCGGCACGGGGAATCTGCTTGCGGCTGTATGTCACCTTCTTGTTGCGCGGATCGGAGAAGGGCTGCTTTTTTGAATTCGCCGTGCTCTTCGCCAGAAAATGCTCCCAGTTCGGGACATAATGCCAGAAGTTGTCCTTCCACAGCACCGTGTCTACGCCTTCCGCCTTCAGAGCCGCCTGAAATGCCCGCGTCCGCTTCTCTTCCGGCAGGTTGAAGCCCAGGAAGGTCGCCGAATCTCCCTCGGGATCCGGCAGCAGCCGAAAGCCCATTCCGGGAACCGCGGCGAGAAAGTCCTTGATCATCGCCTTGTTTTTGCGCTGCGCGGCGAGCACCCGGTCCAGTTTCCGAAGCTGGGCCAGGCCGAGGGCGCCCTGCAGTTCGTTCATCCGGTAGTTGAAGCCGAGGATCGTCCGTCCGTCCATCGCCCGGCTGACCTTCGAGAGATGATCGTGGCCGTGGTCGTGGTACCACTCGGCGCGGTGGTACAGATCGACATCATTGGTTATGACCATCCCCCCTTCGCCGGTCGTGATCGTCTTGTAGTGGTCGAAGCTGAACGAGCCCATGTTTCCGAATGTCCCGAGTTTCTTCCCCTTGAAACTCGCCCCCAGCGCCTGGGCCGTATCCTCAAGCACGAGCAGTTTGTGTTTTTTGGCGATCTTGACGATCTTGTCGATCCGGGCCGGGGCGCCGCACATGTGTACCGGGATTACCGCCTTCGTCCGCGGCGTGATTTTATTCGGGATATCGTCGGGATCGAGATTCAGCGTCTCGTCGATATCGCCCATCACCGGAATGGCGCCGACCTCGAGTACCGCCTCGTAGGTCGCCATGAACGTGAATGCGGGACAGATCACCTCGTCCCCCGGACCCACGTCGAGGGCGGTAAGGGCAATCTTCAGCGCGGCCGATCCGGACGTTACCCCCAGGGCGTGCTCCACGCCGCTGTATTTCGCAAAGGCCTTCTCAAAATCACGCACCTTCCAGAAATCGTTGCGTTCCTTGTCAAAACCATAACGGGCAAAAACGCCCGTGCCCAGAACATCCATAACCTCTTTGATCTCTTCCTTGCCTATCAGTTCCGCACCAGCCATTTTTCTTTTCCTCCCGTGTCAATTCTGCGCGAGCAGCCGAGTTTTGCAACGGCTCATGGTTATTCGTAGCATTCCTGGTATATTTCCATCATGTCCTCATCCGTCATCCGGCAGGGGTTGTTGGCAAGCGGCCGGGCGACCGTCCGCGCCTCCCTGGCAAGGAGCGGGAAATCCCCTTCGGGAACATTGAGGTCCTGGAGCGTAGTCGTTATGCCGCAATCCTCGATCAGAGCCTCGACCGCCTCCACGGCTAAATAGGCCGCCTCCCGGAGCGGCAGTTCATCGACTATTTCCCCCATCGCCTCGGCCACATCGACGAATTTTCCCATCGCCCCGGGAAGGTTGAAGGCCAGCACCTTCGGGAGAATGATTGTATTGGCAAGGCCGTGGGAAACGCCGTAGCGTCCGCCGAGCGGGTACGAAAGAGAGTGAACAGCCGTCACGCCGGCATTCGCGAGTCCGTAGCCGGCGTAGAGGCTGCCCAGCAGCATGGCCTCACGCGCCTCGATATTCGACCCGTCATGCACTGCCGTCCGGATATTTTCGGAGATAAGACGGATCGCCTCGAGCGAGAACATCTCGCTCACCGGCGAGGCATTGATGGAGGTGTAGGATTCGATCGCGTGACACAGGGCGTCGATCCCGGTGGTCGCCGTCGCCTGCGGAGGCAGGCTGAGTGTCAATTCCGGGTCGAGCAGGGCCAGTTCCGGATAGAGATAAGGGCTGTTCATCCCCTCTTTTTTGTTCAGTTTCTTCCTGATAAAAACCGCCGTGAAGGTTACCTCGCTCCCCGTTCCGGCGGTAGTCGGCACCATGATCTTCGGCAGCCCCGGTCCGGGAACCTTGTTCAGGCCGAGATAATCGACCGCCTTCCCTTTATTGCCCGCGATAACGGCAATCGCCTTCGCCAGATCCATCGCGCTGCCGCCGCCGATACCGATCACGCCGTCGCATTTTTTCTTAAACGCCAGCTTCGCCCCTTCGTCGGCCATCTCCAGCGGCGGCTCCGGAACCGCCTTGTCGTAAAGTTCATAAGCGATCCCCGCATTTTTCAGCAAGGCATCGACCTTCCCGCCAAATCCGCTTGCGGCAAGGCTGCCGTCAAGGACTACAAGCGGCCTGCTTATCCTGAGTTCGGCAAGATTATCCGGCAGGCCTGCAAAACTGCCCCGGCCAAATACGATTTTCTGCGCCCCTGTAAACGAAAATGTCTTCATGATTATGTTTTCTCCCCTATAATAATGGGGCTATCTGCCCCTTCCCTTTTCAACGGCTGCCTCCAGCCATCGCCCAAACAAAAAACCGCCGGTCTTTTTGACTGCGGAGTGCCTGTCCTGAAAATCCGCCGTCCTTTTCCCGTCCCTCCGCCGTATTTCCCCGGCAGAGTGTTTGTCCAGTAATATTAATGGGTAATTATTGTCAAGATTTTTTCATCGAAGACAAACCATTCTCCTATTGGCTTGCAGGAAGGAGAGCATGAACTCCATGCCGTTTGCGCAATATCTGCGCTCGGCGAAGCAACCGCTTTTTTTTATGATCTTTGCGCCAGCGCAAAGACAACTTTGATGAAATGCATTATTTGTGGGGCGAAAAGAAACTGAAAATAAAAAAGGAGTTCTATCACGGCAAAATGACGATCAACGATTTACTCAAGCAGCATCCACAGGCGACGAACGTTTTTATAAGACGGACAATGCTTTGCGTAGGCTGTCCGGCGGCGGGGTTTCACACCCTGGAAGATGCCGCGAAACTGTATGGCTGTGAATTGAACGACCTCTCGCGTGAGATAAAAGGGGCAATCGAGGATGAGCAGGAGCCGTAGCAGACGGGAAAAATTGTTTGCGGCCCTTTCCGGCTCGTCAGCAATAAATTGAACAGGTTTTCACAAGTGGCGGATCATCGACAATAACGCTTTTCAATGAAAGGAGAATGACCATGTTTTGTTTTCAATGTCAGGAGACAGCCAAAAACAGCGGCTGCACGATCAAGGGGGTGTGCGGCAAACCGGAGGAAACGGCCGACTTGCAGTATTCATTGATATTTGCACTGAAGGGAATTTCAGTCTACGGGGAAAAGCTCAAGGAGCTTGGTTCCGCGGACAGGACGAACAGCGTCTTTATCTCCCAGGGGCTCTTTTCCACCATCACCAACGCCGGCTGGGACAACGACCGTTTTGTCCCCCTGATCCGGGAAGCCCTCAGCCGCCGGGGTCGGCTCAGAGAAAAATTCCTTGCCGCCTGGAAAGCCAAAAACGGCCGTGACTTTGACGGAGCGCTGCCCGAAGCAGCCACCTGGTTTGCCGACGATGAAGCCGCCTTTATCGAAAAGGGCAAAACCGTGGGGGCTTTGGCGACCGCAAACGAAGACGTCCGCTCCCTGCGGGAACTCTTGACGATCGGGATCAAGGGCGTGGCCGCTTATGCCGAGCACGCCGCGGTTCTTGGATTTCACAAGGACGAGATCGATGACTTCATCATGACGGCGCTCGCCTCGACAACCAAAGATCTGTCGGTGGACGAAATGGTCGGGCTGGTCATGAAGGCGGGCGAAACCGCCGTCACCACGATGGCGCTTTTGGACGAGGCCAACACCAGGACATACGGCAATCCGGAAATCACCAGCGTCAACATCGGCGTTCGCAAAAATCCCGGCATCCTGATCAGCGGCCATGACCTCAAGGACATGGAAGAACTGCTGAAGCAGACAGAAAATTCCGGCGTCGATATTTACACCCACGGGGAGATGCTGCCCGCGAATTACTACCCGGCTTTCAAGAAGTACGGCCATTTCGTGGGCAATTACGGAAGTTCCTGGTGGCGCCAGAACGAGGATTTCGAATCCTTCAACGGCCCGATCCTGCTTACCACCAACTGCCTGATTCCGGTGAGAAAGGAAAACACCTATCTTGACCGCCTGTTCACGACCGGCATCGTCAGCTATCCCGGGGCAAAGCATGTTCCCGATCGCGCCGAGGGGGGCGCGAAGGATTTTTCGGAGGTCATCGCCCTTGCCAAAAAATGCGCAGCTCCGGTAGAAATCGAGACCGGCTCGATCGTCGGCGGGTTCGCCCACAATCAGGTGCTGGCGCTCGCCGACAAGGTGATAGCCGCGGTAAAATCGGGGGCGGTAAAGCGCTTTGTCGTGATGGCCGGCTGCGACGGACGGCAGAAAGCGAGGGGTTACTACACCGAAGTTGCCGAGCAGCTTCCGAAGGATACAATCATCCTGACGGCGGGCTGCGCGAAATACCGCTACAACAAGCTCAACCTCGGCGATATCGGCGGAATTCCCCGCGTCCTCGACGCCGGTCAGTGCAACGATTCCTACTCGCTGGCCGTCATCGCCCTGAAGCTCAAGGAGGTCTTCGGACTGGCCGACATCAACGACCTGCCGATATCCTACGACATCGCCTGGTACGAACAGAAGGCGGTCGCGGTGCTGCTCGCCCTGCTCTTCCTCGGCGTGAAGGGCATCCGCCTCGGGCCCACGCTGCCGGCTTTTCTCTCTCCGGCGGTAGTCAACGTTCTTGTCGAAAAGTTCAACATCAAACCGATCGGCGCCGTCCAGGATGACATAGCCGCAATGATGGCGGGAAAGTAGGCATACGGAAAATCAGGTGCGGGTCGGGGGGAATTATCGTATGATCCCCTTGACCCGTCCCGAGTCAAGGCCGGCGGCTCCTGTCTCTCCTGCAAGACTCCCTACGCCCCGCGACTGGCGGAAAACTCGGCCGGTTTCCACAACCCCCCCGAGGCAATGCGCATCCTCGGCGATGCCGCCCTGCACGCCGGCAAGGCGGAAGAATTACTGCGTCAGGCCCTGGCCAAGGCCGGAGTCAGCGTCCCGGCAAAGGTCGATCTGGAACTGTCCCAATATACGAACAACCGCGGGGCAAGGAAGCTGCTGTTCAAGCCGGAGCAGGAAATCAAGGACCCTTTCGGGGCGCAGCGGTAAAGGATGGGTGAAAGATGTTAACGCAGTCAGGAATAGCGAAGGCAAAGAGCCCCGCTATTCCTGACTGATTCGAATGACAATAGAGGACAACGGCCTTGATTATCAGCGGCTGTCCCCGATGGTTTCCCCTGCTTCTATCTCCCCGATCATCTCAAACAGTTTTTTATTCACCGGGGTCGGAACCTCGTGGCGCCTGCCCAGTTCAATGACCCTGCCGGCAAACATCTCCACCTCCGTTTTTCTGCCCGCCTCGACATCCTGCAGCATCGAGGTTTTTCCCTCCGGATTCAGGCCGGCAAGGACAACCTCCCAGGCGTCGATATCGGACTCGGACAGGGCAACGCCTTCCCTGTCGGCGATCATGATTGCCTCCCGCATCGCCGACTCCATCAGCTCCCGGGCCCCACCCGACCGCTGGAATTCCCCGTAGGGGGCGCGGAGAACCGCCGAGGCCTGATTTATGCCGACATTTATCATGAACTTCCACCAGAGAACACGGATCATGTCTGCGGGAATCTCGTGATTGATGCCGGCTTTGATGAACAAATCCCGCACCCGCATCACCCGGTCGGAAAGGACATCATTTTTCGCCTCCCCGAACATTATCTTTCCCTGATTTCCGTATTGGACCCGGTTCCCGGAGCGCACACCGTCAATTCCAACCGCCACGGCGTAGAGGACCCTGTCCGCGCCATAGGCAGCGGCAATCTTCTTTTCGCTGTCTATCCCGTTCATCACTGAGATTATCAAGGTTTGCGGCCCGACTGTCCCCCTCATGTCCCGGAGCGCTTCGGCCAGATGATGGTGTTTGACCGCAACGATGACAAGCTCGGCCGGGGGCTGATCGCCCTCCGGCAACCTCACGGGGATGCTGTACTTCCTGCCGTTTATCGTCAATCCCTCCTCGCGCAGTCTTCCTGCCCGTTCTTTCCCGGCAAGAAACGAGACACAGCCCCTGTCCATTTCATGAAACATGCCCGCATAGGCGCCTCCCAGCGCGCCTGCTCCAACAACCACAATTTTCCTCTTCAAGGAATAAGCTCTCCTTTCCGGAATAATCTTCCGCCTTCCGGAAAGGCCCAGGCCGGAGGGCGCCTCAGATTTTGAGGCGCATCAGCTATAGACAAGCCGCAGGGAAATGTCAATCGCGCTGAAAGCGCCGCCCTTTTTCACGCCGGATGCCTATATTGCGGACGCGCCCGGCATTCCTTCGACATCGGGCTTGACAAATACGGACAGTTCTGTTTAAGGGCCGGAAAAATATGAAACCGTTCATGCCGTCGCTCAGGCATGATGATTGATTGTCCAGGCCATGATCGAAAGAATAAAAAAATTTCAGAATCTGATAGTCGAAGCGGGACTTGACGCCGCTCTTGTCTGGTACTCGCGGGATCTGCTTTACTACACGGGGACTTGCCAGAGCGCCTGGCTTGTCGTCCTCCCGGATACATATCGGCTCTTCGTCCGCAGTTGTTATGAGGAGGCAATCCGGCAGACATTCATCGACCCCGGCCACATCGAGGAGGAGAAGAGCGCGGAGCGGGTCGTCGAGTGCCTTCGCGATCACGGCATCGGAGAGGGCTCCAGCATCGGCATCGAACTGGACATGATGCCGGCGCCTGCATGGATGCAATGGCAAAAGCGGCTGACTGGCTGCCGTCTTGCCGACACAACTCCGCTCATCCTTTCCCAGCGGCAGATAAAAGACAAGACGGAAATAGAGAAAATGAAGCGGGCTTGTCGTGTCATGGATCTGGGACATGCGCGCATCCGGGAGACTCTCAGGGCGGGCATGACGGAACTGGAAGCGGCCGCCGAAATTGAAGACGCGCACCGCCGCGCCGGCCACGCCGGCATATATTTCATGAGACACCCCGATTTTTTCATGTCCCGCGGCCTGTTCGCCTCCGGCGCCAATCTGCTTCGCATCTCCGGCCCCGCTTTTTCTCTGTCGGGCGTAGGGCCTGATTCCGCCGTGCCTTCGGGGCCGTCATTTCGGGTAATCGAGCCAGGAGACTCCGTCCTGATCGACATACCGGTTCTTGTGGACGGATACCATGCAGACTTTGCGCGCACCTACACCGCGGGAGCGGCTGATCAGCGCCGCCGCGATCTTCACAATAAACTGGAACAGCTTTTTTCGTTTGCGGCCGGGATTCTGCGTCCGGGGTTAACATGGGGTCAGGGATATCGCAAGGTAACGGAACACGCCGACCGACTCGGCGTGGGCAACCTGTTTCAAAGGATGGCGGGGGGAGGACAAGTCCATTTCATAGGACACGGGGTGGGAATCGAACTTAACGAACCGCCGCTGGTTGCCGAGCGCAACCGGCAGCCGATTCTGCCCGGCGAAGTAATCGCCCTGGAGATGCATCTGCTCCGGGAGGGGTCTTTTGCGCTGAAGATGGAGGACATGCTCCTCATCGGCGAGAAGGAAAACGCCTTCCTGACGAAAACGCCGCAGGCGCTTCTGGAAGTAATCCCTTAGGAGGCCCCGACGCGGCCCATCCCCTGCCGGCGGAATCATCCCCGTTGAGGCTGCCTTTTGCCGGCAAATATCCCTTGACATCCAAATTTCCCTCGTTCTATACCCCATCTGAGAAAAATAAGTTCCTATCAAAAATGGCAAAGGAGAAAACAACCATGTCGATGCTCGATAATTCATGTGCAAACTTTTTATCCGAACTCGCGTCCAAGGCAGCCGTGCCGGGCGGAGGAGGAGCCGCCGCAATGGGAGGCGCCATCGGGATGTGCCTCGGCAACATGGTGGGCAATCTCACGACAGGCAAAAAGAAGTACGCCGATGTTGAAGGCGAAGTCCAGGAACTCCTCGGACGCGGCGAGGCCGTCATCGAACAGCTCAAATCCCTTGTCGATAAGGACGCCGAGGTGTTCGGCCCCCTTTCGAAGGCTTACGGACTGCCCAAGGACACCCCGGAACAGTTGAAGCAGAAGGAGGAAACCATCGAGGAATGCAGCAAGGTGGCCTGCTCGGTGCCGATGGAAATCATGCGCAACGCCTATGAGGGGATAAAGATTCACAGCCGGATGGGGCAGATCGGCAGCATGCTCGCCATCTCCGATGTGGGCTGCGGCGTGATCTTTCTGAAAAGCGCCTTGATCGCCGGCAGCCTCAATGTGATCATCAATCTGAACACTATCAGGGATTCATCCTTCCTCGAAAAAACGCGCAACGAAATGAATGCGCTGCTTGCAGACGGATCAAAACTGGCCGACGAGACGCTCGCTCTGGTCATTGCCAAACTGAAGAAATAAGGAGACGATCAATGGCGGAAATTCTCAAGGGAAAACCTGTAGCCGATGCGATGAACGCGGAACTCGCCGAGAAGGTGGCCGCACTGAAGGCGCGTGGAATAACCCCGAAACTGGGGATCATCCGCGTGGGCGCAAGACCGGACGACCTCTTTTATGAAGGCGGCGCGAAAAAGACCTGCACGGCCATCGGCATGGATAGTGAAGTATTCGAATATCCGGAAGATATCGGGCAGGACGCGCTGGAAAAGGCCGTAACCGCGGTCGGCGCGAAGAAGGACGTCAACGGCATCCTGATGTTTTTCCCGCTGCCGAAACACCTGGACGGCCGGAAAATCCGGGAGCTGATCCCCGTGGAAAAGGATGTGGACTGCCTGACGACGGGCGGCGCCGCGAAGGTCTTCACCGATGACGCCACCGGCTTCCCCCCCTGCACGCCGACCGCCTGCATGGAGATGCTGCACCACTACAACGTGCCTCTGAAGGGCAAGAAATGCACCGTGGTGGGCCGCTCGCTCGTCGTCGGCAAGCCGGTTGCGATGCTGCTTTTGCGCGAACACGCCACCGTCACGATCTGCCATTCCCGGACCGAGAACCTGCCGGGCGTCTGCCAGGACGGCGAGGTCCTGATCGCCGCCGTCGGAAAGGCGAAGATGATCAAGGGGAACTTCGTCAAACCCGGCCAGATCGTGATCGACGTGGGCATCAACGCCGACCCGGACAACCCCGGCAAGTACTGCGGCGACGTCGATTTCGCCGAGGCCGAACCCGTCGTGGCAAAGATATCCCCGGTGCCCGCCGGCGTCGGCTCCGTCACCACCTCGGTCCTCTGCAAGCACACCATCATGGCCTGCGAGATGCAGAACGTATGACCGCATGACGCATATTTTGGCACTTCGTAAAGCTGCAACCTGGTCCAAAGATCGTGTCAGGCGTGCCCCCTGACTCTCTGGGACTTTCGCTTCTTTCGTCCCTCCGGACAACAAAGGCCGGCCTTGCGCGTGGCAAGGCCGGCCTCTTTTTGAAAAGAACCTCTCGCGGTCAATGTTCCGGAGAGTGATTCACGGAATTTGGCTACCAGTCCTCTTTCTGTTTCTCGAGCACCCTTTTGAAGTAGATTTCCGGATTAGTCAGTCGGGAAATTTCCTTGTCGGAGTATCCGAGCGCCTTGAAATTAAGGACCCCGCTGATCCCGTGGCAACTGGTGCAGGTCAGCGCCCCGGATTTGGTGACAAGATGGTTGCTCCCGAAATAGAGCGTCTGCCAACCGGGCGTCGGCTCGTAGTTTTTGATTCCCAGAGTCTTTGCCGCCGAAGCTACGCCGGCCAGGGCGTCGCCCGTTGCCATTGGCGGAGCGAAATCCATCGACATAAGCTGTTTGGTTTTTTTATCGAAGAAAGCCTTTCCCTGAAAGACCTTGAAAGGATAGATTTTACTTTTCTTGTCCTTCCGGCTCCCCTTCGGGCCGATGAACTCGGGGCTGTTTTTAACCTGCAGGTTGTACCAGGCATAGACCGGGATGGTTGCCCTGACGTCGCCCTGGATGGTCGCCGGCTCGTAAAATTTGTCCGCAAGCTGCTCCCATTTGGTGAAATCCTTCGCAATGGCGCCGCCGTTGCGGGGAATATGGCAGGTCTGACAGGCTATTCTCGCGGTATGGCTGTTATAGGCCTGTTCCTTGTGGGGCTTCTCTCCATGACAGTCGCTGCAGGCAACCCTCACCCCGTCGTTTGCCCAGTTGTTGGGATCAAAACCGGTGGGGATCTTGTGGTTGGCTGCCTTGTGGCAATCGACGCAAACCATTCCCTTGGCCGCATGCACATCGTTTTCTTTTGTATAGGAAAACCCGCGTTTCACCAGCGCCCCGCCCCCGGCCGATTCATGGCAGACCATGCAGTTTTTGACTGCCGGCTTGCCTGCTGATGCCGCCGCCTTGACGCTCCGGTCCTGCCCCATCACCACCCGGCCCTGCGCATCCTTGAAAGGCTTGCGCTTGGTAAAATCGTAGCTGCTGGAGTGACAGACCAGACAGTCGACCGCGCTTTCCGCTTCGCTGCCGGCGCTTCCCACATCGCTTAAGTGATTGCCGGGATGACAGGTGTTGCAGCCGGTGATTTTGGTCTTGCCGGTTTGCGGACTTACCGGTATTTCCTTCAGGTTGTTGACGATGTCATTGCCGTTGCACATCGTGTAAATACGGTTTTTCATCCCGTATTCCTTCTGCGGATCGATCCCCTCGACATTGGTGACACGTGAAGCGTGTTTCCAGTGCACGGTGGAGAGGAATTCCTTTGCCTTGCCGGGATGGCACTCCTCACAGGTAACCGGCCCCTTGTATCCGTTTTGCTCGATAAACTCTTTGCCGGGGTGCTCCTTGGCAAAAGCCGACGAAGCCACCAGCGCCCCCAGCAAGAGGGCAGCCATAACTTTATTACTTTTCATCGGATCATCTCTCTTTCAATCTGTCCAAACAGGCGGCGCCGCTTTTTCGGCAACAGCCTCCCAATCAGCATCCGGCCGTTTTCCGGAAATACGTGCTTACGTTCTTGCCGTCGACAACGTCATACTTGCACCGGATTTCGTCGCCCTCAACAATGCGATGATCCTTGAGCTTGTCAAGGGTAAGCTCGTCGTTGATGACGATAACCACGCTCTGCTCCGTCTTGTTGTCCTTGAGCGTCACAGTTGCCGTTTTTGCATCCTTGTCGGCCAGCTCGATTTTGGTTACCACTCCGACCATTTTCATATCGGCGGCAGCGGCGATCCCGACCAGCGAAATTGCCAAAAGCGTTAAAGCGACCGCTAAGAATGCAATTAATCCTCTTTGTTTCATATCGTTTCTCCTTTTCCATCTTTCAGAAAACAAAGTTTAATCTTCATAAACCTCAGACTCGTTTATAGAAAACGCTTGCATGGAGGTCTACGTCCCCTTTTTTGAGCAGGGCGGGGGAATCTCCTCCGCCCTGCTCAGGCAAAGATACTAAAAATGAACTTCAAACGTTGCATAAAGATCCTGGGCGTTCTTCAGCG
Organism: uncultured Syntrophus sp.; assembly: GCA_964552725.1. Lineage (GTDB taxonomy): Bacteria > Desulfobacterota > Syntrophia > Syntrophales > UBA5619 > DYTH01. The sequence continues at coordinate 16,825 of CAZKHU010000013.1, forward strand.
GAGCGGTCAGTTGCGGCGTCATGTTGTTCAGATCGCCTATCTTTATCGGCGCGCCGAGCCAACTGTTGCTTCCGGTGTAATCGAAATTATAGTACTGATAGCCGATCCGGAAGAACGTCTTGCTGAGCCAGGAAGAGATCGGCTTCAGTTTCAGTTCCTGGATGACATAGACTTCGTACACGCTGCCGCGGACTCCCAGCTTGCTGGTCCACATGTCGTCGGCGGCCGGGGTGAAGGTGATCCAGTCCTCGGAGCCGTGGTTATACTCAAGGCCGATCTTGGTGCCGGTGGTGGGAATGTCATATCTGATGCCTGCATAGACGGCCCAGCCGGTTTTGTCTTCCGGCACGCCGCTGTAGAGGAGCCCGTAACCGGTATCCAGACCGTTGAACTTGAGGGTATTGCCATTGGGACTGGTCCGGCTGATGGCGCCATTGACAAACCAGTTCAGATTGCCGATTCCAACCTTTTTCACATTGCCGAGGAAGTCCATTCCGTACCAGTCAATGTCGCCGAGGTTAGTGGCGGGGGCCAGCATGTTGTACGGACCGGTAAGCATTTTCGGCGAGTCGAAGATGTTCATGCCCCGGTTGTACTGCAATTCCGCGCGGAAACGGTCGGTTTCATAGGGGACGACGTTCAGGCCGATCATGTCCGTATTTTTCAGACCGTTGCCGGCATCCGCATTTTCGATGTCGTTCTGGAATCCCCGGCCATAGCATAATTTCAGGTAGGCGCCGGGAAGCGAGTCGATATCGGGCGCATATCCGAGGGTCACGCCGTCAAAGGCATGGTCCACAAGCAGCGCCGGGACTCCCGAATTTCCGGGAACCGGCTTGTTTTCCTTGAGATGGCTGGGAACCCCGCCGGTGGAGGGACGACGGCCAATGGAGAACCAGACTGGCTGACCGGCGATGTTGTTCCAGGTAGCGTAAACGCGGTCAACGGCAAGCTTGTTGTCGCTGGGAACATGACCGATCGTCCCGTCAAAAAGGCCGGCCCGGTCAAACGAAAAGGCGGTATTTCCGGAACCGAGCGCACTGTCGTCCTGCGCTCCCGCCGCTTTATACATGAGCAGACGGGCAGTAACGGATACATCCTCGGTTGCCTTCGCCTTCAGGTTAAGGCCGAAGCGGTTTGTATAGAGGGAGTCGCTCTTGACGTCATAGGCATTCCGCATAGCCGTAGGCAGGGCAAGGGGGCCAACCACACCCCCTCCGATTGCCGCGCCGAACAGCGCCGGCTGGGTCATGGGCGCGATCGTACCCGCGTTCATCGCGGCCATCAGCGCCCCGACATTGCCGAACACGGTCATGCCGTCGGCATAGGGCGCCACCTGGCCCCGGAGATTGTCGTAGCGGAAGCGGTAATCGCCGCTGACGTTCAACCAGTGACTTAACGATTTTTCTTCGTTTTTCTTGACCTGCTGTTTGACGGCGTCTATTTCCTTTGTTTTGCCGGCGCTCTCCTTGACCATTGCCTTCAGCGCTTCCAGTTCCCGGGAAAGCTGTTCGATCTTGCTTTGCAGATCATTCTGATCGGCCGCCATTGCGGGGATGGGGAGACAGAAGGCGGTCAATGCTGCGACGGCGATAAATACTCTTGCGAACTTTTTCATTTTTTCTCCTTGTTGTATAGGTTTTTCCAAAATCAGTTTCGATTTCAGCCAGTTACGCCCAAACAACCCGACCTGCGGGGGGGGGGGACCGCCCCTGCCAAAAAAACGCACGCTCCTTCATGGAAAAAAATCTGGAAACAGCCTGCGCGTACAACCGGCAAGGACAACATACGGCAAAAAAAACCGGGAGGATGCCAATTTTCAATGACATCAATCCCGGATAGAATCGGTAATCGCGAAGAAGAGCGTGCCGGATAGCCCGCCATTTCTTCATTGCGCTGCACCTCCGCTCTTTTCTCATGACGTAAAAACCCTCACTTGTCGTTCTTCAGACTGGCAGCGAGGTCACTTTTCCCCTTAATCTCGGCCAGCAGCACCTCCCGCATCAGGGTGCAGGCTTCGATAATCTTGATATTGGAAATCCGATAATAGACGGTTACCCCTTCGCGTCGGCTCAGGATCAGTCCAGTGGCCTTGAGCCCGCCCATGTACTGGGAAAGTCTGGACTTGCTGAGTCCCGTCTTTTCCATCAGCTCCGCGGCGGACAGCTCTCCTTCCTTAAGCCTGTTGATCAGCTCCAGGCGTCTGGGATTTGATAACGCCTTGCATATCCCGGCCTGAAGTTCATATATCTTTTCCATTTCGCCCTCCCTTCGCAAAGTTAAAGAGTTCTTATCTTCTTAAACACTAATATATTTAAACAATATTGTCAAGCGGCATTTTCATTTAAAAGGTATGGGAAATTTACCGGCATCCCGGGGTGCCGCCCGCTGCCACCGCTCCCAAGGATGCTTCTTGACAAGCGGCATCGCCTCTTATAAATGGTGAGAGAAAAGGGGGAGCGAATTTTGCCAATAGGAAAATCAAGAGGAGAATGTGTATGACAAAACCGTCACAAAAAGAAAAAGCGGCAAACTTTCCCCGGGGAATCGCCCTGCTCAGGGATCCGTCACTGAACAAGGGGACTGCCTTCACCCCTGCCGAACGAGATTCACTCGGCCTGCGGGGGCTTCTGCCTCCCAGGATATTCACCCAGCGGGAACGCGTGGATCATGTCCTGCGCTGTCTCCGCAGAAAACCGAACGATCTGGAAAGATACATGTACCTTACCGGTCTCCAGGACCGCAATGAGCGCCTGTTCTACCGGACGCTGATCGATCACGTTGAGGAACTTGCCCCTATCGTTTACACCCCGACCGTAGGCCTTGCCTGCCAGGAATTCAGTCACTATTTTCGCCTTCCCCGCGGCATGTATATTACAAAATACGACCGCGGCCAGGTGAAAAAAATCCTGCAAAACTGGAACCACACAGACGTCCGGGTCATTGTCGTTACCGACGGTGAGCGTATCCTCGGTCTCGGCGATCTCGGGGTAAACGGCATGGGAATACCGATTGGCAAGTTGTCGCTATATACCGCCTGCGCCGGGATAGACCCGGGCAGTTGCCTGCCTGTCGTTATCGACGTCGGGACCAACAACAATGAACTGCTGAAATCGCGAAGCTACATCGGGATTCAGGAACCCCGCCTGCGGGGGAACGAGTACGATGCGCTGATCGACGAATTCATGGAGGCGGCCTCCGCGGTATTTCCGGAAGCGTTGATCCAGATGGAGGATTTCGGAAACGTCAACGCCTTTCGCCTGCTGGAAAAATACCGCAACCGCTACTGTTTTTTCAACGACGATATCCAGGGGACGGCGGCTTCCGCATTGTCCGGCCTGCTTTCCGCCCTGCGGATAACCGGCGGAAAATTGACGGAGCAGCGTCTCCTCTTCCTCGGCGCCGGGGAAGCGGGAATTGGCATCGGCAAGCTGATGGTCTCGGCAATGACGCAGGAAGGACTTTCCGAAGAGGAAGCCCGGCGCAACTGCTGGTTTGTCGATTCCCGGGGTCTGATCGTTTCGAGCCGTAACGATTTGACCGAACACAAACGGCTGTTTGCCCATGACCATCCCTTCCAGCCGGATATGCTTGCGTCCATCGAGTCGCTCCGGCCAACGGCGATTATCGGCGTCGCCGCCCAAGCAGGCTCTTTCACCGCTGAAATCCTGCAGGCTATGGCGAAAATCAACGAACGACCGGTTATCTTCGCGCTTTCCAATCCCACTTCCCGGTCGGAGTGCACCGCCGAGGCAGCCTACCGTCTAACGGAAGGACGAGCCGTATTCGCAAGCGGCAGTCCTTTCGCCCCGCTCGTCATCGACGGGAAAACATTTGTTCCCGGACAGGCGAACAACTCCTACATTTTCCCCGGCGTAGGGCTCGGCATCGTCGCCTCCCGGGCAAAATCGGTAACCGACGAGATGTTTGCCGCAGCAGCGCGGTCATTGAACGAACAGGTAACCGAAGCGGATCTGAACATGGGACGTATTTATCCCTCTTTGTCGATTATCCGCGAAGTATCGATAAATATAGCGATTGCCGTCGCGAAGCTTGCCTTTGCGCGCGGTCTTGCGAAAACGGAAGAACCGGAAGACCTGCCCGGCCTCATCAAATCAGCGGTTTACGACCCAACCTACCCCCAGTACGCATGAAATGGCAGGGCCCCCGACTTTTGGCCGGGGGCCCTGCCGAGGAGCGGCTGTCACAGTTCTGGCGCGATCCCGAGACGCAACGCCGTCAAAGTGCAACCGTTCCGTTCTCGAGGAATCTTTAAAAAAGAACCGGACATTCTTCTTTTTTCGTGATCTGCGCTCACGCGGACGGTTGGTTAATCCCGTATATTTTCAATTTGTTCTGGAGGGTGCGGCGGTTGATGCCAAGAATTTCAGCCGTTTTTGTCCGGTTGCCGCCCGCCTGGGCAAGGGTTTTCACAATCAGGGCCCGCTCCATCTCGTCAAGCGTTATTCCACTGGGAATATCCATCTCCTCCCGTTCCCCTCCCGCAGACAGCATCCGGAGCGGCGGCGGAAAATCAGCAGGGACAATCGACTCCTCCCGCGCCATGATCACCGCCCGTTCGATGCAATTTTCCAGTTCCCGGATGTTTCCCGGCCAGTCATAGCGAACAAGCATATCCAGCGCCTTCCCCGAGATGCCTTTCACTGATTTCCGGTTTTTATCCCGGTAAATCGCCAGAAAATGGTCGGCCAGCGGCGGGATATCCTCTTTGCGCTCGCGCAGCGGCGGCAGCATTACCGGAACTACGTTCAGGCGATAATAGAGATCCTCCCTGAAACGGCCTGCCCTGACCTCCTGCTCCAGGTCCCGGTTCGTGGCTGTAATCAGCCTGACATCGACCTTGACAGTCCGGATGCCTCCCAGAGGTTCGAACTCCTTTTCCTGCAATACCCGCAGAAGCTTCGTCTGGACAGGCAGACTCATCTCTCCCACTTCATCGAGAAAGATCGTTCCCTGATGCGCCAGTTGAAACCTCCCCTCGCGACGAGCTGTCGCGCCGGTGAAGGCCCCCTTCTCATGGCCGAAAAGCTCGCTTTCCAGAAGCGCCTCCGGAAGCGCCGCACAGGAAACCTTGATAAACGGTTGCCCTGCCCTGGAGCTATTGTGGTGAATTGCATTCGCCACAACCTCCTTCCCCGTTCCGCTCTCCCCCAGCAGGAGCACCGTAGCATCGGAAGGCGCCACCATGGCCAGCGTCTCCAGCAGAGTTCTCATCTTCCGGCCGCGGCCAATGATCCGGGAAAAATCGAAACGATCCCCCAGTCGCTCCTTAAGAGCGATATTCTCCGCACGGAGATGGTAGTGATCAAGGGCCTTTTCAATCAATATCTTCAATTCCTCGGTGTCCAGCGGTTTCGTCAGGTAGTCGAACGCCCCCGCCTGAAGCGCCTCCACCGCCGTCTTCACAGAGGCATAGGCCGTCATGATCAGCACCGGCACCTGGGGACTGATTTTCCGGATTTCGGTCAGCGCCTCGATTCCGTCCATGTTCGTCATCCGGATATCCATCAGGATAAGGTCGAACGCCTCCTTATCCACGGCAGCGAGGGCTTCCGTGCCGTCCGAGGCCTCCGCTACCCGATACCCCTCGGCGCCCAGCACCGCCTTCAGCATTACCCGATGACTTTCTTCATCATCCACAACAAGAATTTTCAGCATTTCGGTCATGAATCTCCTTAACCCCCGCATTCATAATAACTCAGGTCTTCCATTTAGAACAGACCCGCTCGATTTTACAAGCCGTTTTTGCAAATTTATCAAAAAAGCGCCTGTCCGGAAAAGTATTGGGGAGGCGGCAATACTTCGGTAAAAAAGGAGAATCGTGCGAAACAATGCAAAGAAGACCCGAGGGAAAATTCGCAGAGATTGAAGAAAAATTCCAGATAAATATTGACAGCGGCAGACAGCTGTGTTAGCCGTCAAAGAAGGATGCAAGCTGCAGGAAGTTCTGTTCTTTTGCAAGAAAATCTGTCTTGGTAACGCCCTGTTGGGACATAATAGGGAATCCCGTGAAAATCGGGAGCGGACCCGCCACTGTAAGCAGCGACGACCCCCGTTACGGACTCGGAAAAATTTTGCCTCAGGCATCGTTCCGGGTTGCCGGCCACTGTCGTTATGATGGGAAGGCGCGGGAGGAAGGGAGACCTGCAAGCCAGGAGACCTGCCAGGATCAGACCCATTGTTGTCTTCGAAGGTAAAGAAGGGGAAATTTTATATATATCTGAGGGTTATAAAAACGTTTAATCCCCGGCCGCAGGTTTGTGGCCGGGGATTTTTTGGTTAAAAATGCCAATTTCTTGAGGAAGAGAGATGGAAGGTCAAGCGCGAACATTGTCGCTGTATTTTAAAGGCGAGGAAAATCATGAAAATGCTGGCAGATTCCATCTGCAAGCAAGCCATGCCGGGATAGCGGTCTCTCTGGCAATTCATGCCGTCTTTCTGCTTTTTCTCGTGCTCCAGCCGGCAGAGAAAGTGGTTTCCGTAGAAACCTTTCATATCAGTTTTGACGAAGAGAGTTCATACTTGCTGCAAAAAAATCCGGCGGCCTCGCTCCCGGCGAGAAAAAAAGAAACCGTCTTTAGGGCGCCGGCAAACCGGTCAGGGGTTCAAAGCAAAGCAGCCGTTCCGGCTCCGGCAAAAAAGATCGCTGCTGAACAGCCCTCTCCGGTCAGCGAAAAAACGCCGCCGGTAAAATCCGCAGAGGCAATCGCCTCACCCGCCGCTCAGCCGACCAAGGCCGGTGAATTTATAGCGGCCGCGGAAAGCCGCCCTGAGAGCGACAGGGAAACGCTCCCGAACGTTTTGCAATCCAGCGGCGTTAGTGCAGGCACAGCCGCCTCTGGCAGGGCAGGAAAAAATCCGGGAGAAACATCTGCAACCGGTTCGGGCGCTGTTTCCGGAAGCAATGCAGGCGGCCACACCCTGGATGGAACGGACGGAGGCGCCCCCCTCGAAACGAGCTTCGGCGAGACTAACGCCCCGACTTTCCTTCACCGGGAAATTCCCGTCTATCCGCCATTCGCCCGAAAGCGGGGAAAGGAAGGAAGGGTGGTTTTGACGCTGCTTATCGATCAGACAGGCAAGGTCAGGAAAATTGACGTTACTGAACCGGCGGGCTACGGTTTGACGGAGGCGGCTATTGAGGCGGTTCGTAAATCGACCTTTGCGCCGGCCTCCGTAAATGGGCGAAAGGTCGTTTCCCGGGCGGTTCTCCCCGTGCGCTTCAAACTGGAATAACCCTGCTGGTAAGGGCGGACGACAACGTCCGCTTGCAGGTTTTCATTGATGCCCTCGATCTTCTCAACCGGGAATGGTTCAAGAAAGCGGCCATTCCAACCCGGACAGAAAAATGATCCTGAAGCGCCGTCAGCCGTTTTCCGCCCAAACGGGAATCATCCTCGCGGCTTCGCGCATTTCCCCGTCAATCTGCCTGCATTTTGGTTCAAGGCGATTCAGAAGCCCCCGGAAATCCGACGAGTGATTCATAAAAACCGTATGGCACAGCTCATGCAGAAGTACGCAGCGCACCCAGTCGCGTTCGAGGAAAAGGAGCTTATAGCTTAAAGATATCGTCCCTTTTGATGAACAACTGCCCCAGCGGGTTTTCTGACCCCGCACCACGGATTCGCCGAACACGAATCCGTGTTCGGCGGCAAGGGCGGCAAGCCAGGGGCAAAGCTCCTCGCGGGTGCGCCGCCGCAGCCAGTTGACCAATACCCGGCGGCAGACGAGCTGATGATGAACGGCGCCGTAAACAATGAGCTCCCCCGGCGCCTCGCTGACAATCCCGACAAGAGCGGTGCTCATCGGGCTGTAGCGCACCCGCCATGACTCGCCGAGAGCGGGAAGCTCAATTACGTCCGGCAGGATCGAGGCAAGCGCGGGTTTCCGGTCGCGGGGCATGCCGGCAAACCGGCGCAGATGTCCCTCAATCCATTCATGCCTTTTTTCGAGCAACGCGGGGATCAGGGCCAGATCAAAATATCGGGGGACAACTATAAGCAGGCCGTCCCGCGGCGATATCTGCAAGCGAACGTGCTGTGCCCGCGAGGAAATTCTGACTTGATAATCAAAAGACTCCCCCTTTTGCAACGGTAAATTTTTATTCATTCCCTTACTGCCAAACGGCTTTTGTTGTTTTCACCTTTGCGGCACAACGACTATTGCCGTCCCGATTATCTCCGGCAAATATCGAGGTTGATTCGCCAATAATTCCTTCCGTCAGTCGTGGAAATATCAGAGGAAGAAGAAAAAAGCAAAAGGGAAGTCCGACCGCGTCGGGACAAATTGCGCGAACAAACATCTGAACAGCCGTTCTTTGCGAAAGATATTTCGCTTGACAATAAATCGATTTGTGATTAGAGAAACCGTAAATCCTCAAGAGACCGGACAAAAAGTTATTTTCTGTTTTTTCATTGAATCAACCCCTTTCTCTGCGTTCATGTCAGGAGAAAGGCGAACAAGAGGGAAATGGCGCATAAGGAGCGTCCATCATTTCGCATTCAACACTATTGAAGGAGGGTCAAAATGAAGCATTGGAAAGTGGTGTCTCTGTTTTTCTGTTTATCGATAGTAGGGCTGTCTTTACTCGTTTCACCCGTCAGCGCCCAGACAAAACCCATTGAACTTGCCTATTCCAACTTTTTTCCGGCCCCTCACAAGCTTGCCATCCTCTCCGTAGAGTGGGGCAAGGAGGTTGAAAAAAGGACGCAAGGCCGGGTAAAGGTAACGGTTTTCCCTGGAGGCACTCTGACTCCGGCGGCCCAGTGCTATGACGGCGTGGTGAAGGGGCTCTCCGATGTGGGATTGTCCGTCCTGGGATACACCCGCGGCAGATTCCCCCTGACCGAGGTTATCGACCTTCCGCTCGGCTACCAAAACGGTCTTGAAGCCACAAAGCTGATCAATCTCTACTACAACAAATTCAAGCCGAAGGAATTCGACGATGTAAAAGTAATGTACCTCCACGCCCATGGCCCCGGCATCATCAGCACCAAAAAACCGGTGGCAACCCTCGAAGACCTCAAGGGCATGAAGATCTCCTGCCACGGTCTGAGCGCGAAAATCGTCGCCGCGCTGGGCGCAATCCCGGTTGCCATGCCCATGCCTGACAGGTACGACGCGATTCAGAAGGGTGTCGCAGAAGGTGGCGCATTCCCCGCGGAGGCCCTCAAAGGCTGGAAACTCGCGGAAGTTGTCCGTTCGACAACACAGAACTTCGGCTCTGCTTACACAACAGGATTTTTTGTCGTCATGAACAAGGAAAAGTGGGCCGCCCTCCCCGCCGATCTCCAGAAAATTATTGAAGGCGTAAATGCAGACTGGATCGTCAAAACGGGGCAGGCGTGGGATGAAATAGACAAGATAGGCTACGACCTGGCTGCAAGCAAGGGGATCAAGATTGTAAAGCTTTCCAAGGCAGAGGACGCGCGCTGGCATGAAAAGGTTCAGCCGATCCTGAGCGACTATGTAAAGGCCATGAAGGGGAAAAACCTTCCGGGCGAGGAAGCGCTCAAATTCTGTCAGGCAGAGCTTAAGAAACTTCAGAATTAACTGTTGACCGGGGGAAGGGATGATTCGCATCCCTTCCCTTTCTTTGTTTGCCAAAATCTTATACAAAACGGAAAATCGCCAATAAGGAGCGCTTCATGCAGTCAATAATCAACAAAGTGCGGGGGCTAAGCAAATTCCTTGATATCTTTGCAGGCGTTGCCATTACCTTTATCATGTTTTTGACGGTCTTGGATGTCATCCTGAGATCGTTTCGAAAACCGATTATCGGCACCTATGAGTTGGTGGCATTCTCCGGCGCCATCGTAATCGGGTTTGCCGTTCCCCTCACCACCCTGCTCAAAGGTCACGTCCTGGTGGACTTCTTTGTACTCAAATTTCCGAAGGCGGTACGAGATTCTGTCAATATTATCACCAGGCTGCTCGGAACCTGGCTTTTTGCCTTGCTCGGCTGGAATCTGCTCAAAATGGGAATGGACTTTTACAGAACGGGGGAGGTCTCGCTTACCCTGCAGCTTCCTTTCTATCCCGTGGCTTTCGGCCTGGGATTTTGCGCCTTCGTTCAGTGCCTCGCCCTCATTGCCCAAATCTTTCAGGTAATCGGAGGCACTTATGAATGAGGTTACGATCGGCATTATCGGACTTTCTACCGTCCTGGCACTTTTCCTGACCGGCATCGAGCTGGCCTTTGCAATGGCCATCGTGGGATTCATCGGGTTCAGCTATCTCGTTTCGTTCAGCGCCGGAATGAATCTGCTGGCCAAAGACTTCTTTGACGCCTTTACCTCCTACGGCTTCACCGTCATTCCGCTCTTCGTGCTGATGGGGCAGATCGCCTTCAATGCCGGTGTAGCGAAAAGACTTTTTGACGCCGCATACAAATTCATCGGGCACATTCCCGGCGGCTTGGCTATGGCAACCGTAGCCGGCGCAACGGTCTTCAAGGCGATCTGCGGATCTTCGCCCGCCACGGCCGCGACATTTGCCAGCGTAGCCGTTCCCGAGATGGACCGTTACAACTATGACAAAAAACTCTCCACCGGAACCGTAGCTACCGTCGGCACCCTCGGCATTCTCATTCCGCCGAGCGTAACGCTGATTGTCTTTGGCATCATTACGGAACAGTCCATCGGCAAGCTCTTTCTTGCCGGCCTTGTCCCGGGATTGATGATCGCCCTCTTCTTCATCATTACCATCTATGTCTGGTGCAGGATTAATCCGGCGCTCGGGCCCAAAGGAGAAAGGTCAACGTGGAGCGCCCGCATTGCCTCGCTCCCCGAGGTGCTCTGGGTCTTGGGCATATTTCTGCTCGTAATCGGCGGCTTGATGTACGGCTTCTTCACCCCCACTGAGGCGGGGAGCATCGGCACCTTTGCCGTTCTGCTTTTATCCGTTATCAAAAGGGACATCAATTTCAAGGGATATGTCAAGTCGGTTGTGGAATCCCTGCGCACGGCCTGCATGGTGCTCATGCTGATTGCCGGCTCCGCGGTGCTGGGCCATTTTCTCACAAGAACAAAAATCCCGATGCTGGCAGCCGACTGGATTATCTCCCTGCCCCTTACGCCCGATGTGATCATGGTTATAATCAGCGTAGTTTACCTGATCGGGGGCTCTTTTATTGACGATCTGGCCTTCATGATCCTGGCCACGCCCATCTTTTATCCGGCCATCATCAAACTGGGCTACGATCCCCTCTGGTTTGGCATGATCATCGCCATTACCGTCATGATCGGAGTGGTAATTCCTCCCGTGGCGATCAACGTCTTTGTGGTCAGGGCGGTCACGAAGGAACCCTTCAGCGTAATTTACAAGGGGGTCTTTCCCTTTCTCATCAGCCTTGCCGGGGCCGCGGTACTGTTGTTCATATTCCCGCAGATCGCCACTTATCTCCCCTCCGTGCTGATGAAATAGCTTAAAAGAGAGGCGTAATCTTGATTTCTGGACAAAGATACTGGAATCCCTTTCTCGAAACACTCGCCCGTGAAAATATACGAAAGCTCCAACTGGAAAAATTTAAAAAGATTTTCCGCTGGACCTACGAGCGTTCCAGATTTCACCGCGGGCTCTACGAAAAGGCGGGAATCAGACCTGAAGACATCCGTTCTTTCGAGGATATCCGGCGGATCCCCACGGTAGAGAAATCGCTGATGAGAGGGGTGCAGCGCAAGGACCCCTTCCCGTACGGCGATGCGCTCTGCGTCCCCCTCGAAGATGTGGCTGAATTCCGGCAGACCAGCGGCACTACCGGGCAGCCCGTTTATCAGGCCGATACCTGGCAGGACTGGGAATGGTGGGCCGAAAGCTGGGCATACATTCTCTGGGCTCAGGGATATCGCCCCTGCGACCGCGTTTTTCTTCCGTTCGGATACAATGTTTTTGTCGCCTTCTGGGCGGGCCATTACGCAGTCGAGAAGATCGGGGCGGAGATCGTCCCCGGCGGAGTGCTGGACACCCAGGCAAGAATTCTGAAGATTCAGGAACTCCAGTGCACAGCCATGATGGCGACTCCCACCTATGTGCTCGGCATGGCCGATACGGCAAGGAAAATGGGCATCGATCCCCGCTCCCTTTCCATCCGCCGGATCACCTGCGCCGGGGAACCGGGCGCCAGCATTCCCGCAACCAAGAAACGGATGGAGGATGCCTGGAACGCCAAGGTTTTCGACCACGCCGGCGCGACCGAGATCGGCGCGTGGAGCTTTGAATGCGACGACCAGACAGGCGGACTGCATGTGAATGAGGCCTTTTTCCTCGTCGAAATTCAGGATGTCGATACAGGGGAGTACATCGAAGAACCCGGGCGAAGAGGCAAAATGATTATCACCGCCCTGGATCGACAGGCCCAGCCGTGCGTCCGCTTCGACTCCAAGGACATCATCGAATGGGCGCCCGACCCCTGCTCATGCGGAAGAACCTTCCGCCTGATCAAGGGCGGCGTTGTCGGGAGAGCCGACGACATCACCAAGGTCAAGGGTGTCCTGCTGTCGCCCTCAGCCATTGAAGAGGTTGTAAGAGGCATGGACGGCCTGGCTGACGAGTTCGAGGTAATCGTTGACAAGGCAGGAGACATTGACCGCATCACGCTGAAGATCGAGATTGTAAGCGGCAGGGAATGCGAGCGTAAAAACATTGAAGACTGCCTGAAGGATCAGTTGCGGCTCAAAACCAACCTCGGCTACAATCTCGAGTTTCACGAATATGGCACCCTGCCTAGATACGACGTCAAAGCGAAAAGATTCAAGGACTTAAGAGAGAAACATTGATGGGGGAAACCATGCCCGCAGAAACAGACATCCGGAAAGTGCAGGAAAAAATCAAGTCACTGAGGGAAACGGCGGAGGAGCTCAAAACAATGGGCGAAGACTTCCCTGCCCTTTACCGCAACTTAAGCCGCATCCTCGCCAGCGTGAAGATGCTCGAACTGAACGTCCCCGATGTTTAAACCGAAGTGAACAGCAATGAGGCGAAGCCGATATTTCATTTATTATTGCAGTCTCTCCATTTTCACCCCTCCTTCCTGATTGCTTAACTAAGCATTTATCAAGAGGGGAAACCCCTATCAACCTTCGTTCCTTCTTTTTTCCTCGTCCCGGATCTCCCGGCGCAGGAGTTTCCCCACCTTTGACTTGGGGAGCATGTCCCGGAATTCGATGTACTGGGGAACCTTGTAGGCGACAAGACTCTTGCGGCACCACTTGAGCAGGTCGTAGCCGGTGATTCCCTTGACGTCCTGCTTCAATACCACGTAGGCCTTGATTCTCTCGCCGACCATCTCATCGGGCACCCCCACCACACAGGCGCCAACCACGGCATGATGCTCCTGCAGCACCGCCTCGATCTCGGAGGCCGAAACCCGGTAGCCCTTGTGCTTGATGGTATCGACGGTTCTATCTACGAAGTAGAGGTTGCCGTCCCCGTCCATTGAAACAACATCCGCGGTGCGATACCAGAGCCGACCGTCTATATTGACAAATGCCTCCGCGGTCTCCTCCGGCTTGTTCAGATAGCTCGCCACCATGAAGTCGGAATTGACAAGAAGCTCTCCCGGCTCGCCCTGCGGCACCGGTTCAAGGGTGTTCGTATCAACCAGTTTGACTCGCTTGCTGGGGACTACCCTGCCGATGCTTTTCGGAGGATTCTCGATATCGACCGGGCACATGGTGACGCCGCCGCAGGTCTCCGTGGCGCCGTAGCCCTGGTAAATGGTCTTGCCAAATTTTTCCTGCCAGCGCTTTCCGACCTCCACCGGCAGCACATCGCCGGCGCTGTACCAGTAAACGACAGAACTCAGGTCGTACTGGTCGAGCCGGTCGTGTTCCAGCATCATCCGGTAGAGGGTCGGCACTCCGATCATCGTCGTTGCCCTGAATCGCTCTATCCCTTCGAATGTGGCATCGACATTGACCTTGGGCTGGAGCATCAGCGTGCCTCCGACAAAAAGCGTGGCAAGGCTGCACGTCTGGCCCAAAATGTGAAAGAGCGGCGCATTGCCGAAAATAATGTTCTTTTCCACCGGAACAAGTGGCTCGCTGACGACAATCTGCTCGGCCATCGAGGTCAGATAGAGATCGTGGGTAAAGGGAACCCCTTTCGGAAATTTCGTCGTGCCGCCGGTATAGAGAATCTCGGCAACGGCCCTGCCGTCCCGGACAAGCGGCGGCAGATCATTGAGTCTGCCTTTATAATTGCTCAGAATATCCCGAAAGGAGTGAGTCTCCCGGTCAAGCGCAATCTTCCCCTTCGGCACCACGTCGAAGAGATATCCGAAAAACCTCTTCCATCCGGGGAGCAGGTCGTCCATGCGCGTGGCAATGACGGTTTTGAGCTTCGTATCCGGCAGCACCTTCTTGACGTATCCGAAATTGGTATCCGCGCAGATAATCGCCTCGGCGCCGCTGTCGTTGGCAATATAGGAAAGATCGTGGGGGGTGTAGATGGGGGTGATCGGAACCACTATCGCGCCCGCCCGCTGAATGCCGAGCCAGGCCACCACCCATTGAATCGTGTTGGGGATGTAGAGCATGACCTTCTGGCCGGGGGTAACGCCCAGCCCCAGAAGGCCCGCCGCAAAGCGCTCCGCCAGATTCTTCAGCTCCCGGTAGGAATAGCGCGTCCCCAGATAGATGACCGCCGTACTGTCGCCCCGCTTCAGGGCCATCGCCTCAAAAGAGGCATAGATATTATTATATTCCAAAGTAAGCCGCCTTGACTTCGGGATTGTCCATCAGCTCCCGGCCGGTGCCGGTAAGCGTCAGCATCCCGTTTTCTATGACATAGCCGCGGTCGATGATCGGCAGCACGGGTCTTGCGAACTGCTCCGTCACCAGAACCGTCGTCCCGAATTCGCCCTTCAGCCGACAGATCGCCTCGACGAGCATCTTCTGCATCATGGGGCTGAGTCCCAGCAGCGGTTCATCCAGAAGCAGCAGTTTCGGCCGGACAACCAGGCTCATGCCTATCGCAAGCATCTGCTGTTCTCCACCACTCAGGAAGCCCGCCTTTCGGCTCTTCAGGGCAACGAGCGCCGGGAAAAGCCTGTAAGCGTATTCGATACCTTCCCGTATCTCCGATTGCTTACGAAGATATCCGGCAATTTTAAGGTTTTCCAGAACGGAGCTTTCCTGAAAAATCGGGTGTCTCTCCCGGGACAGGACAATGCCCTTTTTCACCCGGTCGCTCGGGCTCATCTCCGATATGTCCTCACCCCTGTAGATGATCTTTCCATAAACGGTGATCCTCTCCCCGCCCTTGCGCTTCTCTTTCGTGCGCATGTCGATGATAAGACCGGAGAGCGCATTCATCAGAGTGGTCTTTCCGGCGCTGTTGGAGCCGATAACGCCCACAATTTCACCCTCTTCGATTTTCATGCTGAAATCGTTGAGCGCCAACGCGTTTTCAAAAAATACCATCAGATTCTGAACATCAATCATAATCATTCTTCCGCCCCGAGATAGGCTTTCTTTACCTCATCGCTTTCCATTACGTCTTTCGCCGCCCCATCCGCGATCTTCTCCCCGAAGTTCAGCACAATCACCCGGTTGGCGATTCTGAATAGTTCCTTGAGACGATGCTCGATCATGATGATCGTCTTGCCTTCCAGCAGGAGTTTCTCGATGATCGGCACGATGCTCGCAACCTCTGCCAGACTCAGGCCCGAGAACAGCTCGTCGAGGATCATGATGTCCGGCTGCAGCGAAATGGCCTTGGCGAGTTCGAGCCGCTTCAGATAGCCCTGCGGCAGGACGCTCGCGGCCTTGTAGGCAACCTGGTTGTCCCTTTCAAACCCGACCTCTTCGAGAAGATCCAAGGCGACGGCGTCACGATCTCCGTATTTGCCGCCGGCAAGCGCCCGCACCCTGGGCGAGTAGAGGGGGATGATCATGTTCTTGAAGGCGGGAAGCTGATAAAAAGGCTTCACCATCTGGAACGTACGGGCGATGCCGAGACGGACGATCTTGTACGGCGGCATGCTGGTGATGTCGCGCCCCTTGAAAATCACCTTGCCGCTCGTCGCCTTCACGAAGCCGGAGATCAGGTTGACGGTCGTGGTCTTCCCCGAGCCGTTCGGCCCGATGATCCCCAGCAGGTCTCCCTTGTTCAGGGTAAAGCTGATGCCGTTTACGGCCTGAACGCCCCCGAATGACTTGGAGAGTCCCTTGACCTCCAGAAGCGGTGTCTCGCTCATTTGTCCACCTCTGTCCAGCGCTCGAACTGGCTGTACTTGCGCGCAATGAAGTGGAATATCCCTTCCGGCATGCCGACAACGAATATGACGAGAAATACGCCGTAAAACACGATTCTCAAGCCGCCCAGCGCCCGCAGCGCCTCGGAGAGGGGCACCAGTATGAAGGCGCCGAGCACCGCCCCGGCGAAGGAGCCGGAACCGCCCACCATGACGGCCGCGATCGGCAGAATCGAATAGTCGAGCGCAAAGACCGGCATCCCGACGAAACGGTAAACATGGGTCATCATCGCCCCCGCAAAGGCGCCGACGGCGCTCGCGATGAAAAGCGCCTGTATCTTGAACCAGTAGATGTTGATTCCCGCATTCATGACTGAGCGGTCGTTATCCTTGATGCCCGTCAGCACCAGCCCGTAATCCGACGTCATCATCCTCCTGAACCCGAACAGTGCGGCAATCATCGCCGCCATAAGGATGTACATCTCCAGCCACTTGGAGGGAAGAACGCCGAGGCCGCTTATCCCCTCGGTACCGCCGAAAATTTTCGTGGCCTCGATCACCCGCTCCAGCATCAGCGGGATGATGAGAGTAACCATCGAGAAATAGATGCCGCGCAGCCTCAGTACCGGCAAGAGCAGCAGCGTGCAGATCGCCCCTCCGACCACCGCGGCGATGGGAATCGTCAGAAACGGCGAAATCCCGAAGTAGTGGTTAAGCACCCCCGAACAGTAAGCGCCCATGCCGAAGAACAGGGCCTGTCCGAGCGAGATCATCCCGCTTTGGGAAAGGATGTCCCAACTGATCGCCAATAGCGCAAAAACGGCGACGGAAAGGAGCACCCTCTGCCAGTAGTCGCCCAGCACCAGCGGCAGAAGGATGAAGGCGGCCACCGGAATGACGCGCGGCGCCGCAAAATAGAGCATCTCCCGCCAGGAGCTGAGGGCGAAAATATCCTCGGATCTGACCTTGATGCCCCGATCGATTCTCTCTTTTCTTTTCTTCACGCTGACTTACGCCCCCTAATCATACCCTTGAAATCAAATCCTCTCTTCGAGTTCCTTCTGCTTTCCGTAAATGCCTGACGGCTTTATCACCAGCACGATCAGAATGGCCGCCAGACTCACGATCATCGTCCAGTGCGAGCCGATGTATGTATCCGTGAATCTCTGCGCGAAGCCGACGAGGAGGCTCGCCACGATCACGCCACCCGTACTGCCCAGCCCGCCGATAATCGAGACGGCAAGGGCGTTGATCAGCACGTCGTACCCCTGGCTGACGGTTATCGTCCCGAGCGGGATGATGACGGTCGCGGCGATGGCGGCAAGCGCCGCCCCGAGAGAGACGCTCAGCGTGGCGATCCAGTCCGAATCCATCCCGAATGTCAGAGCGGTGCGCTCATCCTGGGCAATTCCCCGGAAGGCGAGTCCCAGCGATGTGTAGTGGACAAAAACCCAGAGCAGACCGACCAGAACGACGCTGGCGGCGACGATGATGATCCGCTGGGCGTCCACGTACACCTCGCCGATCATGAAGCTGTCATCGATAAAAACGGGAAGCGCATACTCGACGCCGACAAAACCGAGATACCGGAAGAACTCAAGGATGGCGAGCCCGACGCCGAAGGTGGCTATCACCTCGGAAAGCACCTGCCCCCGGACGCGCATCAGTATGAAGCGGTACATCAGGGCGCCGACGCCGGCGGTAAGGGCTATCGAGACCAGCGCCGCAACCGGGTAGGGCAGCCCGACAAGCTGCAGGAGCATATAGGTCGTAAAGGCGGCAAAGATATAAAGGGCGCCGTAGGCAAAATTAGAAATTCCGCTGATGCCGAAAGTCAGGTTGAAACCGATAGACATCAGAATCAGAATAACGCTGTTTATAACCGCATAAATAATTGTCCCCAGCAACATCTCGGGCATCTCCTCCGCCCTGCCATCCCTGATCAGGATGGCAGGGTTTGAATGATTTTGATATTTTTGACTATTTTGCCGACTTCAGACCGGCGGGCAGCTTAATCTTGGCAGCGGCAATGGATTCGGGGAAAACAGTCACCCGCTCGCCCTTGTCGGTCCATTGAAAAACGCTCGCAACCGCGGCTTCTTTGGGATCCATACCGAAAACAGCCTGGTTGCCATCGTCAAACTTTATGCGGCCCATGACGCCTGAACGGTCCGTCTTCTTTATCTCGGCAACCAGCGCGTCAGGTTCAAGGCTCCCCGCTCTCTCGATCGCCTCTTTCAGGATGTAAACGGATTCATAAGTAGGCGCCGGGCCATGACCTGCCTCCATGGGTTTGCCCATTTTCTTCTGGTAGGCTTTCAGGAACTCCACGGACTGGGGAACCTTCGGAGAGGCAATAGCGCTCCCCAGCTCGAAATTGCAATTGATCGCGCCGCCGATTTTCTTGTCGAAAGTCTTCCACGCCCCCGGCCCTGCCAGAGGAGAAATGAATCCGGCCATCAGTGCCGGAACCTTCATCGCCTTCCACTGTTTGACCAGCGTTCCGCTCTGGGGCATATCGAAAATGGGAAGAATTACCTGGGCGCCGGCACTGCGGGCCTTCATCAGCGCGGATGAGAAATCGGAGGCGCCGGTCGGATAGCTCTCCTGACCGACAACGGTCCAGCCGGCCTTCTGGAAGTAGTTTTTCACCATCCCGTCCGCTGTGGCGCGGGCCCAAGCAACGTCTTGATGCATGATGTAAACCTTGTTGAAGCCGAATTCCTTGTTTACGTGAGACATTGTGCCAACGAGATTTTTAACGAGATAAATGGCGTTGAGGCAGGTTCTGAAAACATACTTGTACTTGTCCGGTTCCTGCTTCACCTTGCCCTCAGTGGCCGGAGTCATCGCGATCGTCCCGAGCAGCGGAACCTTGTATTTGGTAAGGATATCCATCACCGCCAGCAGCGCCTCCGAACGGAAGGGGCCGATCAGCAGCGCCGTCGGCTTCTTCTCGAGGATGAGCTTCTCGATTCCCATCAGCGCCTCGGGAACCGGCACGCCGGGAGCCGCATCACGAATGTCGATCGCCTCCACCTTGAACATCCTTTTTTCGGCGCCGACCTTCACGCCGCCCTTGGCATTGATCTCCGCAACCGCCATTTCCACAACGGCAAGCCCCTCTTTCCCTTCCACAAACCCTGTCGATGTCGGCACGCCGATAACGATGGGCTCCGCTGCGTAAGCACAAAAGGAAAACACCAATCCCAGCGCCAGAAAAAGACCTACTGCCCCTAATCGCCTTCTCATAACCTTCCTCCTCGTTTGTCTGTAATTTATATCGATAAGCTACCAGGTAAAAGCAAAAACATGGAATCCCGTTTCATTCAAGAATCACTTCTTTGATACCTCATAAACCAAATATTCATACCGGGTTTGATCCAGGGCTTTAAACCCTCTTTTCAGCGGATGCGGTGCATGAGTATCGAAATTGGAAACCGCTGTCAAGCAAAACCTCCTTGACGACATCGCCATGGCGCTCCCCCGTGAGCGGAGGGGCAAATATGCGTGGGGCCCGGTTGCCATGGCGCCAAGGAGGCTGGGAAAAGTGGCGGAGGACATGCGGAAGAATTCGCCTTGCAAAAACTTAAAACTGCCTGTTTTACAAATGTCAATGAGCAAAAAGTGTTGCATCGTTAAAGTGTTTGCTGTAGAAGGCGGACGCTGTGGGCATATTGCCGCGGCGGGCGGTGCAAGAAAAATTTGGGAGTGATGATGAAAAACTTTTTTAACCCGGAAGGGGTGATAATCGTCGGCGCGACGTCCAACCAAGTAAAGGGCGGAAACGCGATCGTTAAAAATCTGCAGATGGGATACAAAGGCCGGATATATCCGGTCAATCCTCGTTACGCGGAAATCGAGGGCCTGACCTGCTATCCGTCTGTAACGGCCGTACCCGGCAAGGCCGATCTCGCGATAGTTTTTGTGCCGGCATCCCAGGTGCCGGGAACCGTAGCGGAGTGCGCTGCCAAAGGGATATCCGGTGTAATGATTGAATCCGGGGGATTCGCCGAAACAGGCCCTGCGGGGGCGAAATTGCAGACGGAGCTGCTGGCGATTGCCGCCCGCACGGGAATTCGCATCTGGGGACCAAACTGCATGGGCCTTGTCGATGTCGCAGGCGGCAACCTTTTCTCCTTCATGAATCCGGAGTGGCAAAAAGACGGCCTGCTGATTCCCGGCAACGTCTCGCTGATTGTGCAAAGTGGAATGCTCTCGGCGATTTTTCTGGTCGACATCATGACTCACGCCCTGACCGGAGTTGCCAAGGTGTGTTCGCTGGGAAACAAAATCGATGTCAATGAATGCGACATCCTTGAATATTTCATGGAAGATCCCCAGACGGAGGTCATCGGCATGTATCTTGAGTCATTCGCCGACGGCCGGCGCTTTCTGGAGCTGTCCCGCCGGTGCGGCAAACCGATTGTTGTTCTCAAGGGGGGGAAAAGCCAAAAGGGGGCGGAGGCGGCAATGAGCCACACCGCCTCCCTTGCCGGAAACAGCCGGATCATCTCGGGATTGATGAGACAGGCGGGGGTCATGGAGGCCCAGGACTTCCGGCAGATGGCCGATATCTGCCGCTCGCTGTCATTGACCGAACCTTCTGCGGGGGGAGACAGGGTTGCCGTTCTCACCTTCAGCGGCGGGGCGGGGATTGTCTCCACAGACTTTATTGAAGAGCAGGGGCTGGCCAGCGCTGATTTCACGCCCGCAACCAAACAGCAACTGGAAAAAATTTTCCCGGCCTGGATGCCGGTAGCCAATCCGGTCGATTTGTGGCCGGCGATTGAAAGTCATCTCGGCGGCGACATCGATGTCCCGGAACTCGCCCTTGCCGCCGTCCTTGCCGATCCGGGAGTGGATGCCGTCTTTCTGCATCTCTCCGCCGGCCATTCCCAGATGCTTCCCAACCTGCCCGCCTTTGCCGCGGAAATAAAAAAACACGGCAAGCCGCTCATCGCCTGGATAATCGGCCGGCAGGAGATGGTTCTGAAGCTTCAGAAAGAGGCGCTTTTGCTGGGAATCCCCGTGATGACCGAGATCGGCAGGGCGGTCGAGTGCCTGAAGGCCGCCATCCGCAAGCGTCGCCGCCTCGAAGGACCGCCGGAAGTCGCGCCTGTAAATCTTTCCCCCGCCGCAGAAGGCATCCTGGCATTGGAAGCCGGGGCACTCGACGAACACCTCTCGAAGCAACTGCTCGCGGCCTGCGGCATTCCAACCGTCTCCGAGAAAATCGCCTCTTCGGCGGCGCAGGCAGGCAAAACCGCCGCGGAATTTGGTTTCCCGGTTGTCATGAAGGGTCTGCTGCCCGGCGCCGTGCACAAAACAGAACTGGATCTGGTGCGCCTCGGCATCGCCGATGAAAAATCCGTCTGGAAAGAATTTGCCGAGCTGACCCTGAAAATGGAAAACCGGGGCAGCATTCTGCTCCAGCGGCAGATCTCCGGCAAGGTGGAGCTCATCCTGGGGTTCCTGCGCGATCCCCAACTCGGGGCCTGCGTCATGTTCGGCATCGGAGGAATATCCGCAGAATTGTACAAGGATGCGGTTTTCTCAGTCGCTCCGCTGACACTGCAAGAGGCACTGGCAATGATCGGCCGCATCCGCGGCCAGAAGCTGCTGAACGGCTTCCGGGGAGCGGCGCCGGTCGACAGGGAAGAAATCGCCCGCATCATCGTTCGCCTGGGCGAGATCGGCCTGGCCTTCCCCCGGATCAGCGAAATTGACATCAACCCGCTGCTCTATGGGGAAGAAGGCGCCGTCGCGGTTGATGCGACTGTCGTTCTGTCGTAATTTTCAGGAGTTCAAAACAAAAAATGGAGGAAGAACAATGAGCCATATCCCCGTTGCCATTGTCGGACTTGGACCAGTAGGCCAGCTGATTGCAAAACTTACGTCGCAGCGGCCGAATTTGCGGCTTGCGGCTGCCGCCGACATCGCCCCGGCGTACAGCGGCCGGGATTTGGGGGAAATTCTGGAACTTTCCCCGCTGGGCGTAACCGTGCAGCCCACGATCGAAGAGGCGCTGCATGCGGCAGCCGTCCCGGGGGTGGCAATCGTCTGCACCGGTTCGTGGCTGTCAAGGATAACACCACAGATTATTGCCTGCCTTGAGGCGGGCTGGCACGTCGTATCGACCTGCGAACAGCTCTCCTACCCTTTCCAGAACTGCCCCGGGGAGTCGCGCCTGATCGACGAAAAGGCAAAGCAAAAAGGGCTGGCGGTTCTGGGAACCGGCGTCAATCCGGGATTTGCGATGGATATCCTGCCGGTTTTCATGAGCGGCGCCTGTGACCGGGTCCACTCGGTGCTGATTGAACGTTTTCAGGACGCCTCGCTCCGGCGGCTTCCCTTCCAGCAGAAAATCGGCGCGGGACTCGACCTCGCCGATTTCGAAAAAAAGGTGGCGGAGCTGACCATTCGTCATGTCGGGTTCTCGGAATCCGTACAAATGATCGCCGCCGCGCTGGATATCCCGCTCGACAGAATAGAGGAGCGCGTCTATCCCGTCATGGCGACAAGGACGCTGAGAAGCCGGTTCATCGAGATTGCCCCCGGCCGGGTCTGCGGCGTCGATCAGCTCTGTCAGGGATATCACGGCGGAAAAGCCGTCGTCACGCTCCACCTGCAGGCCTATTTCGGCCACCCCGACCCGAAAGACCGCACCTTCATCGACGGAGAGCCGCCGCTGGATGTGACGGTGAAAGGCGGACTTCCCGGAGACACGGCAACCTGCGCAATGGCCGTCAACGCCGTCAAAAGGATTGTCAATGCCCCTGCCGGCCTGCGCACGATGCTCGATGCCGGAGTGGTTTCTTCCTGGCTCGCCCGGCAGTGAACATGACTTTGGGGGAGGGGCGTCACCGTTCCTGCGTGCGATCCATAAAATAATCGGGTAATTGTAAAAGTTTCCGGGATTCAGCTCCCGCGCCGCTTCCGGGAGGAAGACACTGGGCTTAATGGTCAGAAGCCATGTACGATATCCTTTTCAAGAAGGTCACGGTTGTTGACGGCTCAGGCGGGACGCCCTATGAAGCGGACGTCGCCGTTGCCGGAGAGCGCGTTGCGGAAGTGGCCCCCAAACTGCGCGGCAATGCTTCTGTCGTCGTCGCGGACCCCGGCCTTGTCCTGGCTCCGGGCTTCATCGACATTCACAGCCATACAGACGCCAATATTTTTCAGAATCCGCTTGCCGAAAGCAAATTGCTGCAAGGGGTAACCCTCGACGTTACCGGCAACTGCGGCCTCGGTTTTTTCCCCGTCACGGATAATCGCAGACCCCTGCTCGAAGAGTACCTCGCCATGCATGAATTCGCTTTTCCGAAAGGCGGAATCAGTTGGAACGATCTGGCGGGCTTTGCCGATCTGCTCTATAAAACCGGCATCGGCGTAAACCTGGCGCCTCTGGTCGGACATGGGACGCTTAGGATTGCGGTTATGGGGATGGAAAATCACCAGCCGGATCGGCGGGAAATGCAGGAGATGAAGCGCCTCCTCGCAGAGATGCTTTTTCAGGGGGCGTGGGGGATGTCCACCGGCTTGATCTATCCGCCCGGAAGCTTCGCCCTCACCGCGGAACTGGTCGAACTGGCAGGCGTTCTCGCCCATAATCGCGCTCTTTACGCAAGCCACATCCGGGGCGAAGGGACAACACTGCTTGCGGCAATTGCCGAGGCTATCGAAATCGGCCGAAAATCAGGCGCGGCAATCGAGGTTTCCCATCTGAAAGCCCTGGGGAAAACGAATTGGGGCCGGGGTCGGGAAGCCTTGGAGATGCTGGATCAGGCAAGGAAAGAAGGCATCGACGTCGGCGCCGATCAGTACCCCTATGAAGCCACGGAAACCACCCTCTCAGTGCTGCTGCCCGACTGGGCGCTTGCCGGCGGCCCTCACGAAACCGGCAAGCGTCTCCTTGACACAGGCCTGATTCCGCTGTTGCAGGAAGAAACCAAAAAACTGATCGCCACGCGCGGAGATGCCGCAGCAATCATGCTTACCGGAAGCGATTCCGCAAAACTCCGCTTCTGGTCGGGAAAGACCCTTTCGGAAACGGCCGCCTCCTGGAATATGGCGCCGGAGGAAGCGGCATTGCAGATTCTCCGGGAAGATATCTCGGCCCACGCCGCTTTTTTCTCGCTTTCCTCCGCCGACGTCGAGGCCATCATGAAAAGCGAGATGGTTGCCGTCGGTTCGGACGGGCTGGCGCTGGACGCCGCCGTTGCGGACATAAAGACGCATCCCCGCTCGTATGGAACCTTCCCCCGGATTCTGGAAACCGGCGTCCGGGAAAAAGGACTGTTTTCACTGGAAAAGGCTGTTTACAAGATGACCGGCTTGCCCGCGCAGCGCCTGGGCCTGAGCGACCGGGGAGTTATCCGGACCGGATGCATTGCCGATCTGGTGCTGTTTGATCAGGCGGAAATCGCCGCCCGATCGACCTTCGCAGCCCCCCATCAATACCCGGCAGGCATCCGGATGGTAACGGTAAACGGGCAGATTGCCGCCTGCGACGGCAGAGCGACCGGCAGGAGGGCAGGCCGGGTACTGCGAAAGAAAGCAGCTATTCTGCAAGACAGATGAAGTTGCGACAATGTAGAAACCGCCTCACGCAACTTTAAAAACGGTTGTTGAAAATCCAGCGAAAAACGGATATAACCGCCCCCGTTATTGATGTAAATCCTTAATGGCCGCATGAAATCCACCCTGAACAGCGAAAGGAAGACGAAACATGAAATTCAATTTGAAAAAGAAGATTGTTTTGTTTGTGCTTATTTTTGCGCTTATTATCATTTCTATTGGAGTATCGACCATATACGTCTTCAACACCAGAATCATCAAGACCGCCCATGAAAAACTTGCCGGCGATTTGGCCATGGGACGGACCCTCCTGAACGAAAAGCATCCGGGCGCCTGGTCAATCCGGGAAGGCAAGCTGTTCAAGGGCGAAACCCTGATGAACGACAATTTTGGCGTTGTCGACACGATCGGCGAAATGACCGGCGATACGGCAACCATCTTCCAGGGCGACACCCGTGTCGCCACAAATGTGAAAAAGTCCTCCGGCGAGCGCGCAGTGGGAACGAAGGCCTCCCAGAAAGTCATCGATGAAACTCTTGCCGGCGGGCGGGTTTATATCGGCAAGGCCGAAGTAGTGGGCATTTGGAACCAGACCGCTTATGAACCGATTAAAAATGCCGCGGGAGAGATTATCGGAATATTTTACGTGGGGGTGCCCAATACGCGTTATGATCAAATTACCGGAGATATTACCAGAAAGTTTGTTATTATCAGTTTGATCGGACTGATCATAGTTGCCGTCTTGAGTATTTTTCTTATCAGTTCCATCACCGCTCCCCTGAACCGGGTTATCGCAGGTCTTTCGGAAGGCTCGGATCAGGTTGCCTCCGCCTCTTCCCAGGTATCGGCGGCCAGCCAGTCCCTTGCGGAAGGGTCGTCGGAACAGGCAGCGGCCCTGGAGGAGACTTCCGCTTCGATCGAGGAGCTCGCGTCGATGACGGCGCAGAATGCCGAAAACGCCAATCAGGCCAACAAGTTGATGGCAGAAACCGGAAGGGTTGTCAATGAAGCCAATGGCGCCATGAAGGAGCTGACCGGGGCGATGCAGGAGATCGCCACCGGAAGCGAAGACATGGCGAAGATCATCAAGACGATCGACGAAATCGCATTTCAGACAAATCTGCTGGCCCTGAACGCCGCGGTTGAGGCGGCCCGGGCCGGGGAAGCGGGAGCGGGCTTTGCCGTAGTCGCCGACGAGGTGAGAAACCTGGCGCTGCGGTCAGCGGAGGCGGCCAAGAACACCGAGAGTCTGATCGACGATTCGCTCAAGCGGATCAAAAACGGCTCGGAGATCGTCGCCAGAACCAACGGGGCGTTCGACCGGGTGCGGGGCGGGGCGAAAAAGGCCGGTGAACTGGTAGAGGAAATCGCCACCGCGTCAAGCGAGCAGGCTCGGGGAATTGCGCAGATCAGCAAGGCGATCGCCGAAATGGACAAGGTGGTTCAGCAGAACGCCGCCAATGCCGAGGAGTCAGCCTCCGCCTCCGAGGAACTCAGCGCCCAGGCAATGCAGATGAAGGAGTTTGTCGGCGAGATGATAACCGTCGTTCGGGGAAACAAGGCCGAAGGCAGCGCTTCCGCCGGGAGAAATATCGAAATATCGCACCGGCAGAAACCGCTCCCGGCGTCCAGGACAAGCGGACATGCCGAAAAATCGCTTGCCCCCCCCAGGGAACATCGGAAAATTACCCCCTCCGGCGTCAGGATTGTCCGTCCCGAGCAGGTGATCCCTATGGACGATCACGACGAATTCCAGGATTTTTAGTAAAAACTTGACTATAAACAAAAATAGTTTATTAATGCCCCACATATTATCAAATAAACGCCCCGCTTACTTAATGACGTGCAGTAAAACTTTACGGCAACAGTATAATTGGTATCTTTAAATATCAGTTCGTAATGCCCGGAATAATGCTGCCGACGGAAAGTGCAGCGCCACGTCAAGGAGGGAAATGAAGATGAAAAACGTCAGCATTGCCACAAAACTATTGGGCGGGTTTATCATGGTGAGCTTGATTGCCACCTTTGTCGGAATTTTCGGAATTGTCCAGATCAGAAATACCAATGATCTGGACAGGCAGCTTTACGAACTGACGACAAAGCCGCTGGGGGATATCGCGGAAATTTCCACTGCCTATCAGCGTTCAAGGGTCGAACTTGGCGAGATAATGATAGAGTCGTACAACTATAAAGACGCAAGCGAATACGTCGACCGGATTGCAAAGCTGGACCGGATCATCGCCGATCATTTGAATATCTTTGAGAAATCAATAACCGATAAAGATATCAGAAACAAGTTCAATCTCTTGAAAGAAGGGCTGAAAAATTTTGCTCCTATCAGGGCAAAGGCAATCGAACTTGCAAAAGAAGGGCAATC
>CAZKHU010000014.1:0-43234 GCA_964552725.1 uncultured Syntrophus sp.
CCGCTCAGAATCGTTGCGGGAATGACAATAATGGGGAGTTTTGCAATTGTCTCGACGGTTAAAGTTTTTGGTGACTTCCCGGTAAAGGTCGATAATTTGTTCCGCTGATTTTATCCAGCGGATATCTTTCAGCTCTTTATGTGCTTCCACAGTCAGGACGCTCGCCAGCGCGGGGCGCTGCAATACCGCAATGATCAGGGAAGCCATTTCCGCCACGTTCCAGAAATCGACCTTCAGGGCGTTTTTGAGAATTTCGGAAACGCCCGATTGTCGGGAAATGATAACCGGGACATCGTAAGACATTGCCTCCAGTGGTGAGATGCCGAATGGTTCGGAGACACTCGGCATGACGTAAAGATCGCTTTCCGAGAAGATTCTTTCGACGTCTTCGCCCTGCAAAAAACCGGTAAAGTGAAAATGACTGCCGATTCCCAGTTCGCCGACGCGCCGCATCACCTGTTCCAGCATGTCGCCATCCCCCGCCATGACGAAGACGACATCGGGGAGTGCCTGCAGAACGAGAGCTGCCGCCTCGACAAAGTAATCCGGTCCTTTCTGGAAGGTTATTCTCCCCAAAAAGAGGACGGTCCGGCGATGGTTCCCGTCGGGATTGCGGTTTGCAATCTTTGTTTCAGCCTGGGAAACGGCATTGTAGATTACCGAAATCTTTTGCGGGCAGATTCCGTAACGCTCCGTTATCATTTTTTTTGTGCGGGCGCTGACGGCAATTATCCGGTCGGCCTTTTCGAGACCTTCCCGTTCGATTTCAACAATTTGTCTGTTGGCATGCTCGCCGCTGCGGTCATATTCGAGGGAATGTACATGCAGTATCCAGGGCTTCGAGCTTATCCCGCGGGCGAGAAGGGCGGCCGGGATGGTCATCCAGTCGTGGGAGTGGATGACATCGAAAGAGAGGGTGCCGGACAGTGCCGCCGCGCTTTGTCCGTAGCGATGCACTTCCGAGACCAGGTCGCCCCCGTAGATGGCTTTTGCATCGGAAAATTGTTCGGGATACGGCAGAGATGTCAACGGATAATCGCCTGTCCGCAGATAGGGATGAAGCCGGGCAGGAAGATGAAAAAGGGTGAGATTGTCGATTGCTGTCCGGGTTTCCGGGATGCGGGAGGTTTGACTGCGCAAATCACCCCGGGAGAGCCGGGTGGAAGGGAAACAGGATTTATCGTATAGCGGCAGAACAAACGTTATGGAATGACCGGCGCCGGTTATGGCCCTTGTCATTTCAAAACAGGCTGTTCCCAGACCGCCGCTGACAAGGGGGGGGAACTCCCAGCCGAACATGAGGATGTTCATAACAGTCAATCTCTCCCAATCTTTACATGCCGCTCGAAAATATTATCCCTGCCGGGATTCCGCAAGCATATTCGGGTGTCTGAAAATCATTTGTCCCTGAGCAGGGAAAAGAGTCTAATCAATTCGGCAACGCTCCAGGCCTGGGCGATGCATCCGCCGGGTCTGTGGGGCGCGTTTCCGTCAAATACCTCGGAAATTGTTCCGATGCCGGCCTCGGAAAGGTGTTTCCTGAGAAATATGCGCAGGTATTGCTTAAGGTTTTCTTTTTCCAGTTCCTTGTCAGCGGCTGCAAGGAGCGCCGCCTGACCAAAGGCGCCGAGCAGCCAGGGCCAGACGGTCCCCTGATGGTAGGCATGATCCCGTTCAGCCGGATTGCCGATATAGAGACCGCGGTATTCAGAGTCGGCGGGGGAAAGCGTCCGCAGGCCGAAAGGCGTCAGGAGATGTTCTCTTACGATCTTGACGACGGCCTTCTGCTCCTCGTCATCGAGTGGGGAAAAGGGCAGCGAGACGGCGAAAAGCTGATTGGGGCGTATCGAGCAATCCAGAATCCCTTCGTTCCAGACATCGCCGAGACAGTTTTCCTCCTGGTTCCAGAACGTCTCCTGAAATGCCGTCCGCAGGTGCGGGATGAACCCGGGGTCGACAAGGGCGGATTCGCCGAATTGGTCTGCAAGTTCCCGGGAAAAACAGAGGGCATTGTACCAGAGGGCGTTTATCTCCACCGGGCAGCCGTGGCGGGAGGTAACAGGCTTGCCGTCCACCGTTGCATCCATCCAGGTAAGGGCGGTTTCCGGGGTGCCGGCGTGAAGAAGTCCGGAATCATCAATGCCGGTTGCGAACCGGGAACCTTCGATGAAGGAACGGATTATCCTTTTCATCACCGGCCAGAGGTCGTTGCGGATCAACTCCCGGTCGCCGGTTGCCCGAAGCAGTTCCTGGACGGCCCAGAAATAGAGCAGAGAACTGTCAATGGTGTTGTATGCCGCCGGCGTTCCGTCCGGCGAGAAGAAATTCGGCAGGAATCCGTCCTTTTCGTAACTGCCGATCTCCCTGAGCACTTCGATTCCTGTTGCCACGTGTCCGGTAGAAAAACAAAGTCCGGGGAGCGATATCAGCGTGTCTCTGCTCCAACTGCCGAACCATGGATATCCGGCAATTATCGCCGGTTTTCCCGAGGGGGTTGTGATTATAAATTGTCGTCCCGCCTGGAGCAGGGCCAGATAAAGTTCCCCGTCTTCGTCATCCATCCCGGATGCGGATATTTTTTCGATTGTTCTTTCACGCCCGCGTCGCACAGTTTCCGTCTGCCAGATTGCGGGAATGTTTTTTAATGGTTTTGCGAGCGATACGGAAAGGATGACCGTACATTTTCTTTCCAGGGGAACAGCGATGATGCCGGGCATGAAGAGGTCTTCTTCGCCGGCGAAACCACGCTTAATCTCCTCTGGCAGTTGAAAGCGTTTATACCAGGTCCCCGCGGGGATGAAGCTCGATCCACGGGATGTCTGAAAGACAATTGTCGGCATTCCCTCGTAAGGAGAAAGGCTGAAGCCATTGGTCAGCAGTTCGCGTCTGTCTTGCAGGTATCCATTTTCGTGAGACAGTTCGTGAAAGCTGCGGAAGGCAAGCAGCGGTTTCAAACGCAAAACTCCATCTTTCGGACATTTTTCGATGTCGTAACGGACAAGAACGGCGGATTGTCCGGCAGGGAATAAAATGGACTTCTTGATTGTCAAGGCGCCGATCCGGTAAATGAAACCGGGAAAACGGTCGAAGGAAAACTCGGCGAGCGGTGTCTTGGCGGGTGGAAACAGCAGTTCCGGATAGAGATGGGAACTGAAAAAATTCTCTTTTTCATCTGCAAGCAGGGAATCTTCCAGCTTTGAAAGCAGAACGTGACGTCCCTCGGGTTTTTTGAGAAGGGGGACAAAGAGACCGTGATACTTGCGCGTGTGGACGTTTTCAGGCGTACTCGACGCATATCCGCCCCTGCCGTCTGTTTCCAGCCACTCCCGGGTCAGTGAAAACTCACGAGATTCCGAGAGATCGATTTTAATCATGATAAAGCCTCCTTCTTTTCATCAATCCCTTCGACTATGGAATTTTATTTAGCGGTATGTGGCAAACCCCCCTTCATGTTTATATTATGCAAGCCAGGCGGCGTCGATCGGACAAAGGGAATCGGCTATGGCATATTGACGATTTCCACGTCCGGAGGAGGCGTGAAGGTAAAAAAAGAACCGGAGACGCCTGCGTTAGTCTGAATATTGCTGAAGCTGAGACGGGTGGTATTGCCATACTCATCATCAAAACGGCACTGAATGATCTGAAATGTTTTCTTGTCTACCGTCAAATCGATCCGGTCAAGCCCGCCCCCCTTTTCTTTTGCAGCAAGATTGAGAAGATAATTTCCGTTCATGTCGGTATGCGCATCCTTTGGAAAACGGAGGGAAAAGTCTTCAGAGAGTTTTCCGATTCCTGAAAGAAATTTTACAGCCAGCCGCGACCGGTAAATGTCATCGGATTTCTGGATGTACACCATCCTGTCCTCGGGAACGTAAAGCCACGCTTTTCTGGAGTTTATAATCAGCTTCTTGGGTTTGGGCCTGGTGTAATCCCAGTACATCATTCTGGGGTTTTTGATCCAGACCGTTCCCGCCTCACTCTCCGTCTTTTTCATTGATTTTATCGTTACTTCCTGAACGAAACGGGCCTTCAGATCTCGGGTCTTTTCGTAAACCTCCTGCATCTTCATGGCGAGTTCCTCTACGGAACGGATTTCGGCGAGCCCGATACCGGGATTCAGCGCCCCCCCAAATATTGCCAGGATAATAAAAAGTGCGCAGTTACCGATCATCAGACGATTTTTTCGATGCGGTTCAGGCAAAAAAGCCGGGCGTTCCCTGAGTTGTGACTGCCCGGGCTTATTGCCCGGGCAAACAACAGGGCCATAACTATCAGGGATGGTGTTGTAATTTTCCAACATGCTGTTATCATTGAACATATTGATTGCCTAAACCTTATGCAAACCGGTAAAAAATTGTAACATTTGAATGGTTGGGACAGTTATCAACATCCTTATCAACAACCTTTTCCACATTGCTGTTGATTCCCGGAAAGGAGACGCCAAAAAAGGTTGCCGTCCGATATTGGTTAGTTAATCCAATACCTTAAATCGCCATCCGAAGGGGTCGTCTTTTGTCCCGTACTGGATGTGAAGAATCTCGTTATACAATCTATTGGTAAGTTCCCCAATTTTTCCGCCTGCGATGGCATACTCTCTGTCCCGAAAGTAAATCCAGCCGACGGGAGAAACAACCGCCGCCGTGCCCGAAGCGAAGGCTTCCTGCAGCTTGCCGCTGTCATTTGCCTTTATTATCTCTTCCATCGAAAGCCGTCTTTCGGAAACCTTCAATCCCCAGCTTCGGGCAAGCTGGAGCACGGAGTTTCTGGTAATGCCCGGGAGAATGCTGCCCGAAAGGGGAGGCGTTATCAACTCGTTATCGATTACGAAGAAGATATTGCTCGTTCCCACCTCTTCGACATACTTTCGTTCGATTGCATCGAGCCAGAGAACTTGCGTATACCCCATTTTTTTAGCTATCTCATTTGCATAGAGACTGGCTGCATAATTGCCGGCGGCCTTGCAGTGGCCGATCCCGCCGGGGACCGAGCGAGCGTACTCCTCGGTGACGAAGATCTTCGTCGGACTGAATCCCTCGGCGTAATAGGCCCCGACCGGGCTGATGATGATGAAAAACAGGTACTCGGAAGACGGGTGCACCCCCAGGGCATGTTCCGTCGCAATCATGGTCGGCCGGATATACAAAGACGAACCTTCCATGCGCGGTATCCAGTCCTTGTCGACGGCGAGCAGTTTTTCCAGCGCTTCCATGAAGAGTTTCTCTTCTATTGTCGGCATGCAGAGTCTTTCCGCCGAATTGTTCATGCGCTTTATGTTTTCTGTCGGGCGAAAAAGGAAAACGCCGCCGTTTTCACCACGATAGGCCTTCATCCCCTCGAAAATCTCCTGCCCGTAATGAAGACACATTGCCGTCGGGTCGAGTTGAAGCGGGCGATACGGTTCCACTTTGCAATCGTGCCAGCCGTGTGCGCTGTTCCAGGTCATTGTGTAAAAGTGATCGGTAAATATCTTGCCGAAGCCCAACTGCGATTCGTCCTGTGGTTTTGCCTTTCTTTTTTCAGGTGCAGCCTGAACAACTTCTATTTCCATCGACAGTCTCCTTTTGGTTCAGTTTATATCTATTACAACAGGGTTATCTTCTTATCACTAAATCAGGTGGCGATCAAGGCTTCTATACTGGATAGCTTCGGCGATATGGGATGAGGTCAGAAAATCGCTGTCGTCGAGATCGGCAACGGTTCTGGCCACCTTCAATATCCTCGTATGGGCGCGCGCGCTCAACCCCAGTTTGTCGATTGCCATCTCGATAAGTTTATGGGATTCGTCGTCAATCATGCAGAATGCGTGGATTTGCGCCTCGTTCATCCGGGCATTGCAGATGGTTTTACCTTCGGCAAAACGCTTTTGTTGAATCGCACGGGCTTTTTCGATCCGCCTTTTGATTGTCGCCGATGATTCGCCGGTTTTCCTGGCAGTCAAATCGCGGTAGCGGACGGAGGGAACCTCGATATGGATGTCGATCCTGTCGAGAAGAGGACCGGATACCCGGCTCTGGTACTGGCGGATCTGCTGCGGGGAGCAATGGCAGCGATGGCCGTTGTCGCCATAATAGCCGCAGGGACAGGGGTTCATCGACGCAACCAGTGCGAAGCGGGCAGGGTAGGTTGCCGTTTGCGCGGAACGGGTTATGGTAATTTTGCCGTCTTCCAATGGTTGCCGGAGCGTCTCCAGAACGTTTTTTCGAAACTCCGGCAATTCGTCGAGAAAAAGGACTCCATGATGCGCCAGGCTGATTTCTCCCGGACGCGGCAGATGACCCCCGCCGACCAGGCCGGCGTCGGAAATGGTATGATGGACAGCGCGAAACGGTCTGGTTGCGATCAGTGCCTCTCTGCGGTTCAATAGTCCCGCCACCGAGTATATTTGCGTTGTTTCGATTGCCTCGCTCAACGAAAAATCCGGGATAATGGTAACTATCCTCTGGGCGAGCATGCTTTTCCCTGAACCGGGAGGGCCGATCATCATGATATTATGCCCGCCCGCGACGGCGACCTCGATTGCCCGCTTGGCCTGTTCCTGTCCTTTGATTTCACTGAAATCAAAGGGATAGTTGCTGTTTTGCCTGAATATCGTGTCGATATCGACATGAAACGGGTTGATTTCCCGGCGCCCTCCGAAAAAATCAACTACGTCGGACAGGGAATCGACCGGGATTACGTCGATTCCTTCGACCAGCGCCGCTTCGCCGGCATTTTCTCTGGGGAGAACAATCCCCGTTATTCCGAGATGTCTGGAGGTGAAGGCAGCGGAAAGAGCCCCGTGGACACCCTTGACGCTGCCATCCAGTGAAAGCTCGCCTATAAGAAGATATTTTGCCAGAGGTTCGGTGGAAACCATCCCCTGCGCGGCCAGGATCGCCATCGCGATCGGCAGGTCGAAAGAGGTGCCTTCCTTTTTTATGTCGGCAGGGGCAAGGTTGATAGTTACATGATGAGAAGGGAATTTATAGCCGGAATTATTGAGGGCGGCCTTGATGCGTTCCTTGCTTTCCCGGACTGAAGCATCCGGGAGGCCGACCGTGGAAAACTGGGGCAGCCCCGCCGTTATATCCACTTCAACCTCAACGGGGAAGGAATCGATGCCGATGATTGCGGAACTCAAAGTCTTGACGATCATGCAAACTTCCTGTCGGCCGGTTACGCCCGGGAGAAATCAGATAATCCTGGATTGCAGCATTCCCGTTTAACGCTTGCCAGGGAGATTATTCGCGCATTTGTTGTTTCGTCAGGCGATCTTCAAGCTCCCCCATGTACGCGGCAAGCGTATTTCCCGTCGTCTCGATTGCGGAGCGCAGATCACGGTCGAGCTGGTCGAAGCGGTTTTGCAGTTCGGCTTGCGATTCTCTGGCTTTGCCTTCGGCTTTCGCTGATTCTGCTTTAAGAAATTCATGAAGCCCCGTAATTCTGGATGTCTCCGCATTTTCGGCAAGCTCGCGCTGCAGGTTCAATTCCTTGTTGAAACGCCTTGTCTCCGAGAGCTGCACGGTTTGCAGGTATGCGATATAAATTAAAAAAAGCAGGGAAATCAACACGATGAATCCAAGCAGAATCAATCCGAGGGGCGCATTGATTGATGCAGCCAGAAGCCACAGGTTGGTTGGAGCCATAAACGAACTCCAGTTGACAATGGCAAACAGGGCCAAAACTGCAAAAACCAGCAACAATGCAAATGTTTTTAAAGTCAAAGCCATTCTCCTTTCATATCGATGATTAAGGATGATTTATTAAAACCCGCAAATAAAACGATCTCTATCCGGGATGATGATTATTTGGCAAAGGCATAATATTTATATAAAAACGAGATATTGGAGAAGGACGGGATTATGGGGAAATGGCATCGCCAAAAGATGCCATTTCCCTTATTCATGCATGCACGATAAAGTCAAGAAAGCTGGGCAGGGCTTCTATCCCCGGCAGGCTCATTGCTTCAGCGATGGGAACATCGCAACAATGAATCTGCCGTGTTTAACTCACTATTTTCCGTTGACCGTTACCTCTTGTCCCCACCAATCTCCGGCCTTTGACTCCTGGGCATCCTTTTTATCCGCCTTGGGATAGCCGCAAATGCTGAATTTCAAGTGTTCCCAGTCTTTGTACATGGTATCGTGCTGGTAAAACCCGGATTCTCTTGCCGCGGCGCCGCAGCCGGCTAGAAAAAGCGCTGCCAGGGCGACTAAAAACAGTTTTTTCATACAGTCCTCCTCTAAATTTTCAGATATCATTATCCTTTTGCTTTCCTTGTACATAAAAAAGAGATGAATGTCAAAAAATAATATATCCGGTAAGGCGAAGGGAGATAAGCGATTTTTTAAAATGTCCGGGTTTAAAATGTCCGGGTTGAATAGCTGATTGATTTCTGATATGCTTCAATAAAGTTTTTGAGACCGCGGACTGCCACCGCTCAACGCTGAAGTTCAATAACTGTAAATTTTCGTTAACCGTTCGTTGTTTCCTGCAGGAGCTTTTGCCGATGCGTTTTGCAATTTTTACAGATCTTGACGGAAGCCTTCTTAACCAGGAAGATTATACGTATGCCGAAGCTGTGCCGACCCTGGAAAAAATCAGGGCAGCCGGCATTCCTCTGGTTATTGTAACCAGCAAAACCAGAACCGAGGTGGAACATCTGCAAACGGAAATGAATATTGCCGATCCTTTTATTACCGAGAATGGCGGCGGGATTTTTTTCCCTGATTCGCCGGTGATTAAAGGACCGGCAGGTGGTGAAAAAGATGGGAAATATTTCGTTATCCGTTTAGGGGCAGCTTATGGAGATATCCGGAAGTTTTTCGTCAAAGCGTCTTCCCGTTTTGCGATCAGAGGATTCGGCGATATGACGGCTGCCGAGATTGCCGATCTGGCCGGTCTGTCTGATATCGACGCCGAACGAGCCAGATGCAGGGAATTTACGGAGCCTTTCCTGGCAGAAAATGAATCGGATGTTGCCGAAATGGAAAGGATGGCCCGCAACGATGGTTTCAAAATAACCAAAGGCGGTCGTTTTTTTCATTTGATCGGCATAGGCCAGGATAAGGGCATCGCCGTGGAAAAAGTGATCGATATCTTTCAGGAAAAGGAAAATCAAGAAAGATTTGTGACCATAGGGATTGGCGACAGTGAAAATGATCTGCCGATGCTCCGGCAGGTCGATATCCCTGTCTTGATCCCCCGTCCGCGGCACGGATTCCTTGATGTTCAGATGCCGGGTCTTGTCCGGGCAAGGGAGCCAGGCGCCCGTGGATGGAACAGCGCTGTCGGGCGGATACTGACTGACTTCGGCAACGGCTGCTTACCGGAAAAACCAATTTCCTGATCCGGAAGGGCATATTATCAGCTCTTTATTTGCAATAACCACCGAAGAGCGATCAACGCGGCTGGCAGAAGAATTTATTTAACTGAGCAAGCTTGCTGACAGAAGCTTCGATTCATCGCGAAAGGAGATAAAATGGCCGATTTTTCTCAGAATGGCGTTATTACTACCCTGCAAAAACTCGGGACGAGATCGGTGGCGGAGTTGGACAGCGAGTTGAAGAAAATTTCCGCTGCAAGAAAAATGATTCTTTTGCTTCCGGCCCTTTTTTCGGAATTCGAAGGGCCGGCAATGCCCAGAATCATTGAGGAACTCAAGAGTATAGAGTATCTCCACGGAGTTGTCTTGTCGCTTGACAGGGCTGATGAAGCGCAGTTTTTGCGGGCAAAAAAAATGATGACCTCCCTGCCGACCTCCGTAATGGTTGTCTGGCATGATGGTCCTCGGATGAAGAAGTTACTCAAGGAGTTGGCGAAGGCCGATTTCCGGATTGAACCTCAGGGCAAGGGCCGTTCGGTATGGATGTCGATCGGCTATATCCTTGCCCAAAGCGACGTTTACGCGATTGCCATGCATGATTGCGATATCGTGAACTATCAACGGGAAATGGTTTCCCGGCTGTTCTATCCGGTCGTCCAGCCCCGTCTGGATTTCGAGTTCAGCAAGGGGTACTACGCCCGGGTAACCGATCGACTCTACGGAAGGGTTACGAGACTCTTCTATACGGCGCTGATTCAGACGCTCAAAAGGATCCTCGGATATAACGCCTTTATAGAATATCTCGGCAATTTCCGCTACGCCCTTTCCGGGGAGTTTGCCTTTGACACCCATCTGGCGAAGGGCATCCGCATA
Organism: uncultured Syntrophus sp.; assembly: GCA_964552725.1. GTDB lineage: Bacteria > Desulfobacterota > Syntrophia > Syntrophales > UBA5619 > DYTH01. Next base: position 10,178 of record CAZKHU010000014.1, read on the forward strand.
TCCCCGACCTGGGGACTGGAGGTTTCAATGCTGAGCGAAGTTTATCAGAAGACCTCCGTTAACCGGATATGTCAGGTAGAAGTTATTGAATCCTACGAACACAAACATCAAATACTTGATAAAAAACACACTAAACAGGGGCTTATCAGAATGGCAACCGATATCGGCTATGCCCTGTTTCGGGTTTTAAGCGAGGACGGACTGGTCATGAGCGAAGCTTTTTTTCGGACCCTTCTTACCGCATATATCCAGGAGTCCCGGATAGCGATCGAAAAATACAATGCGCTGGCGCTGGTCAACGGCCTTGAATATGACCGCCATCAGGAAGTGGCGGCGGTGGAAGCCTTCGTTCTTTCACTGAAAATGGCGATAGATGAATTCATCAGGGATCCGGTTGGCTGCCCGATGCTTGCCGCCTGGAAACGCGTCTCGGCGGCAATTCCGGATTTCTCCAGCAGGTTATATGATGCAGTGGAAGAGGATAATCGGTAGTTGTGCGCCGGCAATGTCGAACGGGAAACTTTTTATTCAATATTTTAAAATTACAATGGATATTCAATGAAGAGCAACATTCTCGGCAATGATGTGCTGAACAAGGTCAATGATCTGAAAAAAACCGATATTCTTGTCGGCATTCCCAGCTTTAACAATGCAGCGACTATCGGGCACGTTGTTCGCGCCGTTCAGGCAGGGCTTTCCAAATACTTTCCCGACCGCAGGGCCGTGATTGTCAATTCCGATGGCGGTTCAACGGACCGGACGGTGGAGACCGTCCAGGATGCGGCGATTGAAGATTTCGAATCGATACTTGTAACTCATCGCAAAGAACCGGTTTTGAAAATCATCACCCCTTATAACGGCATTCCCGGAAAGGGCAGCGCCTTCAGAACTATTTTCAGCATAGCGGAGCTGCTGGATGCCCGGGCCTGCATTGTGGTCGATTCCGATCTCAGGAGCATTACCCCCGAATGGGTGGAACTGCTTGCCAAGCCCGTTCTGAACGGAGATTTTGATTTTGTCGCCCCTTTATACCTCAGGCATAAATATGACGGCACCATAACCAACAGCATCGTTTATCCATTGACCAGGGCGCTCTACGGAAAGCAGGTGCGGCAGCCTATCGGCGGGGATTTCGGCTTCTCCGGCGAACTCGCTTCGTTCTACCTTGCTAAAGATGTCTGGGATACGGATGTGGCAAGATACGGGATCGACATATGGATGACGACAACCGCGATTGCCAATGATTTCAGAATATGCCAATCTTTTCTGGGAGCAAAGATTCACGATGCCAAGGATCCCGGCGCCGATTTGAGCGCGATGCTGTATCAGGTTGTCGGCGCCGCCTTTGACCTTATGGAAGATTATCCCGGGATGTGGAAAACTGTGACAGGTTCAAAAGCGGTTCCAACTTTCGGTTTCAAGTATGCAGTCGGTTTGGAGCCTGTTGCCGTGAATATTCAGCGAATGATTGAAAGATTCAGACTTGGTGTCCGGGAACTGATTGAGATATGGAAAAAATTTCTTCCCGGAGATGTTGTCGAATACCTTTCGTGGGTGGCGGAACTTCCCGACGCCGAATTCTCTTTTTCCGATGAAGCGTGGGCGGGGATAATCTACAGCTTTGCCCTGGCCGCCCATATCAAGGCGATAAACCGGGAGCATCTGCTCAGGGCGCTTACCCCGCTGTATATCGGCAGAACCGCTTCCTTCGTCAAGGAGACGGCTGAAAGCGATGCGCAGCAGGTTGAAGAGAAAATCGAGGGACTGTGTAGGCTGTTTGAGGGCAAGAAGCATTTTCTCTGCGAGAACTGGCAGACATGAAAGGAGGATCATATGAACTTAATGGATAAGATAATTCTTGAACCGGTCGTAAAAAGTGCGGAAAATATTCTGATATTTTTGCCTAAAATCCTGACATCATTATTTATATTTTTGTCAGGCCTTGTTATATCTCTCGCCGTTAAAGTCATTCTGGAATGGTTTTTTAAAGCCATAGGCCTCAACGCCTTGTCGATCCGTCTGGGCTTCCACGAGTTGCTGAAAAAAGGCGGCATTGCGGACGCGCTTTCACTGTTGCTGGCTAAATTTGCCGGAGGGGTAATATTTCTGATTTTTACGCTGCTTGCCATGAGGGCGCTGGAAGTCGATATACTGGTTAAACTGGCGGAGAAATTCCTTTTCTATCTTCCTGATATTGTTGTAGCCCTCCTGATACTCCTGTCCGGATGGCTGCTTGGCAATTTTTTGGGAAGAACTGCGCTGATAGCGGCCGTGAACGCGGGAATAAAATTTTCCCGGTTTGTGGGGGTTTTTGTAAAATATCTCATTGTGACGGTCGCCGCGACTATGGCGCTGGAGCATGTCGGCATCGGGAAGGAAACAGTGGAAATCGCCTTCGCCGTCTTGTTCAGCGGGATGGTTTTTGCGGTTTCCCTGGCATTTGGCCTGGGCGGAAAAGATATCGCGAAGGATTTTCTTGAAAAAAAGCTCAGGGAAGACAGGGGGCAGGATGGCGATGGCATCAACCATCTTTAGGCCTTCTTGAAAATCTCTATGACAGACAGTGGTTAGCTGCTTCAGGCGTTAATTTTTTCGCAGTGTCATTACATATTCCGTACCGCAGCGAAAAATTTGTCATCCTTGACGAGGCGCGGCCGCTGTGTTAAAGCCTCCATCAATCTGCAACCCTTTGCGAAGAAAGGCTGGTCATGAAAACGCTCTCCCATCTCGATGAAAAAGGTCAGGCCCGCATGGTTGACGTGACGTCTAAACCGGTTACGCACCGCCAGGCAACAGCCCGGGGCAGGGTGCTGATGCGTCCCGAAACGGCAGCGCTGATTCAGGAAGGGGGGCTGCCGAAAGGGGATGTTTTTTCCACTGCACGCATTGCCGGCATCATGGCCGCCAAAAAGACCCCTGATCTGATACCGATGTGCCACCCGCTGGAAATGACGGCAATTGAACTATCTTTTTCGATCGATATAGCCGCGGGGGAGGTTGTCATCGAGGCAAAAGCCGGGATGGTAGGCAGAACCGGGATCGAGATGGAGGCGATGACCGCTGTTTCAGTTGCGGCGCTGACTATTTATGACATGTGCAAGGCGGTTGACCGGGAAATGGTTCTGGCCGATATCAAGCTGATCAGCAAGGAAGGCGGAAAAAGCGGGGTTTTTATCAGGAGCGGCGAAAAATCATGAACAAAACATCTGTCGGCGCGGGATGTTATGAAGCAGCATAAATATATGATAAAAAATATGTTGCGCCTGGCGCTTGGCGTTGATGCCTTTTTGTTGCTTTTTTTGGCGATAATATCTGCCGCTGTAAATGGTTCCGCCCTTGAAAAAACATTATTTACGGTTTTCTTTATTCCAACGGCATATCTGTTTCTCGAATCACTGCTGCGGAGGATAACCATTGACGAAGAATGCCTCTCCATATTCAGGCTTTTCCGAGAGAAGAGATTGCCCTGGGAGTCGATCACCCACGTCGGGGGGCTCGCAATAAAAAACAAGGCGTATCTTCTTCTGACAACGACTGCAGGTTTTTTTATAATTTCAAATTCTTACGGAAGTTTTTCGGTTTTGAAGGATGATATTCTGTCTCATGTCGACTCCGGCAGAATCGAAGACGATGCCCGTGCCCTCGTTGAGGGGGCATCTGCGAATATCAATGGATCAGCGTTAGCCTGGGTGGCCGCGTTTTTGCTGACGGGGATCATCATGTTGAAAATATATCCCTTTATCTTATAATGGGAGAACGCTTTTAAGAGCAGGCGGTAAATCTATCAATTCTACCGGGAGAAGAGGTTGCTTGAGTATGGTTATTGCTAAGAAGAAAAATGGAAACGGTCTGACGGCCCGGGAAATGCACACAAGCCCTAAAGATGTCGCGGAAAAGATTTTAGAAAAAAACCTCGATGATATAACCGCGATTTTGTGTTCGCCGGAGACTAATAAGAGCCATATTTATGACGAGGTTATGGAAATGGTTGACAGGTCGCTTCTGCGCATTTCGCTGCGCCGGACGAATCAGGTCAAGAGCGCGGCCGCTTCTTATTTGGGAATCAATCGCAATACCCTTCAGAAAAAGCTGAGCAAGCTGCAAATCGGCGACGAAGATGTCTGAGTTTAAATGTGAAAGATGTGTAATTTTGCCGCTTATCGATATCCGGAGGACAGAGAAGCAAAACCGCTGCATCGTAATGCAGTGTTTGACGCTGCGCCGTTATGGAAATGAAACTGCCCGAAACCATTCAGAGGCTCCTCGATAGGGGGGTCCGGATGCCGAATCCCTTCACTGTGGAAATAGGCGAAGAGGTGGCGCCGGAGCGCATTGCCGCCAACGGCGTTGTTATCTGCGGCGGCACGAGAATAACCGGCAGGAAGACATTGATTATGGCGGGCGCGCAATTGGGCAAAGAGGCGCCGGTTGTCCTGGATAATTGTCGTCTGGGAAAGGATGTCGAACTCAGCGGCGGATTTTTTACCGATTCTGTTTTTCTCGAACGGGCAAGCATGGCATCCGGAGCGCAGGTGCGCGCCAATTGTCTGCTTGAGGAGGAAGTCAAGGCCGGACACAACGTAGGGCTTAAACAGACAATTCTCTTCCCCTTCGTTACGCTTGGAAGCCTGATCAATTTCTGCGATGTCTTCATGGCCGGGGGAACGAGCCGCAAAAACCACAGCGAAGTGGGCAGTTCCTATATACATTTCAACTACACGCCCAACCAGGACAAGGCCACCGCCTCGTTGTTGGGGGACGTTCCCCGGGGGGTCATGCTGAAGGAGGCGCCGCTTTTTCTGGGAGGACAAGGCGGGCTGGTCGGACCGGCAAGGATTGGTTTTGGAACGGTAATTGCCGCGGGAGAGATATGGAGAAGGGATTGTCCGGAAGGGGGGAGACTGCTCCGCTCGGAGGGGGAAAAGGGCGCCATTGAAAGTGATTTTCATCCCGGCCTCTATGGCGACATCCAAAGGCGCGTAGTCAATAATATCATCTATTATGCGAATATGCGCGCATTAAAGCAGTGGTATATCCATGTCCGCGGTTTGTTTTCCGATGGTGATTATGCTCAAGCCCTTCACGAGGGGGTCCTGGAGGTTATCGATGGGGCGGCAGCGGAAAGAATGTTGCGGCTCGGGGCTCTTGCGGAAAAGATGGAGAGATCGATCGAATTGGGCCATAAACTTTTACCGGAGGATGTTCGGGGAAAAATTCTCCGCCGGCAGTGCGAATTTCGCGATCGCTGGGGAGAACTGGAGGCAGGGATGACCTGCCCCGAGATGTCCGCCGGGGAAAGGGATCGTGATGAATTTATCGCCAGCCTTACCGAACCCGGAAGGGTTGCCGCAACGGACTATCTCAACATGCTGACCGCTCTCGACAGGAAGGTTTCCGCGCGCGGCAGCGCCTGGATGCAGGCAGTTGTCGATGAAATCACCGGCAAGGCGCTTTCCGCGCTTCCCTCTTTTCGTGACTGACGGCGAGAGGTTCAGCGCTTGCCGCTATTGTTCAAATTGTCGAAAGGAAAATTGACGTGTCGCAGGCAGTAACGAGTTTTTTAAGAAAAAGCCTTTTTTTCCTCAAAGAATGCCGGATTATGGTGGGCAGGAATCCGCTCGTCGTTCAAGGCCCCGCCTTAGTCATCTTTCCACTGCTTCCCGACACTTTGTGCTGCGGTTTTGCGGGCATGCTGACCCTGCACCGCGCCGCTCCTGTCTCTAACGAAGATACTGCCAACGCTGATTTTCATCCGGGCAAAAAACTTGTTGACATGTTTGTCCGCCTGACGGCAAATGGTCTGAATGCCGTATTTTCCGGTGCGATTTCTCCCTCTTTCTATCTGGGCGGCAGAAACGCCCAGACGCAAATGGAGGCGGAGTTGTTCCGTTTGAAGGAAGAGGATGCCCGGCAAGCTGTTTTTTATGATTTGGCCGCGGCAAAGCTGCTCCGGAATCTTTGCATGACGATGAAGACCTTTCTCACCGGAGAGGAGAAAACACTCGAAGAACAAGCCGGCCGGCTTTCCAGCGCCGATCTGGAGGAGATCAACCTGGGGTTGAACATGCTTCGGGACCTGATTTGGGGATTGGAAAATGACGTCATTTGTAACATTGAAAAAATTTGTTCCATAGCCGGGGTTGAAGATCCCGCATTGCTGCCGCCTCCGGCTTTGCACAAATACCGGAAACTCAATTTTCTTCTGAACAGTCTGGATCGCCTCGAAGTCCGCGGGCGGGATTCGGCGGGGGTGCAGATATCGTTTGTACCTGAAAATGGCGCCGATCTGGACGGGATTATGGATCTGATCTGCGCCAAAGGATTATCCGCGGAATGGCAAAGACGTACTGCCGCCGGGGACGCAGTCGACGGGTCGATTGCCTTTATCCCTCGAACCGGAGAGGGAAAAGTCGGCGCCATTTCCTTTACCTACAAGACGGCGGAAGTCATCGGCGAACTGGGAAGGAATGTCCGGGAGCTGAGGAAGAAGATTGCCGGCGATTCCCTTTTTCATCTTTTTGCCGGCATCCCGGCGGCCTTTGAAACCGCCTTTACCCACACCCGCTGGGCTTCCGTCGGCTCCATAACCGAGGAGAATTGCCATCCAATAGGGAATTTCACCTTTCCTGAGAATCAAGCGGCTGAATTGCCGGAAAAGAATTTCCCCGCATACGGCAGAGGGGCATGGACTATCGACGTTGTCCTTAACGGGGATATCGATAATTATCAGCAGCTCAGGGAATCATTCTGCGCGCAGGGCAGGGGAATCGCCCCGGAATTGACCACGGATACCAAAATCATTCCGCTGCGAATCGAACAGTATCTGCTTGGAGGGCATGATCTGACGGAGGCTTTCCGTCTGTCGGTCAGGGATTTCGAAGGTTCACATGCAATCGCCATGGTCAGCAGTCTGGAACCGGGCAGGGTTTTTCTGGCGCTTCAGGGGAGCGGCCAATCGATTTATGTCGGCATCGCCCCCGATCGCTATCTGTTTTCTTCGGAATTGTACGGTCTTGTCGAGGAAACCCCTTTCTTCATAAAAATGGACGGCGAAAAAGCGCCCCCCGGCGGCAATATAAACGGAAAGGGGCAGATATTCGTTCTCGATCAGGATGTCCCCGGCGGAGCGGAAGGGATAAAGGCCTTTTTCTATGACAAAACCCCAATTATTCTCGATGGGGAGGCAATTCGGCGGGCCGAGATCACAACCCGGGATATCGATCGTGGCGCCCACCCTCATTATTTTTTGAAGGAGATTGGCGAATCCGCCCTGTCTGTCCGCAAGACCCTGCTGGGCAAGTACCGGATCGAAAAGGGGCCGCAGGGAGAAACAGCCGTTTTCAGTCTGGGCGAGGATGTCATTCCCCGGGAAATAAGGGAGGGGTTGCTGTCCGGCATGATCAGCAAGATCTGCGTGATAGGCCACGGGACGGCTGCTGTGGCCGGAAGCGCCGTAGCCGATGCGCTGGAAAGGCATCTGCTGGGCAGCGGAATTTCCGTACAGTCGATGCTTGCCTCCGAGCTCAGCGGTTTCAGTCTCGAACGCGACCTCCACGATACCCTGGTTATTCCGATCACCCAGTCGGGAACGACGACCGATACCAACCGTGCCGTGGCAATGGCCCGGGAGCGCGGCGCCGGAACAGTGGCGATTGTCAATCGCCGGCAGTCCGATATCACAATGAAGGCGGACGGTGTCCTTTATACCTCCGACGGCCGGGATATCGAGATGGCCGTCGCCTCAACGAAGGCTTTCTATTCGCAGATCATTGCCGGAAACATTCTCGCCCTGGCCATTGCCACCCTGGTTTCCGCTATTTCCGCAGCCCAGGCGGCAGCGGAACTCCGCATCCTGGAGACGGCGCCGGGATTGATGGGCAATGTGCTGGGAGAGCAGGAAAAAATCCGCAAAGCCGTAGAAAAAACGATAAATCACAGAAGATACTGGGCGATTGTCGGCAGCGGTCCGAACAAGGCCGCCGCCGATGAAATAAGGATCAAGCTGAGCGAGCTCTGTTATCTGACGATTTCCTCCGATGTCGTCGAAAACAAGAAGCATATCGATCTCTCTGCCGAACCGCTGATCATCGTCTGCGCCGCGGGCAATCCCGAGAGCGTTGTCGGAGACATCGTCAAGGATGTCGCGATTTTCAAGGCCCACAAGTCGTCCATCGTTGTCTTTGCCGAAGAGGGTGAAAAACGCTTCGACGCCATTGCCGATGCGGTGATTCCGCTTCCCCGCGCGCCTCTGCCTCTGCCGGTGATTCTGAATACGCTTGCCGGGCACCTCTTCGGTTACTACGCTGCGTGCAGCATCGACGAGGACGCCCTTTTTCTGCGCGCATTCAAGAGCCGTCTCAATATTGTCATGGTCGACCAGGCGAAAAGGAAGCTCTCGGCTTATGAGGGATTGGCCGACGAAAATTTGCGGGGCCTTGTCAATAACTTTACCGATGAATTTCTAAAAAGAAAGCAACTGGGGCGTTTTTCCCAGGGAGGCGTGCGGACAGTCTCCGATCTGTCGCTGCTGCTGAAATACGCGGGGGGAAAGCTGCCCCTCGATGATTTTCGTCGTGATTTTTCCGAGTGCGCCCTTGCGTCTCCGGTAGATTTGCTCGATGCGACCCTGGGGCATGCCGTCGATGAACTTTCCCGTCCGATCGATGCAATACGCCATCAGGCGAAAACAGTGACCGTCGGAACAAGCAGAAAAGAAACGCTGCCCGAAGGCCCCGTTTCGGATCTGCTGCGCCAGCTTTCCTTCGGCGTTCAATCGCTCCTGAGCACGAATATCCTGCAACTGGAAAGAGTACAGAAGGCGATTTCCCAGGTAACCGGTTATACGCTCTACGCCATTGACAAATTGGACGATGCCGGAAAGCCAGGGGATGAGACGACAATCATGATTGTCAAGCGGGGCGGGGTGTCGCTGCAGATGCCGTCGCGAGCCGAGAAAACCAGCGCCCTGGTAGGAACAAAGAAGGGAATCGTGGCCCTGCAGCGGCTCTATGCGGGAATGGGCAGAACAGACGGCGCTCCGCTTGTTATCGTTCCGCTGCTTGGCCATAATGGACGAATTGAAAATCTGCTGCTGCTCCACGTAATCTTCAACGAGAGCCTTTCCGTAAAAGAGCGGCTGAAGCTCATCGGAAAAAGGGTCAATAAACTGAAGGATTTGATTCAGGAGTGCAATCTTTCCTGGAATGACAATCTCATTGCCGATATTCCGATAGGGATGCTCCTTGGCGAGTCTGCGGAGTCAGTAGTGGACAGGATCAGAAAAAATTCAAACGTTTGAATGCAGGGAAGGGGAATTGATGAAAACTAAATTTATTTTCGTTACCGGGGGCGTTCTCTCCTCCCTCGGCAAGGGCCTGGCGGCGGCATCCATCGCGGCTATTCTCGAGTGCCGGGGATTGAAGGTCACCAATCAGAAACTCGATCCATATATAAACGTGGATCCTGGCACCATGAGCCCGTTTCAGCATGGCGAGGTGTTCGTGACCGACGATGGCGCCGAAACAGATTTGGATCTCGGTCATTACGAAAGATTTACCGGCACGACGATGGGAAAAGCGAACAATTTGACGACGGGACAGGTTTATTTTTCCGTCATCACCAAGGAACGGCGGGGAGACTATCTCGGGAAAACAGTTCAGGTAATTCCCCATATAACCAATGAAATAAAAGACTTCATCAAGAAAACCGCCGAAGGGCATGATGTGGCGATTGTCGAGATCGGCGGCACGGTCGGCGATATCGAAAGCCTTCCCTTTCTCGAGGCGATTCGCCAGTTTCGCAATGAAGTCGGCAGGGAAAACGCGATTTTTATCCACCTTACCTGGGTGCCGTTCATCAAGACCGCCGGGGAGGTAAAGACCAAGCCGACGCAGCATAGCGTAAAAGCCCTGCGCGAGATAGGAATTCAGCCGGACATCCTGTTGTGTCGGACGGAAGATTTTCTCTCTGAAGATATCAAGGCCAAGATTGCCCTCTTCTGCAATGTCGAGGTTGCAGCGGTATTCACCGCCAAGGATGTGGAGTGCATCTACGAGTGTCCGTTGATTTTTCATCGCGAGGGACTGGATCGGAAAATTACCGATCTGCTGAATATCTGGGCCGGACAGCCCCGTCTCGACGAATGGCAGAACGTGGTGGCCCGTTTTCTTCATCCCCAGTGGGCGGTAACTATCGGGGTGGTGGGCAAATATGTCAACCTGACCGATTCCTACAAGAGTCTCAACGAGGCCCTGGCCCATGGCGGCATCGCCAACGACTGCCGGGTGAATCTTTGTTTTGTCGATTCGGAAAAGATCGAAAATGAGGGCGCCGGGGAGCTCTTCGATGGTTTGGACGGGATACTCGTTCCCGGCGGTTTCGGAAACCGGGGAATCGAGGGGATGATTCTGGCGGTAGAGCATGCACGCAAAAAAAGGATTCCTTTTTTCGGCATCTGCCTTGGCATGCAGATGGCGGTTGTAGAATACGCCAGAAACGTCTGCGGCCTGGCCGGCGCGAACAGCTCGGAATTTGACCCGGCAACCGCGTACCCGGTAATCGATCTCTTGCCGGAGCAAAAACAGATAACGGAAAAAGGGGCGTCGATGCGCCTCGGAGCATATCCTTGCGTTGTTTCTGAAAAATCAGACGCGTGGACGTCTTACGGAACAAGGCAGATCAGCGAGCGCCACCGCCATCGTTATGAGTTTAACGCCGCCTTTAAAGATGAGCTGTTGTCAAAAGGGCTTGCCATTACCGGCGTTTCTCCCGACGGCAGGCTGGCCGAGATTGTCGAGATTCCGGATCATCCCTGGTTTCTCGGCTGCCAGTTTCATCCCGAGTTCAAATCACGGCCGACGAATCCTCATCCGCTTTTTCGGGATTTCATCAGGGCGGCCCTGAAAAATAAAGTATAAAGTGCCAGAAGATTCCGACATTATTGTAAATTTCATTGCCGACGCGGGCAATTGCGAAAAAAAGCGAGGGGATAAACTTCCCGGCGACTTCAGTCGGGTTTCCCCGGATGCCTCGTTTTCTTATCCTTCGGGTCAGGCGGAGGCGCCGGAATTTTTCTCCGCCATCGACATCAGTTTCAGCCGTTTCCTTGAAAAAATCGACGGAAGAAGGAACCCGTTGCTCGCCGCGGCCGCAGCTCTGGCGATCCGCAGCGTCAGGGAAGGCAATGTCTGCCTCGACATGAGAGCGACTGCCCAGGCCGTTGCGCCGCGGGAGATCATTGCGCTTTTACCGGGAAGAATCACCTTGAAAAACTGGCAGGACGAGCTGAGAAAATCGTCCGTTGTCGGGAGACCAGGCGAACTCAAGCCCCTTATTCTGGACGGGTCGTCGCGGCTTTACCTCTACCGCTACTGGAATTACGAGCAGGAGGTTGCTTCCTTCCTGAAAAAGAAGGGAAGTGAAAAATCATCCTTTCAAGCCTGTATCGGTCAAAACGAGCAGGAAAGGAAAAAGCTTCGGGAAAGACTGGATGCCCTTTTTCCGGCTGCGCCATTTTATCCCTCTGCTGATGAAAGCCCTGAAACTACAGTCGATTGGCAGAAGGTTGCCGCTGTTTGCGTACTTCTGAACAATCTGACGATCATAACGGGCGGACCGGGAACAGGCAAGACGGCGACCATTGCCCGGGCTCTTATCCTGCTGCTTGAATTTTCACGGGGAAAATTGCCGAGAATCGCCGTTGCCGCTCCGACCGGAAAGGCCGCAGCGCGATTGCAGGAGACAATCCTGCAAATTTCGGCTGAGGCCATGGGCAGCGGCAGTCGAAATATGGAGGCATTGCCGAAACGGGCGCTGACGATCCATAGACTGATCGGCGGCGCCCCTTATTCATCCGATTTTCGCTGGAACAGGGAAAACCCCTTGCCCTTCGACGTTGTGGTAATTGATGAAGCCTCGCTAATCGATCTTCCGCTTGTCGCCCGACTGATTCGCGCCTTGCCGGACAATGCCCGGCTGATTCTGCTCGGCGATCGCGAGCAGCTCGCCTCTGTCGAGGCCGGGGCCGTTCTCGGGGACATCTGCGGGGAGCGCGAGTTAAACGATTTTTCCAATGATTTTACAGATATCATCTCCCTGCTGGCGGGCGCTGCCGTTGCCGAATCCCCCTCTTCGTCGCCGAATCCCCCGTCGCCGCTTCGTGATTCCCTGATTGAACTCAAGAAGAACTACCGTTTTTCCTGCGACAGCGGAATTGGCGCCCTCAGCCGGGCCATAAAAAACGGAGACGGACCTGCTGCACTGGGCATCCTGAAAGATAAAGGCGACCATGCCTGCCGCTGGTCGCCAATTCCATCTCCGGCAGGAATGCACCAAATGATTAATGATACGAGGAATTACTTTAAAGAATACTTCGAATATGTTGATAATAAAGGTGAATATAAAGAGATGTTCGATGTTTTTGATCGTTTCCGGATTCTCTGCGCCCTTCGTCATGGTCCTTATGGGGCGCTTGAGGTAAATCGTCTCTGCGAAGAGATGTTTGCCCCGGGGAGGAGCAGCCCCGGCCAGGGAATTTTTTATCCGGGACGGCCGGTGATGGTTACGAAAAACGATTACGGAATGAAACTCTTCAACGGCGACATCGGCTTTTTCCTGCCCGCTCCGGCAGGAAACGGGGAATTGAAGGTGTTTTTTCGCAGTTATGACGGCGTCCTGCGCAGCTTTTCCCCGCTTCGCCTGCCGCCGCACGAAACGGCGTATGCGATGACGGTTCACAAAAGCCAGGGATCGGAATTCGACAATGCGCTGCTGATTCTGCCCTCTCAGGACGCGCCTCTGCTCACCCGCGAACTGCTCTATACGGCGGTAACAAGATCGAGAAAAACGGTCGTGATATGCGGAGATGAAGCTATTTTCGTGAGGGCTGTGGGGCGCAGCCTGCTGCGCTCGTCCGGCCTGCGGGACATGCTTTTTGCCCCCTCTTCGGAAGGTTTGTGAACGGTGTTTTTTTACCGGCGTCCTGGGCGAACCGGGATTCCCTGCGTCTTTATCGCGGATCATCAATTCACCTTGACAATTAGTGACTAATCCATTAGCCTCCACGTATTATCAAGACAGGAGGAGCTTTGAAGAATTCGCTGTCTGTCGTTGCATGCTGCGATTGCCAGTCGCTGCGCAGCTCGCGATGACTAAGGGATGTGCGGAAATTCAAAACCCTCAAAGGAGGATGAGATGATAGGTGTGCTGATCGCGACTCATGGAAATTTGGGAAGCGAACTTATCAAGGCGGCGGAAATGATTCACGGCAGCATGAAATTGGTTGCCCATGTCGCCGTCGATCAGGATAAAGGCGTCGAAGAGATAAAGAAGGAAATCAGCGCCGGGATCAAGAAGCTTGATCAGGGAAAAGGGGTTTTGATCCTGACCGATCTGTTCGGCGGCACACCTTCCAATCTCTCACTTTCCTTTCTGAAGGCGGGCAAGGTAGAGGTGGTAACCGGCGTAAATCTGCCGATGCTCCTTAAATTGAACGAAGTCCAGGAGGGAAAGTCGCTTGAGGAATTTGCCCATGCCCTCAAGGAGTACGGAATAAAGAATATTTCACTGGCCAGCGAGATCCTCGGCAAAAAGTTTTCCGGATAGATAAATTGCATGATTCCTTGGATATAGCCCTGGTCAGGGTGGACAATCGTCTGGTGCATGGTCAGATACTGGAGGCCTGGATTCCCTTTATCAAGGCGGACTGCATTGTTGTAGTTGATGACTTGACCGCCTCCGATATGTTCCGGGAAACGGTTATCAGAATGGCGGTGCCCCGGGAAGTGACCGTAATAATATCCGACGTGGAAGAATTCGTGAAAACGACTCCCTTCCAGACAGGAAATGGCCACAGGACCATTGTCCTGTTCGGCGCAATAGCCTCCGCCCGCCGGGCCTTTGAGCTGGGTTTCAGGTTCGGTAAACTCAACATCGGAAATATATACAACGACTCATGTGTTATCTGTTGCACCCCTTCGGTGCTCCTCAGCGAGCGTGATATTCATGATGCAATGTTTCTTCGCGACTCCGGCGTCCGAATAGAGCTGCGACGCGTTCCCAAGGAAAAGCCGCTCGATTTTTTTGAAATCGTCCGCAGCGTCAAAATCTGACAGCGGAACAGGTATTCCGGGGACTGACGGCCCGGTTTTTTAATTGATGAAGCGATTTCAATGATTGCGAATGTTATCATAACATCGGTAGTGGGCGGTTTTCTCTGTCTGGACAGAGTTTTTCTGCTGCTCATGATTTCGCGTCCGATAGTCGCTGCGCCTCTGATCGGTTTTATTCTGGGAGATCCATATACGGGACTCGTTGCCGGCGCCTTCACGGAGCTTTTCTGGATAGACCGCCTGCCGATGGGCATGTATATTCCCCCCAACAGCACAATAACGGCGATCCTGATTACCGCATCTTCAATTGAAGCGGGTCATCTTCTCGGTTTTATGCCCCGGGGGATGTTTGCCCTTGCCGTTCTTGTTTTTGTGCCGTTCGGCCATTTTGCCCAAAAAATGGATATCTGGATAGTCAGGGGTAATGAGAAACTTGCCGACGAGGCCCTGCGGGATGTAATGAAAATTGATGGAAATTCACTTTCCCGAAAGCATTTTTTCCCGCTTCTCAAGACATGGGCGTTTTCCGGCGGCTTCATAATGGTGGCGCTTGGGGCAGGAATCCCGCTTCTTGCGTTCTTGTACCCAGCTTTGCCCGGATGGACAGGCCGGGGTTTGGAGATTCTCTATCCGCTGCTTCCGCTGATCGGCACCGCAGTCGCCCTCAATTCCGTCCATGTCCGGGGATTTTTCCCTGTTTTTTGCGGAGTTTTTCTCTTTGCCGGCGCTCTGTTTTATTATATCAGGGGAATCAGTTGAGGATGGCGACCGGGTCGATTGAAATAAGCGATTGTCGGATGGGAGATATTGCCGAAATAGCGGCGATCGAAAGGGATGCTTTTTCCGGTTTCTGGCCGGAGCGTCTTTTTCTTGAGGAGATGGCGAACCCCGTCTCCAGAATTCTTGTCGCCAGGCTTGCTTCCGAGGACGCAAAAAGAATCGCCGGTTATATTGTTTACTGGCTGGTCGCCGATGAACTGCATCTGCAGAAGATCGCTATCCGCAGGGATATGCGTCGGCGGGGTTTTGCCTCCCTTTTGTTGCGGGAGGCGATAAAATCTTCATCGATAAAGAAGACGCAGAAGGCGACGCTGGAGGTGCGCGTCTCGAACATCCCGGCCCTTAAGTTATATGAAAAGTTCGGTTTTTCTGTAAAGGGCGTCCGCCCCCGCTATTATGATGACACAAAAGAAGATGCGTTGATAATGTGGAATGATTTCAATGACTGCCTGTTGCCCGAGTGATTTGAGATTTAATCGACAATGAATGAGAAAATTAATAATATCAGGATAAATACTGGTCATATAATCGCCAGCAGCGACCTTGCCCCCGGCCATTTTCTGCTTGTCATTGAACTGCCCGGATCTTTCCCGGCGCCATCTCCCGGGCAGTTTGTCATGCTGCGCAGCCTTGACAGCGCCGAACCCCTGCTGTCGCGGCCTTTCAGCGTCTATGGATTCCGGAAGGATGGCGATTCGGCAATTCTTGAGCTTTTATGCCGTGTTGCCGGCCGGGGCACACAGCTTTTGTCCCGCCTTGCCTCGGGTGCAAAGGTCGAGGTGATGGGGCCTCTGGGACGGGGCTTTACAGTTGCCCCTGCCGTCAAAGAAATTTTTCTTCTCGCCGGTGGAGTCGGCGCTGCGCCGCTTTCCTTTTTCCTTCAGGAATTCGTTAAGGCAGCCCCTGTTCCTCCGGTGACTGTCTTTCTGGGCGCAAGGACAGCAGTGATTGTGACCGCCCTGCAATCCGGTTTTGCCGGATTGTGCGAGCTGCATCTGGCTTCCGATGACGGAACTATTGGATATCACGGGGCTGTAACGGATATTCTTGCTGAAAAATTACGAAATGGCGGCAATTGCGAAGGCACGCAAATTCTTGCATGCGGGCCGACGCCGATGACAAGGGCGCTTGTCCGTATTCTTGACGGCAGACCGGTCCGCTGCCAGGTTTCCCTCGAGGAGAGGATGGCCTGCGGCGTCGGCGCCTGCCTGGGATGTGTCGTCGCGGCGAAGAACGATCAAGGGGAGACTGTTTACAAAAGGGTCTGCAAGGAAGGACCCGTTTTCGATATCGCTGAGCTTGTCTGGAAGCGTCCCCTTTAAATGACAAAGGGTTGCAGGAATTTACCGATGAATGAAGAAAAAATAAATCGCAGACCGGTAAAACTGGGTGTGAGTGTCGGCGGGCTCCTTCTGAAGAATCCGGTTATGACGGCGTCGGGAACCTTCGGATATGGCGAGGAATATTCACCGTTTTTTGATCTCGGCCGCCTGGGAGCGATTGTTGTAAAGGGGCTTTCCCTGCTGCCAAGGACGGGAAATCCGCCTCCCCGGATAATTGAAACTCCAGCCGGCATGCTCAATGCGGTTGGCTTGCAGAACGTCGGAATCGAGGCGTTTATCGCTGAAAAACTCCCTTTTCTGCGACAATTCGACGTGCAGGTGATTGCCAACATCTTTGGCGAAACCATTGAAGAATACCAGAAACTATCGGCAATTCTCTCAAGGGCTGACGGCGTACATGCGATAGAGGTCAACATCTCCTGTCCGAACGTCAAAAAAGGGGGAGTAGTTTTTGGGACGGATCCTTCTGTGGCCGCCTCCGTGACAAAAAAGGTCGTCGCAGAAACAGACCTTCCCGTCATCGTTAAATTGACGCCGAATGTGACGGATATAACGCAAATCGCCCTCGCTGTCGAAGATGCGGGCGCGGACGCCGTTTCTTTGATCAATACCCTGACGGGAATGTCGGTGGATATTGAATCCAGACGTCCCCATCTGGCCAATATCACAGGTGGTTTGTCCGGCCCGGCTCTAAAGCCGGTAGCCTTGCGAATGGTCTGGCAGGTTGTTCATGCCGTCAGGATTCCGGTGATCGGGATCGGGGGAATCGCTTCTGCCGCAGACGCCCTGGAATTTCTGATCGCGGGTGCTCAGGCAGTTCAAATCGGCACGGCAAATTTTATCAACCCCGTGGCGACGATGGATGTATTAAACGGCGTCGGGGACTATCTTATTCGACATAATATTGAAGATATACAGGAAGTTATTGGTTCTCTGCGCACTTGACGGAGAACTATGATGGCCGATTATGATCCCGCAAGATCAGAGGGTTCATAGACATTAAGGAGGCCGCAAATTCTCTATGTAACCGAAAAACTGTTACAGGAAATTACAGCCCTCATCTTGCTGTGTATTTCGTTCATCGTGTTTCTGCCGGCCCCTCTGCTGCATGCCGATGAAGTAACGGAACCGTCGGACAACGGAAGTGCGCTGCAGGAGGTACTCATCCTGAACTCATACCATCCCGGCTATGCATGGTCCGACGATGAACAGGCCGGCATCATCGACGTTTTGCAAGGGAAAGATAAAAATTGGCTCCCGGTCATTGAATACCTGGATCTCAAACACCTGCCCGACGGAAGGCATCTTGCAGAGTTGAAGCAACTTTTCCACCTCAAGCATCAATACAAGAAGTTCTCGGTGGTCATCGCGATGGACAACCCCGCTCTGGAATTCGCTATTGACAACCAGGTGGAACTTTTCAGGAACGCGCCCATCGTCTTCTGCGGAATAAACAATTACACCCCCTCCCTGTTAAAGGGGCGATCCGAGGTTACGGGAATCGAGGAGGCCATTGACCTTGCCGGAACGATCGAGGTCATGCTCCGCCTGCATCCTGCCGCCCACGAGATTTTCGTCCCACACGACTACACCGTGACTGGTTTGGCGGTGCGTAAAGAACTTGAGGCATTGGTTCTCCGATTCGGCGCCAAGGTTCGCTTCCGCTTTAATGATCCTCTGACCATGGAGGAACTGTTGAAGGAGTTAGAGCGATTACCCAAGAACAGTCTTGTCCTGGATATAGCTTTTCTCACCGATAAATCCTACCGCACTTTCGGAGTGTCGGAAACCACCAAACTCTTTTATGAACACTGCCCTGTCCCGATCTATTCCACCTTCGAGCAGCGACTCGGTTTCGGCATCGTCGGCGGCAAACTGCTGAGCGCTCGGTATCATGGGGCCGCTGCCGCCCGCATCGCCCTGAGGGTATTGGCCGGTGAAAAGGCGTCCGCCATCCCGGTTGTTTTAGAGAGCGATTCGCAGTTCATGTTCGACTACAAGGTTATGAGCCGTTTTGGAATCCCTTTGTCGGCTTTGCCCGAAGGCAGCACGGTGATCAATAAACCGGTATCCTTTTATACGGCCCACCGGGTGGTTATTCGAACGGCTTTGGGTATCATCGCTT
This sequence comes from uncultured Syntrophus sp., assembly GCA_964552725.1. Taxonomy (GTDB): domain Bacteria; phylum Desulfobacterota; class Syntrophia; order Syntrophales; family UBA5619; genus DYTH01. Next base: position 28,534 of record CAZKHU010000014.1, read on the forward strand.
TCATGGCAGCAGTGATCTTCCTGCTCATGATCAACATTATCCAGAGGAGGCGATCCGCCATCGCACTGCGCGCCTCGGAGGCAAAATATTACGACCTCTATGAGAATGCGCCGGATATGTATTTTTCTATCGATACGAAAACGGCTATAATTACAGAATGCAACAGCACGCTTGTTCATACGATTGGCTATGCCAAGGAGGATATCATTGGGCGTTCGATATTCGAAATCTACCACCCGGACTGCAAAGAGGATGTAAAAAGACACTTTCAACAATTTGCAGCAACAGGCGAAGTCCCAGATGTCGAACGTAAAATAATTTGTAAAGACGGCACTATAATTGATGTCAGCATAAAAATATCACTCGTGAAGGATAAAGACGGCAAGATCACCCACAGCAGATCCGTCTGGCGCGACATCACCGAGCGCAAGCAGGCGGAAATCCGTCTGGCCCGGCTTAACGATTGCTTCCTTCAGTTCGGCGTCTTCCCTGACGACAACATCAATCGCCTGGTCGCCGTCTGCGGGGAACTGATGAACGCCACCTGTGCCTTGTATAACCGCCTGGACAATAACCTGCTCTATTCGGTCGGGCAGTGGCGGCCGCCTGCCGGCTTCAAGTCGGAGGATAAACCGAACGGGCATATCTGTTACGATGTGATCCAGAGTGGAGGCGAACATCCCCTGCTCGTGCGGAACCTCCAGAAGAGCCCTTACGCCAGGACCGATCCCAACGTCCTCCTCTACGGCCTGCAAACCTACCTCGGCATGGTTGTCAAATGGAAGCAGGCTGCCATAGGTTCACTGTGCGTGGTCTATCAGACCGACATAACCCCTTCAAACGACGATCTGCAGTTCATGACAATCATCGCCTCCGCCATAGCCATCGAAGAGAACCGGCTGCGGGCGGAGGAGGCGCTGTACCGAAGTGAAGAGAATTTCCGCCGTTCCCTGGATATATCCCCGCTGGGCGTGCGCATCGTGACCATAGAAGGCGAGACCATTTATGCTAACCGGGCTATGCTGGATTTCTATGGATACGACAGCATTGAGGAACTGAGAACAACGCCTTTAAAAGAGCGCTATACTCCGGAGAGTTATGCAGAGTTTAAGATAAGAATGGAAAAAAGAAAACGAGGTGATTATTACCCGTCCGAATACGACATAAGCATCGTAAGGAAAGACGGTGAAGTCCGCCATCTCCAAGCCTTCCGCAAGGAAGTATTGTGGAATGGCGAAGAACAGTTTCAGATAATTTACCAGGACATCACCGAACGCAAACAGGCAGAGGAGGAGTTAAGGGCTTCCCGGGAAGAGATGCGCGCCCTTGCCGGGCGCCTGCAGGCGGTGCGTGAAGAGGAGCGGACACAGATTGCCCGTGAAATCCACGACGAACTGGGAGGGGCCTTGACCGGCCTGAAGATCGATGTTTCCCTGCTGACAAGGTCCGCCTTAAAAATAGAGAATGAGACCGTCAGAACGTCTTTATTCGCGGGTATGGATTCGATGATTAAGTCCATCGACACAACCATCCATACCGTGCGCAGGATCGCGATGAAACTTAGACCCGGCATTCTGGATGACCTCGGTCTCGTTGCGGCTCTGGAATGGCAGCTCAAAGATTTCGAGAAGCGCACCGGCATCCGCTGCGAATTTTTTCCGCCTGGGGAAGATATCAGCCTTGACGCCGACCTTTCTACGGCATTGTTTCGCATTTTTCAGGAGGCGCTGACCAATGTGGCCCGCCACTCCGGGGCAACGGAGGTACATGTCCATTTGCGCGCGGACGCAGACTCCTCCACGCTGGAGGTGGAGGACAACGGCCAAGGCATCGAAAAAGAAAAGACCCAGAGCAAAGAGTCACTCGGACTCCTGGGGATGAGGGAACGCGCCCAGATATTCGGGGGACAAGTTACCATAACGAGAACTCCCGGAAGAGGCACAATAGTGACGGTCGAGATCCCGCCTAAAGAAAAAAGGAAAAGAGATCAGAATCAGAGAGGAGCTGCCGGATGATCAGAGTGATTATTGTCGATGACCATCCGGTGGTCCGGCGCGGCCTGAAGCAGATCATCGCCGCAGAACAGGACATGCAGGTCGTCGGCGAGGCGGAAAACGCCCGGGAGGCGCTCCGTGTCATCCGCGAAATCGCCTGCGATGCGGTTGTGCTGGATATCACCCTGCCGGATACCAGCGGTCTCGACGTTCTTAATCAATTGAAACACGAGCGTCCGACCCTACCCGTTCTGATCATGAGCATCCATGATGAAGAACAGTACGCCGTGCGGGTGCTCAAAGCCGGCGCTTCAGGCTACCTGATGAAGAACAGCATCCCGGAGGAGCTGATCAAGGCGATCAGGAAGATCACCGCCGGCGGGAAATACGTCAGCCCCTCTCTCGCGGAAAGGCTGGCGTCGGAGTTTGTTTCCCCGGAAAAAGCGCCCCACGAGAAACTCTCCGACCGCGAATTTCAGATCCTGTGCCTGATCGCGTCCGGAAAGTCGCTCAAGGAAATCGGCGAGGCTTTATGCATCAGCGGCAAGACGGTGAGCAGTTACCGGGCCCGCATTCTGGAGAAAATGAGCATGAAGACCAACGCCGACCTGGTCGGCTATGCCCTGAAAAACAGATTGATCGAGTAGAATCAGCAAATCCCTACAAAAAAATCAGCATTCCCTTACAGACAAGCGGTTTCCAGATGCGATAGCATTAAACCGTCATGTGGTGAGTGGAGAACTATGCGCTGGACGCTGAGTGTAAAACTGGTATTGGGCATCGCGGTCATCATGACCGCTGCCATGGGCGCGGCCATTCACTTGCCGGATGAGCGGACAGGCGAGTTGGTCCTGGCCGCTTCCCACGGCATTCCCCCCCCCGATACTGGAGGGACTGATTCCTTTGAAGCCAGGCCAGAGTGTTGTCGGATGGTTCGCCGAGACCGGGAAACCGTTCCTCGAAGTGGAGAACACGGCAACGGATCCTCGCGCTGAGACCGGATTAGAGGTATGGAAATCGCTGGTCGTCGTGCCGCTGCGATCCGCCGGCAAAATGGTTGGCGCCTTGGGTACGGGAGACGTCACGCAGCGCCGTTTCACGCCCGGGGAGGTGGCGTTGCTCCAAGCCATCGGCAACCAGTTGGGGGCGGCTATCGAAAACGCCCAGCTCTACGCGGAAATACAGCGCCTCTCGCAAACAGATCCGCTGACGGGTCTCTATAATAGGCGCGGGTTGAATGAGCGGATGCAGGTCGAGATACTACGGGCAAAGCGCTACCGGCATCCCCTGTCGGTGGTTATGATCGACATTGATCACTTCAAAAACTATAATGACGCGCACGGCCATCTTGAAGGCGATGTAATCCTGAAGCAAGTCGCCGAACTTTTGCGAATCCACGTGCGTGAAACCGATGTTGTCGCTCGCTTCGGCGGTGAGGAGTTTTTGATACTTCTGACGGAGACCGCGAAGGCCGAGGCCCTGGAAGTCGCAGAAAAAATCCGTGCCGCGGTTTCGGTGCGGCCCTTCCCGCATGCCTGGACCCAGCCCGAAGGCAAACTGACAATCAGCCTGGGGGTGGCGACTTCTTCGGCGGATTTGTCTGAGGCGCAAGAATTGATAGAAAAGGCCGACCATGCCCTCTATGGCGCCAAAAACGCCGGGCGCAATCGAGTGCGGGAAGCGTGACGTTGGAGGTTGATCTAAAAAAGGGGGGAGGCAGAAAAGCGATGCTTTCTATTAAAAACAGACAAGATATATTCCGCATCAGCATCTGGGTGATCATCCTTGCCGGCCGAGGAGATCTCGGGGATTTTAAGGAAGCCCCGGCTCTAACATTTGGGAAAGGCCATGATGAAAGAAGACGGGAAAGACAGGGTGTGTTCTGAGTCATAGCGGAAAGAACAGTTATGAGGAGGAGTAATGGTTACTTTCCTTCCCTTGATGGTGGAATTTGGTTGTAAAATATTTCATAATGAAATACAATGAATGCAAAGAAAATAGATTGGAGGATACGTTATGCCGAAAGCCGTTAAAATATCCGATGAACTGGCAAGCAACGCGGCGATATTTGCCGGCGTCGAAGGCCGGTCGCTTGCCGGCCAGGTGGAGTACTGGGCAAAGCTGGGAAGGGTGGCGGATGAAAACGCCGATCTTCCGGTCTCCCTGATCAAGGAGATCCTCATCGCCCGAGCCCAGGTGCAAAGCGGATTGAAGACGCCCTATGTCTTTGGTGAAGGCGAATGAGCCGGCAGGTCTCCCAGTCCCCCCTTTTTGAGAGGAAGAAGAAGCATCTGACAAGGGATGAGATATCCGTTCTCGATGAAGAGATTCGGCGCATCTGCGAAACGCCCGAGATCGGCGAGGTGAAAAAGGGGGATCTGACAGGCGTTTCCGTTCACAAATTCAAGGTCCGGGACAGATTGTTTCTTCTGGCCTATGAATTCGATGAAAAGGAAATTCTTCTGCTTGCCCTGGGCGCGCATGAGAATTTCTATCGCGATTTGAAGCGCTATTTGGCTTAGGGGAGGTTTTGATCGCAAGCTGGGGCTCTACTGGCAACAGGCAACTGCGTTGAAAGAGCAGGAGGATCGCCGCGAAAATGAACTCGTTTACGGAATACATCAGGGAGATCAGGAAGAGCCTTGAAAAGGGCGACTCCACGGAACACACGCACCGCACCGCCTTGGAAGCCCTCTTGGAGGCTTGCGACAAAGACATCGACGCCACGAACGAACCCCGCCGGATTGCCTGCGGCGCGCCGGATTTCAACATTATCCGGAAGGGAGTCCCGATAGGCCACGTTGAGACGAAGGACATCGGCGTCAATCTCGACGAGATGGAGCGCGGCAAAGGACCGAATGGAGAGCAGTTCAAACGGTACTCTACGTTGCCGAACTGGATTCTCACCGACTACCTGGAGTTCCGCTGGTATGCCGCCGGCCAGAAACGTTTGACCGTTCGGGTGGCCTACCTTGACGGCAAGTACCTGCTCAAGATCACGCCGGATGGCGACGAGAAACTCGAGCAACTCCTCACCGCCTTCTACCATGAACCTGCGTTGACGGTCGGCACCGCCAAGGAGCTTGCTCAGCGCATGGCGGGCACTACGCGGATCATCCGCGACTTGATCATCGCATCCTTCCAACATGAGACCGAGGAGACGGAACGCAAACTCGTGCAAGAGGCGCGGAAACCCTATGGCGGGGCCATGTCTTCGCGCGGCCCGTGGTTGCACAACTGGCTGACGGCTTTCCGGGAAACGCTGATTCCCGATCTTACGGAAACCGAGTTTGCCGATATGTTCGCGCAAACGCTGGCCTATGGTCTCTTTGCCGCCCGCATCCACGCCCCCGCGAACCGGGAGTTCTCCCGTGAAATGGCGGCCTTCAAACTCCCCAAGACGAATCCGTTTCTCCGCAAACTTTTTGCCGAAATCGCCGGCGTGGACATGCCGGACACCGTTGCCTGGGCCGTCGATGACCTCGTGAACCTGCTCCGTCATGCCGACATGGCGGAAATCATGCAAGACTTCGGCAAAAGCAAGGGCAAGGAAGATCCGGTTGTCCACTTCTACGAAACCTTCCTCGCCGCCTACGACCCCAAAGTTCGCGACCAGCGCGGTGTGCGCTACACGCCGGAGGCGGTCGTGCAGTACATCGTCCGCTCCGTGGACTGGCTCCTGCAAACCCGGTTCAACCGCCCCCAGGGATTGGCCGACGATAACACGTTCATCCTTGACCCCGCGGTCGGAACCGCCACCTTCCTCTACTTTGTGCTGACCCTGATCTTCTCCAAGTTCGCCCGACAACGCGGTCAGTGGGACGGCTACGTGGAGAAGCACCTGCTCAACCGGCTGTTCGGCTTCGAAATCCTCATGGCGCCGTATGCCATCGCCCATCTCAAACTCGGTATGCTATTGGAGGAGACCGGCTACAGCTTCGGCTCCGACCAACGGCTCGGCATCTTCCTCACCAACACCCTGGAGGAGTCCGCCCGGCGCAGCGACAGGCTTTTCGCGGACTGGATTTCCGAGGAGGCCAACGCTGCCGCCAACGTCAAGGCCCAGTTGCCGATCATGGTCATCCTGGGCAATCCGCCTTACGCCAACTTCGGACGCATGAACCGCAACCCGTGGATTCTCGGCCTGCTGAACGACTACAAGCGCGGCCTGAATGAGAAGAAGCTAAACCTTGACGATGACTTCATCAAGTTCATCCGGTTCGCCCAATGGCGTATCGAGAAGACCGGCCACGGTATTGTCGGCTTTATCACGAGCAACACCTACATCGACGGCATCACCCACCGCCGCATGCGCGAATCCCTGATGCAGGCTTTTGACGAGATTTACATCCTCGACCTGCACGGCAGTTCCAAAAAGAAGGAAAGAACGCCGGACGGCGGCAAAGACGAGAACGTCTTCGACATCACGGTGGGCGTATCTATCCTGCTTGCCGTGAGGCTCGCGGAGACAGTGCCGCTTTCAGACAGACGGGCGCCTGCCCGCGTCTTCCATGCCGAATTATGGGGCGCGCGAAAGGGCAAGTATGACTGGCTCTGGCAGAACGACGTCAGCCAGACCTCTTGGACCGAACTCGCGCCGACTGAACCGCACTTCTTTTTCGTTCCAAAGGATTTTGATGCGGGCAGTGAGTATGAAACTGGGTGGAAACTGGGGGATGTGTTCACTCTCTTCCAAAACGGAGTCAAGACGGATCGGGACGACCTTTTTATCGACTTCGACCGGACTGAACTTTCGGAGCGAATGCGGAGGTTCTACTCAGATGAGGGGCTTACCGAAAAGTTTCGAGGGACCTACCGCGTTGAGAACTCGTCGAGTTATGATCTGCTCGCGCGCCGTCAACGCACCCGGTTTGAGGACGCCAATGTCCAAGCCTGCTTCTATCGCCCCTTTGACACACGCTGGCTATACTATGCGCCGGATCTTACCAGTCGTCCAGCTTACGAAGTAATGCGGCACATGTTGGCTGGGCGCAACATGGCCCTCACATGTCTGAGGCAAACACGACGCGGAGAGACGGGAACTTTCTTTGTTGGTCGCGGTCTTATCTGCAAGGACATCGTATCTCCCTATGACATCGGCACGCTCTTTCCTCTCTACCTCTATCCCGCTGCCGATGAACTAGACGCTTTCGCTGGCCACCGCCCGAACATCAACCCCGAGTTCTTGAAGGCACTGGCGGAAAAGTTGGGACTTTCGCAGTCCGGGCCGCACGGATTGCTTCAAGGCGTGACGCCCGAAGACATCTTCCACTACGCATACGCCGTTTTTCACTCGCCGACCTATCGCACCCGGTACGCCGAGTTCCTGAAGATTGACTTTCCACGCCTGCCGCTCACGGGCAATCGGGATTTGTTCTTCCTTCTGGCCGCCCTGGGTGAGGAGCTTGTCGCTCTACACCTCATGGAATCGCCGAAACTGAATGACCTGATCACCGAGTTTCCGGTGAAGGGAACGGATACCGTCGAGAAGGTTCAATACAACGACAAGGACGAGCGCGTCTGGATTAACCCGATGCAGTACTTCGGAGGCGTGCCGGTGGCGATCTGGAACTTCCACATCGGCGGCTACCAGGTCTGCGAGAAATGGCTGAAGGACCGTAAGGGCCGCAAACTGACCTACGAAGACACCCGCCACTACCAGAGAATCGTTGTGGCCCTGAATGAGACCAGCCGCCTGATGGCAGAAATCGACGATATCATCAGACAGCAAGGCGATTGGCCAACCGCGTTTTCCGGGAACAACACATAGGAATGGCGGACAATCAGATTGGGGTAAAGGGTTGTCCAACTCATGTACCAGAGGAAAAAGAACGGAAAGGACAAGGGTCTGTCCCGAATCATAGCTGAATAACAGTTCAATCCACGAGAGGATTATGATTATGAAAATGCGCAACCGATCTTCTTATCCTGATTCTCCGCATCCCGGTCACCGGCATCCAGGCGACTGGATTGCCAAACCTTATTCAATCGTGTTCACCGGTGTCGTCTTCTTCATTTTAATCTTGGGAATTGCCATTTTTCTGAGCTGGCGGCAATTTGAAACCACGAGGCATAATGCCCTGACTGCCGATAAGACAACCGCAAATCTCCTCGCAGACCTCATCCTCGAGCACAACAAAGCAACCATCGGAATCCTCCAGTCCTATGCTCATCGGCCCCTATTCATCGCTGCCGTGAAGAATAAGGACGTTGCGGGTGCTCACAGGCATCTGTCCGACCTCAAAAAAAATGCCGAGATCGACCTGATCTTCGTGACGGACACACACGGCATTCTCTGGGCGAATTCCCCGGTGTTTCCGGGAGCTATCGGGAAGGACCTGTCGAACCGTGACTGGTACAAAGGAATCAGTTCCCGCTGGGTGCCTTACATTTCCAGCGTCTTTAAACTGATCGTCGGGGACAAGCCGCTGGCGGTAGCCGTTTGCGTCCCCATATTCGATGAAAAAGAAAGGCCTATCGGGATACTCGCAAGCTCCCAACGACTTGGTTTTCTTGTGGACGCCATCCGGAAGATGCCTTTGAGCCCTTATACGACCGTGAACGTGATCGACCGGACGGGGAAGCTCCTTTACAGCAACAAATTTCCTTATCAGGAAAGCATTACGGATTATCGATTTTTCCCGATCCTTGCCCCGGCGTTAAAGGAAAAAAAACAGCAGATTGAAATGAACGATCCGCACAATGATCAGGAGAAAAGTTATCTCACCGTTGTTCCCGCGGGGGACATCGGGTGGTCGGTCGTCATTGAGAGATCACTGAGAGTGAGAGACATTTATCGTTCGGAATTCGGACGTTTTATCGAGATAGGGGCTATTTCCTTCCTTCTGTTCGTCCTGATCATTTTCTTTCTGGTTTATCTGAGAAAAATCTCCCTGTTCAGAAAAACAGAGGAACTCCTGCAAGCGGAGACAAAGCTGCGGCAGAGTGATAAAAATTTCCGTCATTCTCTCGATGACTCACCTATGGGGGTGCGCATCGTGACCGCAGAAGGTAAGACCATTTATGCCAACCGGGCCATTCTGGATATTTATGGCTACGACAGCGTGGAGGACTTGAAAACAACTCCCGTGGAGAAGCGCTACGCCCCGGAAAGCCATGCCGACTTCCTGATCAGAAGAGAGAAAAGACAGCAAGGGGTTGATGTCCCGTCGGAATATACCATAAACATCATCCGGAAAGATGGCGAAGTCCGTCACCTCCTGGTCTTACGCAGGGAAGTATTATGGGATGGTGAAAGACAGTTTCAAGTCTTATACAACGACATCACCGATCGCAAGCGGGCCGAGATGGCGCTGCGGGAGAGCGAGGAGCGTTTGCGAACGATTATTGAGGCGAGTCTGGATGCCATCATCGCTGTGAACGTCGAGGGCCGGCTCATTCTTTTCAACGGCGCGGCCCAGGAGTTATTCCAGTATTCCGAGGAAGAAGCCTTGAATCAACCGGCCGACATCCTGCTGCGGGAGAAGATAAGTAAGATCCATCAAGAAAGGTTGGAGAAGTTCTTGAAAAGGGGTGTCGGACAATGCGGTCACATCGGAAGACGAATGGAAAAGCTTTTTCGCCGGAAGGATGGCTCCCTGTTTGAGGCCGAAGTCTCCATGTCGGGGGGCCGCTCTAATGGGCTGCGCCTGGTGGTCCTTGCGATTCACGACATTACCGAACGCAAGCGGGCGGAGGAGGAATTGAGGACTTCTCGTGCGCAGTTACGGGCACTTGCCGCGCGACTGCAACAGATACGTGAAGAAGAGAGACTCATGGTTGCGCAAGAAATTCATGACGAAATGGGAGGGGGACTTACCGGGCTGAAGATGGATCTCTCATGGCTGTTTGGCAAAATGGGCGGCGCAGACACGTGTGAAGAGCGCGTTGCCTTGATGGACAGGATTCAGACAGCGAATGCGTTGATAGATCAAATGATCCATATAGTACGCCGTATATCCACGAATTTGCGGCCATTCGTTTTAGACGATTTAGGGCTGATAGCAGCTCTGGAGTGGCAGTTGTCGGAATTTACGAGTCGCACTGAAATTTCGCATGAGTTCGCCACAACCTTCAAAGATGTTAACATGGAAGAGGACACAGCCATTGCCGTGTTTCGCATCTTTCAGGAAGCGCTCACGAACGTGGTGCGACACGCCCGGGCAACAAAGGTTGCCGTCGTTTTACGAGAGGGTGAGAGAAGTCTTTTCGGGGAAGAAAGTTTTGTTCTTGAGATCAGGGACAACGGCCGGGGAATCACAGAGGAGGAAATTCTGCATCCCAAATCCCTCGGTCTGCTTGGCATGAAAGAACGTGTTCTAACTTTTAGAGGAGAACTCTCAATTTCTGGTGAGCCCGGTGGAGGGACAGCCCTGGTCCTGCAAATACCCCGAAAGCAGGGAGACGCATCATGATCAAGGTGATTGTCGTCGATGACAACCGACTGAAGAGCAGATTGATCGAGTAGAATCAGCAAATCCCTACAAAAAAATCAGCATTCCCTTACAGACAAGCGGTTTCCAGATGCGATAGCATTAAATCGTGGGAGGTGCGCATCATGGAATCCAGCCGATCACAGATCGTTTTTAAAACGGTCATCACCTATTTTAAGGAAAGAGGTTGGCATGAAAGTATTTCTTGTTGATGATTCAGCTATTGTGCTCGAAAAACTGGCGGCCATGCTCTCCGGCATCGACGGCGTCGAAATCGCCGGGCAGGCCCTGAATGCGCGCGATGCGATCCAATCCATCGTGAAACTGAACCCCGATGTGGTGATCCTGGACATCCGTCTGAATGACGGCGGCAACGGAATGGATGTTTTAAAACGGATCAAAAAGGAAATTCCGCCGCCCATCGTCATCATGCTTACGAACTATCCCTATCCGCAGTATCGGGAAAAGTGCCAGGCCCTGGGCGCCGATTACTTTTTCGACAAGGTGACGGAAATCGAGAAGATCTACGATACCTTCAAACAATTGCTGAGGGATAAACCTTAAAGGGGACCTTATAGGACATGCAAGAGGTATCTGTCATGAAAGGCGATGTCGATCTGGTCATTTTTATCCTTGATGAGAGCCGTTTTGCCTTGAAGCTCTCTGCTGTGGAGAGGGTGGTGCGTATCGTCGAGATCACGTTGCTCCCCAAGGCGCCGGATATCGTACTCGGGATCATCGATGTTCAAGGCGGGATCATTCCGGTTATCGACGTGCGAAAGCGTTTCCGTTTTCCAAAGCGCGAGACGCAATTGAACGATCAGCTCGTCATTGCCCGAACGGTAAAAAGAACCGTCGCCCTGCTGGCGGATGATGTAACCGGCGTCATGGCCTGTCCGGTAGAGCGGATCGTGGAGGGTGAAAAGGTGGTCTCCGGGATGGCGTTTGTGCAGGGCATTGTAAAGATCGATGATGGTATGATTCTCATCCACGACCTCGATACTTTTCTCTCCCTGGATGAGGAGCAGAGGCTGGATGACGCGCTCCGGGAATCCGCCGGTTTGGGGAAAAAGGGATGAAAGCCATGCCTGCCGAGATCTCCCGCGAAACGCTGGCCCGGCTCAGTGAACATCTAAAGAGACAGATGGGTCTCTATTTTCCGGAAAACCGCTGGGACGAACTCCGGGAAAAAATGGCCCAGGCCATGAAGGATTTTGATTGCCAGGATCTGAGCGGTTTTATCGAGAGGCTCATGTCGACCCCGCTGAGCAGGCAAGAAATCGAGATGCTGGCGAGCCACCTCACGATCAGTGAAACCTACTTCTGGCGCGAGCCGCGGGTCTTTGAGGCCCTTGAGAAACAGATTCTGCCGGAACTGATTCGTGTGCGGGAAAAGGGCGAGAGGCGTCTGAGAATCTGGAGCGCGGGCTGTGCGAGCGGTGAGGAGCCGTACTCCATTGCGATTGCGCTGCGTAGAGCGCTGCCTGTCCCGGAAGATTGGCGGATCACCATCCTGGCGACGGACATCAACCCCGGAATTCTGCGCCGGGCGACGGCCGGCGTGTACGGCCAATGGTCGTTCCGCGGCTTGCCCAAGCGGCTCAAGGAAGAATGCTTTCACCGCAAAGAGGATGGCCGGTTTGAGATTCTCCCGGAGATCCGGAAGATGGTTACGTTCACCTACCTGAATCTGGTGGAAGACCTCTATCCCTTGCCGCTGAACAACACCAACGCGATGGATCTCATCTTCTGCCGGAATGTGCTGATGTATTTTACACCGGAGCGCGCCGTCCAGGTCGGACAGAGACTTTACAACTCTCTTGTGGACGACGGTTGGCTGATGGTCGGCGCCAGCGAACTTTCCCAGTTCACCTTTCCTCAATTCGCGTCGGTACATTTCCCTGGGGCGATTGTCTATCGGAAGGAAACCGGGGAATCTCGACCGTCTGAGGTTTTTCGCCCTGACGGGATTTCCTCTCCAAAAGAGAAGGTTCAACCGGCAGGAGAATCCGCGACCGGGATTGGAAAGGCGGCGGGGCTGCCCCTATTGCGCGAAAAAACACGGATACAGGTGGTCGAGAGCGCATCACCCAAGCAGGCCGCATACGCGGAGGTCTTGGATCGATCCGTGCAGGGCCGTGACATGGCTGCGCCGGTCAAGCAGCAGGGCGAGGAGGCAACGTTTGATATTACGTTCAGGATCCGGGCGCTTGCCGACCAGGGAAAACTGGCAGAGGCATTGTCGGCGTGCGACGAAGCCATCGCCGCCGACAAGCTCGATCCCGAAATGCATTATCTGCGCGCCGCCATTCTTCAAGAGCTAAATGAGCACGGAGAAGCAATTGCTGCGCTCAAGCGCGCGCTCTATCTCGATCCGAAGTTTGTGCCGGCGCATTTCGCCATAGGCAATCTGATGCTGCGCCAGGGTAATGCGCGAGCGGCGAAGAAGAGTTTTGAGAACGTGCTTGCGCTCCTGAGTGCGTGTCGGGCGGAGGATATCCTGCCCGAATTGGAGGGGCTGACGGCGGGCAGGTGCAGGGAAATCATCCACGCCACCATCCGGATAGGGGCATCGGCATGAAGAAGGATATAGTTACAACTCCCCAGGAGGAAGGTACGAACATAAACTGGAGCGAAATCCTGCAGCAGGTGGAGAAGGCGCGGGAGTCGCTGGAGCGGGGGGCGGCGCCGACCCCGAAGGAAAAGGGCGCCATACTCAAAGCGCGGGCGCGAGTCCTGGCGCGGGGAACGGAGGAAGCCGGTGCGGCCCGGGAATTCCTCGACATCATCGAATTCAGCTTGGCGGCCGAAACGTACGGCATCGAGTCCGCGTTTGTCCGCGAAGTCTATCCGCTGAAAGATTTCACGCCGCTGCCCGGCACGCCGCCCTTTGTACTCGGCATCGTCAACGTGCGCGGACAGATTCTTTCGGTGATTGATCTCAAGAAATTCTTCAATCTCCCGGAGAAGGGTCTGGGACAGCTCAACAAGGTGATCATCATCCGTAACGATCGGATGGAATTCGGGATCCTGGCGGACGCCGTTCTCAATGCGCGCCCCATCCCGCTGGAAACGGTTCAGGCGGTCCCCCCGACCGTCACCGGGATCGGCGCAGGGTATCTGAAGGGAGTGGTTGGCGGGCGGATGATCATCCTCGATGTGAAAAAGATTCTGGGCGACGAGAAGATCGTTGTGCACCAGGAGGCGGATTAAAATATCTCATCTTTTCGAAGGAGGAATCTACCATGAAATGGTTCATTAATCTATCAACCCGCGCGAAACTCATTCTTGGTTTTGGCGCGATGTGGCTCCTGCTGGCCGTCGTGGGCTTCACCGCTTACATGAACATCACGAGGATCTCACAGTCGGAGAAAGATTTGCGCGACGCTGATTTCGAAATAGCCCTCCAGTTGCGGCAACTCAGGTCGCACCAGAACTTTAACCGGGCGCAGATATTGGACATGCTGCTGAACCCCAAGAAGTCCGATCAGGAGGCAATTGAAAAGGCGATCGCGGACCGCGTCCAGCAGACCGATACGATCATCAAAAAGTTGAGCGCACTAGACCCGGATCCTGTGTTCCAGAGCAAGCTCCAGGGACTCAAGAATGACGTGGCCAAGTACCGCCGGATACGGGACCAAGAGATCGCCCTGATCTATGCTGGCAAGGGGGAAGAGGCGAGACAATTGGGCCTCGGTATTGGGGCCGAACAATTTGAAAAGATTCGCTCGCTCGCAACCGAACTGGGTGACAAAGCGGAAGGCGACGCAGACAAACAACTCGCTCAGGATCAGCAGGCGGCAGAGTCGTCAATCCGTCTTTTTGTAATCGTGGGGGGGATTGCTTTGCTCTTTATCCTCGGGATGATCGTCTTCTTGAATCAGACCATCGCCAATCCTCTCGCCGCTATCTCAGCAGTCGCGCAGCAAATTGCCACGGGCGATCTGTCTGCCAACGTTCCAGCAGAGCAACGCCGGGACGAAGTCGGTCTCTTGATGCAAACGTCCTCCCGCATGATCCAATGGCTACGTGACATAGCCGGCGTGGCCGAGCGAATCGCTACAGGAGACTTACGGGGCGACGTTAATCCCCAGTCGGAAAGAGACGTGCTGGGCAACTCCCTGGCGCGGATGGTGGAGAATCTTCGCCGCATGACCGCCGATATTTCCGAAGCCGTTAACCTGCTCGGTTCATCGGCGAGCGAGATTCTGGCAGCCACCACTCAGGTTGCTTCCGGCACCGCCGAAACGGCTACCGCCATCAGCGAAACCACGA
>CAZKHU010000015.1:0-30401 GCA_964552725.1 uncultured Syntrophus sp.
AGTACATTGGCACAGAAGCAATAGTAACAGGGCTGCCGAACGAATAAGGATAGATCGTGAGAGCGAAGGGCGAAAAGGGGACACATTTATTTTCTTCTTAGAATAACGACAAAAACCGCCGAACCGCTTGAGTGGACGGCGGGAAGCGGGAGGTGGCGCTTCGCGGTAAAATCCTTGGCCGCCGCCACTCATCCTTTTTCGTTAGGTGAACCATGGAAGCTATTAAAACTGAATATAAAGAAATAGTGTTTGATTCAAAGTCTGAGGCTGTATTTGCCAGAACATTAGAAATTGCGGGGCATCGATGGGAATACCATCCCCCTGTACATTGCGGCCATGTTTGGGATTTTTTGGTTTGGCGAAATTGTTATCGAGTCCATACCACCCCCGACTATGTTTATTCTTATTTAGATATCCCCCCAATTTTAATTGAATATAAACCCTCCATGCCCACAAACACTTATGTAGATAATTTAACAGAAAAAATGCGTACCGATCCACGAGAATCAATAGTTGTTTGGGGAAATCCCTGGGATGGAGTCGATAAAAAAATAGATGGGCCACAAGAATGTTGCTATCGCGTTTATCCTATTTTTTGCAGTTATGGAGCATATGGATGGGGTGACTTTATTCGTTTGACAGATAACGGTGGTGATTGGCCTACGTCATATCGTCATCCTACATGGGAAGTATTAGGTATTACGGAGGATATGGCTCAAGAGGCAAAAGAATTTAGATTTGATTTAGTCGCGGGATAATATCACCTAACCATTCGCTAAACGCAGACGGCGAAAAACCCGCCGCCGTTTAGCTCAACCGTTGGCAGGCGAATCCTCACGAATTTATCCTTTGACTTCTTTGTTGTTAATACGTATAATGCACGTGCAATGGAGGTATTGCTATGCACAAAAAATTAACCATAACAGTAGATGAAGAAGTTTATGCGGGACTCCACAAAGTGATTGGACCAAGGAAAATAAGTAGATTTGTTCAGGAAATAGTGCGTCCTTATGTTGTTCGTCCTGATTACGAAGCTGCCTATGCCGAGATGGCAAAAGACAAAAAAAGGGAAAATGAGGCCTTGGAGTGGGCTGAAATTAATATCAAGGACGTGGATCATGAAGCGATGTGAAATTTGGTGGGTAAATTTTGACCCTTCTGTTGGCGGGGAGATTAAAAAGAAACGTCCTGCCGTAATCATCAGCAATAATGCATCAAATAAATTTCTAAATAGAGTTCAGGTTGTCCCTCTTACCAGCAACACAGATCGTCTTTATCCAAGTGAGGCACGGGTCATTTTTGACGGCAAAGAAAGCAAGGCTATGGCAGATCAACTGGCCACTGTAAGCAAATTACGGTTACTCAACCTCGCCGGCGTTCTTTCTGAAGAGGACATGCGCAAAGTTGAAGAAGCAGTTAAAATTCAGCTTGGTATTCATTAAATATCTTTTCGATGCCCTATCTTTACTACCCAAACGGACAATCTTCTTCAACTCCTGCACTTTACCGCCGAACCGGGCAAGAGTTTCTGCTATCGAAAAACGGAAGCTCCACTGAGAAATACCGGCCAATGAGTTCGTCCATTGCCGCTTCAAGGAGCTCATCACCAGCTTTGCTTATCTCTTCGTGGAGCCCGTCGGCTATGCCGGCAAAGGAATTGACCAGGGACGGATCAAAATGACTTCCTCTCTCCTTCCGGAGTTCTTCCAGGTGGCGCCGATCTTCCTCGTCTCCATCAGAAACACGACGGAACCGCTCAGGATGGAGAGGATAATCCATGCCAGAAACAGCCGTAAGACTAACTTTCTGTTGAACTGGTTTCTCATCTCCATCCCTGTTCTCGCCTGCGCGGCGTAGCCCTTGATCCGTCCGGGGCTTTACGCCTCCAGATCCTTCTTGCTCCTGTCAAACTCTTCCTTCGCAATCTCACCTCTGGCATAGCGTTTTTTCAGTATGTCGAGTGGGGTTTCCCGCTGAGCTTGCCCATAATTCCTGTTTCCGGCCCCTCGGGTAAAAAACCAGATCGCCGCCGCAATTAAAACAATCAAAAAAATCATTCCCATAAACATTCCTCCGTAACCAAAATTCATCGGCCCCCAGCATCCGCCCCCCCGCAGACCGTAGAAAGCTTCCCCGGAACTGGCCAGAAACAAACCGCCCATCGCCATTATAAACACTGCAAAATATTTCTTCATCTTCGTGACCTCCTCATTTTATGGCGCCGTAACCCATCATTTTCACAGAACTATAGCAAGTAGTGTGCCAGCAATCTTATTTTATCTGAACTTGTATCCAAGATGCTGTTATTGCACTGTATAATGCATTGCGGCCGTCAAAAGAAAAGTAACGATCCTTTTCAACACCGCCAATCACCGCGTATAAAATGCCCATATCGCCCGTCTTGCCGAATCCGCCGGATAAATAGTATCCACTTTGATGGCAATATCCACAATGGCTCTCTCCCCATGCCACTGCAAGCTGGAAAATTTGCGCTGAGACATTAAAAGGTCTTTTTGCACGGGCATTCTTGACATGCTGCCCAATATGTGCAATTCAGGCAAAGCTTGATTCCGGCCATATCTATCCCCCCAAGGAGGCTTAAGGCATGTCGTTCATGAAATGGCAAAAAATCGAAACCGTCGCCGTGCTCACGATGACCAACGGTGAAAACAGGCACAATCCGGAGTTTATTAAGTCGCTCCTCTCCGCTTTTGACGAAATAGAAAATGATGTGGATACGTCTTCTGTAATCATAACTTCCGACGATCCCAAAAACTGGTCGCAGGGAATCGACCTGCAGTGGATGACCACCGCCATTGCCGAAAACGACCTTCAGGGAATCAGGGATTTCATGTACGGTCTGAATCGCCTGTTCAGGCGGATGCTGCTTTTCCCGATGCCGATTGTCGCCGCTATAAACGGCCACGCCTTCGGCGACGGGAGCATCATGGCCTGCGCCTGCGACTTTCGCTTCATGAAGGCGGACCGGGGCTATTTTTGTTTCCCGGAGATAGACATCAACATCCCCTTTCTTCCCGGAATGCTTGCCATCACCCGCAAGGCCATCCCCGACCATAAGCTGCAGGAGCTCATTTTGATCGGGAAAAGGGCCGGCGCGCCGGAGCTGGAGCAAAGCCATGTTATAACGAAATCCTGCGGAGATGCGGGAGAACTCATGAAGGAATCGCTTCAGTTTGCAAAATCCTTCACAAAAAAACGCCCGATCTTCGGTGAAATAAAAAAACGCATGTATGGATACATAATTGACATTATGGAGAATGAGGATCCCAAATTCATCGAGCCGCTCCAGTTGACCATGTAGCGGCAGGGCAAACTTCGGACAGATGAAGCAAAAATTGATTTTCAAAATTATCAACCGCTATATGCTGAAGGAAATAGTCGTCCCCTTCTTCATGATTCTCGCGGTACTGACCTTCGTGCTCCTCATGGGCAAAATCCTGCAGGTGATGGACCTGATGGTCAACAAAGGCATATCTTTTTTCGATATCCTCCGGCTGATTATCTTTCTTGTCCCCGGATTTCTCGTTTATACTGTGCCGATCTCCCTTTTGATCGCCATCCTGATCGGAGTAGGCAGGCTATCCGGCGATAATGAATGGACAGTGCTGCGCATGTCCGGCCTTAGCCTTTTGCAGCTTTCGCGTCCGATTGCCCGCGCTGCCTTTGCGGCCTTTCTGATAACCCTGGCGACAACGCTTTTTCTTGTCCCCAAAGGCAATCTCGCCTCCCGGTCACTGCTGTTTGAAATTGCACGCAGCGGCGCCGGCGTCGGAATCCATGAAAAGATCTTTATCGACTATTTCAAGGATATCCTGCTGTACGCCGACAGAATTCCCGCGCAGGGCGATTTTCTGGAGGGAATTTTCATCTCCGACAATCACCTGGGAAAGGAAGCAACCACGGTTATCGCCCGCCGCGCCTATCTCATCTCCGACCCCGATAAACGTTATATAACGCTCCGGCTGGAAGACGGCAGCACGCATACCGTGGATAAAAATCTGAACACCTACCGCAAGGCTGATTTTCGTTTTTATGATATGAAGCTGGAAATCGGCGCCACAATCGCCGGGGATGAGGGCAGACGCAAGTCCAGCGAGGAGATGACCTTCCCCGAATTGAAGCGAATGGTAAACGACCGGAGTCTTAAAGACGTGGAAATAAGGGAACTGCTTATTGA
Organism: uncultured Syntrophus sp.; assembly: GCA_964552725.1. Taxonomy (GTDB): domain Bacteria; phylum Desulfobacterota; class Syntrophia; order Syntrophales; family UBA5619; genus DYTH01. Next base: position 4,199 of record CAZKHU010000015.1, read on the forward strand.
ATTAAACAAGAAACTCGCGATCCCTCTCTCCTGCCTGATCTTTCCGCTGCTCGGAATTCCGCTGGGAATGAGGGCGCACCGTTCCGTTCGCGCCCGGGGCTTTACCGCCGGCTTGTTTCTGGTGATGATCTACTACCTGTTTCGACTGATCGGCGAGGGGATGGTCGAATCCGGCAAAATTCCCCCTTTTGTCGGCGTCTGGACGCCCAATGCCGTGTTTGCCATTGTCGGCGCACTACTTTTTTTCAGCTCGGCCCGTGAGCAATCGCTGCTGAAACTTTTCAGCGCCGGAAAATCCAGAGAGCAGCCATGAAAATCATCGACCGCTATCTGCTCAGGGAATATCTGCGAAACATGCTTCTCATCACCATTATCTTTGTCTTTCTTTTTCTCACTATCGATTTTTTCGAAAAAATCAGAATGTTTCTCAGCAACAACGCCACCTTGCGACAGATGCTCGCCTATTCGTTCTGGCAAATTCCGATTGCCCTGTCGCAAATGCTGCCCGCCGTCGTTTTGCTGTCGGCGCTCATCACCTTCGGCAATCTGTCGCGTCACAGCGAAATCATCGCCCTGAAGGCAAACGGGATCAGTCTGTTCCGTTTTGCCCTCCCGGCGCTGGGCATTTCGGCACTGACCTCGCTTGCAGTTTTTTTTCTCAACGAATCGATTACGCCCTACGCCTATGCAAGAGCTGAACATATCCGCTATGTTGAAGTGCAAAAACGGCCCAGCCCGGGAAGCTTCAATCAGGGACAGATCTGGTACAGGGGAGAGAAAGGGATTTACAATTTCCGCATTTTTGATGCCGGCGCCAACTCCCTGGAGGGAATCACCCTCTATTATCTCGACCGTCAGATGAACCTGCTGAAGCGCCTGGACGCCAAGAAGGGGGAGTGGAAAGATGGAAAGTGGCTTCTTTACGATCTGCTGATCACCCGGTTCGACGGCGGCGATTTTCCGGTTATTTACAGAGATAAACGGCAAACAGCCGATATTCCCGAGACGCCTTCCGATTTCAAACTGGTGCAGAAGGACGCCGAGGCGATGGGCTATTTTGAGCTGAAAAGATATATCAACAAGCTTCAGGCGGAAGGTTACAACGCCACCCGCTATATAGTCGAGCTTCAGGGCAAGATCGCCTTCCCGCTGATCAGCATAATCCTGTTCGTGATCGGTTTTTCCTTCTCGCTGCGCTCCGAACGCAGCGGGGGAATCGCCCTGGGGATCGGAACCGGCTTGATCATCGGCTTCTCCTACTGGATAGTCTTCGCCTTCGGGATTTCACTCGGGCGTTCGGGGGCGCTTTCTCCGATCTTCGCCGCCTGGTTTGCCAACATCCTTTTTGGCCTGGGTTCTGTTTTTCTGTTGTCCAAAGTAAGAAGCTGAGATGGGCAACAATCCCCCGGCAGGCATAAAAAAAGGGCGACCGTCGGGCCGCCCTTCCCCTGCTGCAAATAAAAATCAATAACGGTAGTCTTCCGGTTTGAAAGGCCCCGCAACGGGAATGCCCAGATAGTCCGCCTGTTTCCTGGTGAGTTTTCCCAGCTTCGCCCCGAGCCGCTCCAGATGAAGCATCGCCACCTCTTCGTCCATTTTCTTGGACAGGGTGTAAACAGCGGTCTTCAATTTGCCGGTTGCCAGTTCCAGTTGAGCAAGGCACTGGTTGCTGAAACTTGTGCTCATCACAAAGCTGGCATGTCCGGTTGCGCAACCGAGATTCACCAGACGCCCCTCGGCAAGAATAATGATGCTTTTGCCGGATTTCAACGTCCATTTATCGACCTGGGGCTTGATGTTATGGCGTTTGCATTCCGGGTTGCTCTCCAGATAATGCATGTCGATTTCGCTGTCAAAATGGCCGATGTTGCAGACAATCGCCTCGTTCTTCATCTTCTCCATATCCCTGCCGGTTATGACGTCGCAACAGCCGGTCGCCGTGACAAAAATATCTCCCTCCGCCACAACGTCGCCCAGCGTCCTGACATCGTAACCTTCCATCGCCGCCTGCAGGGCGCAAATGGGATCGACTTCAACGATCGCCACGCGGGCGCCGAACCCCCTCATCGACTGGGCGCACCCCTTTCCCACATCGCCATAGCCGCAAACCACCACCCTTTTGCCGGCAATCATCACGTCGGTGGCCCTTTTGATGCCGTCGGCAAGGGATTCTCTGCATCCGTAGACATTGTCGAATTTTGACTTTGTCACCGAATTATTCACATTGATGGCCGGAAAAAGCAGCTCTTTCCTTTTTTCCATCTGATAGAGCCGATGCACCCCGGTTGTCGTCTCTTCCGAAACCCCGCGGATATTTCCGGCCACCTTGTGCCAGTGCTGCGGATCTTCCTTCAGGCGCTTCGCGAGACGCTCGAGGATGATCTCCATTTCCCTGTTTTCAGGCTCTTTTTTCAGTAACGAGGGGTCATCTTCCGCCTTCACCCCCTCATGCACAATAAGGGTTGCATCTCCGCCGTCATCGACAATCAGGTCCGGACCCGACCCGTCCGGCCAGGTCAGCGCCTGCTCGGTGCACCACCAGTATTCTTCGAGGCTCTCGCCCTTCCATGCGAAGACGGCGGCGGAACCGGCCTGGGCAATCGCCGCGGCGGCATGGTCCTGCGTGGAAAAGATGTTGCAGGACGCCCAGCGCAGATCAGCGCCCAGTTCCTTGAGTGTCTCTATAAGCATCGCCGTTTGAATGGTCATATGCAGGCTGCCTGTTATCTTCAGTCCGGCCAGAGGCTTCTTCGGCCCGTACTTTTTTCTGATCGCCATCAGCCCCGGCATCTCGTTTTCCGACAGACGCATCTCCTCCCGCCCCCAGTCCGCCAGGGAAAGATCGGCAACCCGGTAAGGCAACTTGCTATCCAGCTTCAAAAATTTCATAAGTTAAGCTCCTTCTGGTATTTTTTTCGATTGGCGGCAAGCGGCCTTGCACCCGCCTGCCTTTGGAAAGTCATTCAATGCTCACCAAACTCATTAACGGCAGCGGCATCGGGACGATCATGGGGAATTACGACGCCGGTGGAAATAATCAGGGTAAAAGCCTCTTCCACGGAAATATTGATATCGATAATTTCGTCGCAGGGGACGATTATATATGTGCCGGTCGTCGGAGTAAGGGCATGGGGGAAATAAACGCCTACCGTCGGCCCCAATTTTTCCTGGATTTCCCTGTTGGGAGTCCCTGTCACAAAACCGATGCTGTAGATGCCGCGCCGGGGATACTCGACGAGGACAACCCTCTTGAAACTCTTGGTTTTATTGGTAAACAGGCTGTCGGAGATACTTTTTATGGCTTGGTAAATGCTTCGGACCACCGGGATTCTGCCGACAAAGCGCTCGCCGAATTCCACCACCCGGTTGCCGATATAGCTTGCCGTCACCATGCCGGCAAGCAGGATGAGCAGTACCGTAAAGATCGCGCCCAATCCAGGAACATGGAAACCAAGAGCCGTATCGGGCTGATACCTCTCAGGAATTACCAAAAGGAGGTTGTCCATGACGCCGATGATAAAAGAGAGGATATAGATCGTCAAGCCGGCGGGAATTACTACAACAAGACCGGTTAAGAAAAACCTTTTTATTTTCTTTTTAAACATTAAATCTTCGCCTTCTGTCAGGAAATACTCTTGATGCGGTTTTTTTCGTCGAGCAGTATCTTCCGGGGCTGCCAATCGGCAACCTCCGACTCCTCCACCATCACATAGGTCGCAACGATAATCAAATCTCCCCTGGCAACCCTTCTGGCGGCGGCGCCGTTGAGGCAGAATGTTCCGGAATCTTTCGGACCGGGAATGACGTAGGTGGAAAATCGCTCGCCATTGGAAACATCGTAAATGTCGACCTTTTCGTAAGGGATAAAATTGGCCGCCTCCATGAGTCCCTCATCGATGGTAATACTTCCTTCATAGTGAAGATCCGCATCCGTAACCGTGGCCCGATGGATCTTCGATTTGAGCATAAACCTCAACATGATCAAACCTCCCGTAACCTTCAGATAATTTTATTCTGCTTATCATTAAGAACCAGATTGTCTATCAACCTTGTCTTTCCCACCCACACGGCCAAAGCGAGAACCGCCGGCCCTTCAATATTATCCAGATCCTCAATCGTCGCCGCGTCGCAGATTTTTGCGTAATCAATTCTGGCATGAGGAGTTTCGGATATCATCCGCCTCACCTTTTCCAGAATCAAGGCGGCGTTTCGCTCCCCTTGTGCATGGAGGCCGCCGGCAAGCGCCAGGGAACGGCTGAGGCACAGGGCGGATTTTCTCTCCTCCAGGTTCAAGTAAACGTTCCGCGAGCTCATCGCCAGACCGTCAGGTTCGCGGGTTATCTCCATCCCGATAATCTCAATATCCAGATTGAGGTCGCGCACCATCTGTCTGATTGTCACGTATTGCTGAAAATCCTTTTTCCCGAAAATCGCCGCGTGCGGTTTGACGCTATTGAAAAGTTTCGTGCAAACGGTTGCAACCCCGCGAAAAAAATGGGGCCGGGAAGCACCGCAGAGGTTTTTTGTTGTTTCCAGAACCTCGACATAGGTCTGATACCCCTCCGGGTACATCTCGCGGTTGTCCGGATTGAAGATTACATCGACGCCCACCCCTTCGGCAAGGGTTCGATCCCTTTCAAAATCACGGGGATAGGCCTCAAAATCCTCCGTCGGGGCAAACTGGGTCGGATTTACATAGATGCTGACGACAAGACAAGCGCCATCCTTCCGGCCCATTCTCATCAGGTTCAGGTGCCCCTCATGAAAATAACCCATCGTCGGCACGAGAATAATCCTGCTTCCCTGCAATCGCTGCATATCGGCGAATTCCTGCATCTCCGCGACAGTCCTGATGATCTTCATTCTCTTTCACCCACTAAAAAAGCCCCTTCGCCAAAGACGAGGGGCCTGAAATAAAAACACAGATAATCAATCCCTTACGTCCCAGTCCGCATGCGGATCCAAGCGTCGTTTGCGCCCTATCAAACACTCTTTTTTTTGTCAAGACATTTATTCAATGTTGCTGCCGGCAAGACAAACCGTCAACCGGATGAACTCCTCGAGAGTCAGGGTCTCCGCCCTTCTTCCCGGCTCAATGCCGCCTTCGGCAAGGGCAGCGTCGAGCATCTCTCTCGAAAAACCCAGGTATAGGAGGTTGTTGAAAATGTTCTTCCGCCTGTGGGCAAAGGCGGCATGAACCACCTTATCAAAAAGGCCGTTATCGGAAGCGTCCGCTCCCGCCTTGAGAGTCATCCGCACAACGGCGGAAGCCACATCGGGAACGGGATAAAAACATTGCGGGGAAACCGTCATTTCATACACCGCTTCCGTGTATTTTTCGACCATTACCGAGGGAATGCCATATTTCTTTGACCCGGGGACAGCGGTTATCCGGTCGGCGAGTTCCTTTTGAAACATCAGGATAAACGACGTTATCGCGCTGCGGAACGACAGCAGACGAAAGAGAATCGGGGAAGAAATATAGTAGGGAATATTGCCGACAACCTTGATCTTTTTCTCCTTGTCCGCCGTTGAAAAATCGTATTTCAGGACATCCTGAGCGAGAATCTCGACGTTTCCGACGCCTTCAAACCGCTCCCGCAAAATATTCAGCAGGCGGGGATCTATCTCCAGGGCAATCACCCGGCGGGCCGTTCTGGCCAGCTCCTCGGTCATGAACCCGAGCCCGGCCCCAATCTCGACCACCGTTTCATCCGCGGCAGGCGCCGCCAAAGCGGCAATCCGCTTCATGATATTCATGTCCGTAAGGAACGATTGCCCCAGTCTCTTCTGCGGACGAATATTATAGGCGGCGAGCAATTTCCGTACGGTTGTCACGAGGCAGTCCGCTTTCGTATTTTTTCGACAAAATAGCGGGAAATAAAGTAGGCGGGAACGGCAAAAAAAGGGGCCATGCAGATCCCTCCAACGAGGAGCGGCACGACTATTTCGCGACCGGTGGCCGCAAGCACGCGCAAGCTGTATTCATTGAATATAAAACTCTTTTCCCCCATGCCAAGGAGAAACCGGCCGAGCCTGTACTGGGAAAGGTAAAGAATGGGGATGGTAACCGGATTGGAAACAAGCCACGAAACAAGATAGCCGGCCGATATATTCTGCCGGAACGTAACCCCGATCAGGACGATAAGCGCGGTATGGAAAGGAATAGTCGGGGTAACGCCGACAAAAACCCCGATCGCCATCCCCATGGCGATCTCTGCCGGGTTGCCCTGAAGGCTGAGAAAGCGCCGATAAAAGTCTCTTAGCTTATCCTGAATGATCATGTCGCAGTTGCAAGCGGTATGCGTGACACGGCATTGAGATCGAGACCGTCCTTCAACCCGCATTGCAGAAGGCGGGTCCCCACAGCCGCGATCATTGCCGCGTTGTCCGTGCACAAAACGGCGGGAGGAATAAAAACATCAATTCCCGCGGTCTGGGCATCGCTGAACATTTTTTCCCGCAGGCGGCTGTTCGCCGCAACGCCGCCACAGACAACAATCCGCTTTGCCGAAACCAGCCGCGCGGCCCGGATGGTTTTTTCCGTCAACACATCGCAGATTGCCTCCTGAAAGGAAGCGGCAAAGTCCGGTATCTCCTCGGTAGTTAACGGAAATTCGCGTTTTTTAAGCTTCGTCAGAAGGGCTGTTTTCAGCCCGCTGAAACTGAAATCCAGGCTGTCGCGCATCGCCCGGGGAAAATTGCAGGCCCCGGGGTTGCCTTTTTTGGCAAGCCGGTCAATCGCCACCCCGCCCGGATAGCCAATTCCCAGCAGGTTGGCCGCCTTGTCAAAGGCCTCTCCCGCCGCATCGTCTTTTGTCTGGCCAAGCAATCTAAAATCCCTGAATCCTTTGACAAGGTAAAGGGAGGTATGGCCGCCGGAGACGGCAAGGGCGACAAAAGGAAACTCGGGGGAAGAGTCGGTCAAGAATATCGCCGCGATATGTCCTTCGAGATGATTGACGCCGACAAACGGCAGTCCTCTCCCGAAGGCAAGGGCCTTGGCGGCGGAAAGACCGATCAGCAGGGAGCCTACCAGACCCGGTCCCTTTGTCACCGCGATTGCGTCAATTTCGTCCATCGTGAGCGCCGCGTCTTCGAGGGCCTGAAGTATCACGGGGACAATCGCCTCGCTATGCTTCCGGGAAGCGATTTCCGGCACAACCCCTCCGTAGCGCTCATGCACCTTCACCTGAGAGGCGATAACATTGGAAAGCATCGTCTTCCCGTCCCGGACAACCGCCGCAGCCGTTTCATCGCACGAAGATTCTATTCCCAACACCAGCATCCGGATACGCATCCCTGAATTTTATTTACAAACAGGTGTGAAATATATATAGCAATACACGTTTTTGCAATTAAACTTTTCAAGGAGGGAATAATCATGGAATTTAACACTGACTTTCTTGTTCTCGGCACGGGGATAGCCGGCCTCAGTTTTGCCATCAAGGCCTCGCAATACGGAACCGTGGCAATGGTGACAAAAAAGGAAAAGATGGAATCAAATACCAATTACGCGCAGGGCGGCATCGCGGTTGTCCAGGATGAACTCGACAGTTTCGAGGAGCATATCGCCGACACCCTCGTCTGCGGGGCGGGGCTTTCCAAGGAAGAGACCGTCCGTTTTGTCGTCGAAGAAGGACCGGCCCGCATCGAGGAGCTCGTTGAATGGGGCGTGGAATTCACCCATTCAACGGAAAATGCCGGCAAATTCGATCTCGGTCGCGAAGGCGGGCATTCCCGCAGAAGGGTTGTTCATGCCAAAGACCTCACCGGCCGGGAGATAGAAAGGGCGCTCATTGAAAAAGCCGGCAACATTGACAATATCCGGTTATTCGAGAATCATATCGCCATCGATCTGATCATGAAGGCCTCCGCCCTCGGACAGAAAACAGAAAAAGACCGGTGTATCGGCGCTTATGTCCTCGATATCGAAGGGAAGGAGGTTCATGCCTTCCAGGCAAAATTCGTAATGATGGCAACCGGCGGCATCGGCAAGGTGTATCTTCTGACCACCAATCCCGACATAGCGACGGCGGACGGGATCGCGATGGCCTACCGGGCGGGGGCAAAAATCGCCAATATGGAATTTATCCAGTTTCACCCGACCTGCCTCTACCACCCCGAAGCCAAATCCTTCCTGATCAGCGAGGCGGTTCGCGGCGAAGGCGGGGTGCTCAAGCTGAAAAACGGCGATACCTTTATGGAAAAATACCATCCCCTCCAGAGCCTGGCGCCGCGGGATATAGTCGCCCGGGCGATTGACACGGAGATGAAGAAATCGGGCGACGAGTGCGTTTTTCTTGACATCACCCACAAAGGGCGGGAGTTCCTCTCGGCAAGATTCCCCAACATCTATGGAAAATGCCTTGAATTCGGAATCGATATGGCTACGGAGCCGATCCCCGTGGCCCCCGCGGAACACTACCTCTGCGGCGGAATCGTGGTCAACGAAACCGGCGAGACATCAATTCCGGGGCTCTTTGCCTGCGGCGAGGTTTCCTGCACGGGACTGCACGGCGCCAACCGGCTGGCCAGCAATTCCCTGCTGGAAGCCGCCGTGCTCGCCCACCGTTCCGCAAACCGGATTGCGGAATTGTTCAGGGAACTGAAGCAGGAGGAGCCCATATCAGTCCCCCCCTGGGATCCGCGGGGGGCGACCGAAATTGACGAAGCAATTTTCGTTACTTACAACTGGGAAGAGATACGCCGCTGCATGTGGCAGTATGTGGGCATCGTCCGCTCCGACCGGCGCCTGCAGAGGGCCCAACACCGGATTGACATGATAAACCGGGAAATAGACGAATATTACCGGGATTTTCTCGTAACGAGGGATCTTCTGGAGTTGCGCAACATCGCGCTCACAGCAAAGCTTGTCGTAACCTGCGCCAGAATGCGCAAGGAGAGCCGCGGCCTGCATTACAATCTCGACTATCCCGAAAAAAATGACCGTGTCTGGCTCAAGGACACGGTCGTTTCGAGAAATGATTTATAAACCGGGCGCTGCAGGGTTAAGACAGCGTCAGAAATAACTCGACCCATCCCAGCAATGGGTGCAAATCCTTTCCTTCGGCAGGCCGATGGCCTCTACAAGATCGTCAAGCTTCTGGTATTTTAGAGTAGTTACGCCAATCTTTTGCCTGATTTTTTCAATCATCTGCCAGTAACGGTCTGTTCCCGCTTTGGCATATTCTTCCAGATGGCCTGCCTCGGCTCCTTCAATTTCCATTATCGCTTTGCGCCCGGCAAGGTCAAGCGTGGAGCGCGACCGGGAAAAATTCAGGAACACGCATGGGAAAACGAGGGCGGGGCAGGCGGGGCGGATGTGAACTTCCCGGGCGCCATAGTCGTATAATATCCTGACATTATCCTTTAACTGCGTCCCCCGGACAATTGAATCGTCGCAGAAGACGATCCTTTTCCCGTTTATCAGCGTCTTTATCGGGATCAGTTTCATTTTCGCCACCAGGTCCCTCATTTCCTGGTTTTGCGGCATGAAACTCCGCGGCCAGGTTGGCGTGTATTTTACATAAGCCCGTTTATAGGGGATTTGTTTCTCTATCGAATATCCAATGGCATGAGCAACCCCGGAATCAGGAATGCCCGAGACAAAATCGGTCGGGACATCGTCATTTCTTGCCAGCGCCGCTCCACAGCGGTACCGGCATTCTTCGACGTTTATATCCTCGTAATCAGAGCTGGGATAACCGTAATAAACCCACAGGAAAGCGCACACCTGCATCTTGTCGTTGGGCTTCCGGCGCTGCTCGTATCCATCGGCAGTGATAAAGACGATTTCGCCCGGCCCCAGGAACTTCTCCGTTTCGTAGCCAAGGTTGCAAAACGAACTTGATTCCGAGCTTACCGCAAATGCCCCCGGCTTTTTCCCCAAAACCACAGGGGTTCTCCCCAGCTTGTCCCTTGCCGCAAACAATCCTTTCTCCGTCAGCAGCAACAGGGAACAGGAACCTTTTACCTTTTCAAAGACGTTCTCTATCCCCTTTTCATACGAATCTTCTTCATCTATCAACATGGCGATCAGTTCCGAGGGGTTGGTTTCGCCATCGATGGTTTCCGAAAAATGTCTGTATTGCTTCAGCGCCCTTGCGGTGAGCTCCTCGACATTGTGGATTTTGCTGACCGTGACAATGGCAAATTCCCCAAGATGGGATTTGATCATGATCGGCTGTGCTTCCGTATCGCTGATAATGCCGATGCCGCTGTTGCCATGCAATTGAGGGAGCTCCGGTTCAAATTTCGTTCTGAAATAGGAACTCTCCAGGTTATGGATCTTCCTTTTAAATTCTTCGGAATTTCTGACCGCCATTCCCCCCTTCTTTGTGCCGAGGTGCGAATTGTAATCTGTTCCGTAGAATAAGTCATCGACACAATCGGATATTGAAACAGTACCGAAAAAACCGCCCATAATTTTCTCTCCTTTTTCTCGGAAATCTTCTCCCGCCCCGCGCCCTCTGCGGATACGCACAAAAAATCAACCTGCTGCGATTGACAACAAACAACCACTTTTCTTACAAAGCGATCAGCCTGCCTCGGGGCCAAAGACGCGGGCGAAGATAAAATCGACCTGCCGGATGAAATTTTGAACATCGAACGCCTCTTCGAGGTCGGCTTTGTCGATGCGGGAGATCACTTCCTCGTCCTGGAGGAGCAAATCCTTGAATTCGACGCCGTTTTCCCATGATTTCATTGCATTGCGCTGGACGATCGCGTAGGCACTTTCCCGCGTAATCCCCTTGGCGATCAATTTAAGCAATACCATCTGCGAGAAGATGACCCCTTTCGTCATCTGGAGATTGGCCAGCATCCGCTCCGGATAGACGACCAGCCGGTCGATGAGCCCGGTAAAACGCGACAGCATGAAATCGAGCAGGATTGTCGCGTCCGGGCCAATGACCCGCTCGACCGAGGAGTGGCTGATGTCCCGCTCATGCCAGAGGGCAACATCCTCGAGGGCGGCAACCGCGTAGGAACGCATCAGGCGCGCCAGACCGGAGATATTTTCCGAAAGCACCGGGTTGCGTTTGTGCGGCATCGCGGAGGAGCCCTTCTGCCCGGGAGAAAAATATTCCTCCGCCTCGCGCACCTCCGTCCGCTGCAAAAGACGTATCTCCTGGGCGAATTTGTCGAGCGAGGACGCGACGATCGCCAGCGTCGTGAAATATTCCGCATGGCGGTCCCGCTGGACGATCTGTGATGATGCAGGCGCCGGGGTCAGTCCCGCTTTTTTGCAGACGTATTCCTCGATGGAGGAATCGATGAAGGAAAAGGTGCCGACAGCTCCGGAAATCTTGCCGGCGCTGATTGTCTCTTTAGCCCGGACAAGCCTTTCCCGGTTTCGTTCCATTTCGGAGTGCCAGATCGCCAGCTTCAGGCCGAAGGTTATCGGCTCGGCGTGGATCCCGTGGGAACGGCCGATCATCAGCGTCCGGCGGTGGGCAAACGCCTTTCTTTTGAGCGCACCCAGAAGCAGGTCGACATCCTCGATCAGCAGCTCCGCCGCCTCCCGCAACAGGAGCGCCAGGGAGGTATCCAGCACATCCGACGAGGTCATCCCGCGATGGATAAATCTGCTGTCTTCCCCGACTTTTTCCGATACGGATGTTAAAAAGGCGATCACATCGTGTTTGGTGGTTTTTTCAATCTCGTCAATACGTTCGATGTCGAAGCCGGCCCGCTCTTTGATGTTTTTCAGCGCCTCCGGGGGGATTTCACCCCTTTCGGCCATAGCCTCGCAGGCCAGAATCTCAATATCCAGCCACTTCCGGAACCGGTTCTGCGGGCTCCAGATCGCCTCCATTTTTTCCCGTGAGTATCTCGCTATCAATTTTTCCTCCTTCAGATTTGCTTCGTCTCTTCCATTCCTTTTTTCTACTCAAGTTTGTTCACCTTACCGGAAAAGACAATCGCCTTGAGACTGCTGAAAAGGTCTGAAAAAATTCCGGCTGCTCCATCGCCGCCGACGTAGAAATAATATTTCCGATATCCATTGTCAATGCATTTAATCATGCAACGCCGCCTCGCATTTTCCTGTTGACAGCCGCCCGCTTAACCCTTATCTTGCACCCGCCGGCAAGCTTATTTTTTATCGTTCCCCGGGCCGGCCTTCCTCGGATAAAGGCGAGACGGCATGCGAAGACCCTTTGTTGCCCTGACTGCGGCGCTGATAGCGGGCATTTCATGCGGAAGCATCTGGATTATCCCCGCTTTCCCGATTCTGGCTTTTCTTTATGCGCTGCTCGTCGCGAGCATCGTTTTTGAAGGGATTGAATTTCAATGCCCGCCGTTGAAAAAACATGCCGTCACCTTTATTTCATTGTTACTATCCGTTTTTTTACTGGGAATTATCCTGATTGGCCTCTATCTTCATCCGCCCCTGCCGAAAAACCACATCGTAAATTTCCTTGACGACGGCAAAATAACCGCCGAGGGGATCATCTCCGAAAATCCTGTGAGTTCTCCGGAAAAGACTGACCTGATCGTTTCCGTTTCCCGAATTATAAAAGGAAAAAGCTATCTCTCCGCTTCCGGCAATGTGCTGCTGAGTATCCGCGGGGAAAGCCTCTTTCGCTACGGCGATTTCATCCGTTTCCATGCACGCCTTAGAGTTCCCCGCAGCTTCAGGAATCCCGGCAGCTTCGATTACGAAAAGTATCTGCGCCTGCGGGGCATCCTGGTCAGGGGTTTCCTCAATGACAATATTTCCTTCGTTGTCCTGCGCCGCGACCAGGGGAACCCGCTGAAGGCAAAACTGGAGGGTTTTCGGGAGCTGATCCGCCGAACCATCTCCGAAAAATCGCCCGGCACGGAGGGAAGCATCATTCAGGCGATGATCCTCGGCGATCAAAAATCCATCCCCAGAGAAACGATGGAAAAGTTCAACAAGACCGGGCTTACCCATATTATCGCCATCTCCGGATTCAACATCGGGATTGTCGCCGCCTTCGCCCTTTTTCTGGCGCACCTGCTTCTGAAGGCGGAATACATCCTCCTGCGGGGAAACGTCGCTAAGTTAGCCGTAATTATTGCCATCTCCGTTGTTATTTTCTACACCGGGGTTGCCGGCGCCGGGATCTCCGTGCTGCGCGCGACGATCATGTTTACGGTTTTTTTGACGGCGCTTTTGCTCGACCGGGAGGGTGATCTTTTCAATATTCTCGCGTTTGCCGCCTTTCTGATTTTAATCATTGCCCCCTCTTCGCTCTTCGACATTTCCTTCCAGCTTTCGTTCGCCGCGGTCGCCGCATTGATCTTTTTCATGCCTGAATTCATGGATATTCTGCCGCCGCCCCCGGTAAAAGAACCCTTTGCCAATATAAAAACGAGAATGATCTACATCATCAAGATGTCCGTCCGGGGAATTGTAATCTTTTTTCTCGTATCGCTGACAGCGACGCTGGGAACGCTGCCCCTGATCGTCTTCTATTTCAACCGGATTCCGCTTGTCGGCCTTGCCGCCAACATGATCTGCGTGCCGATTCTCGGCGTGCTGGCGATTCCCGTTTCCCTGGCCATTGTCCTTGCCGCGCCGCTCTCTTCCTCCCTGGCCGGTCTGGTGGTGGGTCTGACGGAACTGCTCGTTAAAATCTCGCTCTTTTTCGTTGATCGTTTTGCCGCCCTTCCCTGGGCTTCCCTCATTGTTTCCACCCCAACCATTCCGGAGGTGGCGGCTTGGTATGCATTGCTTATCTGGGTGGGTCTGGCCCTGGGCCGCTTTTCCAAGCCAGCGGCGCTGAAAATAGGTCTGGCAGGCAGATTTTTTTTCATCGCGACGCCGTTTTTCGTAATGTTGTTCTTAGCTTCAACCTGGACATATCAATATTTAAGCAACGCCCATCAGACTGACCTTTCGGTGACAGCCATCGATGTCGGTCAGGGGAACAGCATCCTGGTGAGGTTTCCCGGTGGAAAAAGCATGCTTGTGGACGGGGGCGGTTTTTTCGACGAGAGCTTCGACATCGGAAAACTTGTAGTGGCGCCTTATCTCCTCCACGAAAGGATAACAAAGATAGACACCGTTGTTCTGACGCATCCTGATTCCGACCACCTAAACGGTCTTTTATTCATCCTGGAAAATTTCCATGTAAACGAGGTTTGGAGCAGCGGCGATGAAGCCGCAACCGCTCAATACCGTTCCTTTCTGGATATTATTGGTAAAAAAAGAATAACCCACAGAATTATGGCAAGCGGGCTGCCCGAGATTGACTTCTCCGGCGTTCGCATCCTGATTATGAACCCGCCCGCCTCCCCTCCGACTCCCCTCCCCTTTATTGCCGAGGAGACGCAAGAGCGAGGTTATCCTACCGGGACAAACGACCGCGCCCTCGCAATAAAATTTTCCCTGGGGAAACGGAGCATTCTCCTGCCCTCGGACATCTCCAAGGCCTCCGAGGAGAGGCTGGCCGAATCAGGCCTTGATTTGAAGAGCGATGCGCTGCTTGTTCCCCACCACGGAAGCCGCTTCTCCAGCAGCCTTCCCTTTCTCGAGAAGGTTGCCCCCAAAATCGCCGTTGTCAGTTGCGGTTATAAAAATCTCTTCGGGTTTCCCCATCCGGAAACGCTGGAAAAATATCGGCAGATAAACGCCGATTTGTACCGCACTGACGAAGACGGCGCCGTCCGGGTAACGACAGACGGAAGAAACATCGTCGTTGATTGCATCGCTTCCGGCGCTTGCGAAGACAGAATATAGCGCCTGAATTCACAAAAAGAAACTGCCTTCCGGTTATTGCAGCAGAAACGCTTCTGTGTTAGCAAGCGAGTCATGAAATATCAGGCGCTGCTTATCAACCCGTGGATTTATGATTTCTCCGCGTACAACCTCTGGTATAAACCACTGGGACTTTTGTCCATAGCCTCCCTGCTGCGGATAAACGGGATTGCTGTCTCGTTTATCGACTGCCTTGAAGACGATCCGGCGCTGCGCCCCGAAAGCGCAATTTACCCAGGGAAAATAAGAGCCGACGGCGCGGGGACATATTCCCGGGAGCGTATCATCAAACCTTTGCCACTACGGATGATCCCGAGAAATTATCACCGTTTTGGCCTGCCCCCCGAAATCTTCCTGAAAAAACTGCGCAATCTCCCACGTCCGGACATCATCATGATAACGACGATGATGACTTACTGGTATCCCGGCCTGTTTGCCATCATCCCCTACGTGAAGCAGGTCTTTCCGGGCGTTCCCGTTGTTATCGGCGGCAATTACGTCTCCCTTTGCCCGCAGCATGCATCGCAAGCGGGGGCGGATTTCTGCCTCCCCGGGGCGGGCGAGGCAACCCTGCCTGGACTTTTAAAAGACCTTTTAAAAATAGATATGCAATTCCTCCCCAACCCCGATAATCTCGACTCATACCCCTACCCGGCCTTCGACCTCCTTCGCAACCCTGCCAGTTTGCCGATCCTGACCTCGCGAGGCTGTCCCTACCGCTGCAGTTATTGCGCCTCGCATCTGCTTTACCCAGGCTTCCGCAGAAGAGACCCACTCCTTGTCGCCGCGGAGATAGAGTTCTGGCATCGGCGTTGCGGAACAAGAAACTTTTCCTTTTATGACGACGCCCTGCTGGTCAATTCGCAAGAAATGGCAACGCCGCTTTTAAAAGAGTTAATCCGAAGAAATCTGCCTCTCCATTTTCATTGTCCGAACGGACTGCATCTGCGAGAAGTAACCCCGGAAATAAGCAGGCTTATGTATAAGTCCGGCTTTAAAACCCTCCGTTTCGGTTTTGAAACATCGGATCTGCTCCGACAGAAACAGACCGGCGGCAAGGTCAGTAACGAGGATTTTCAGGAAGCTGTGAAAAATCTTCAAAAAGGGGGCTATTCCCCGTCCGACATCGGGATGTACGTTCTCTGCGGACTCCCCGGCCAGTCGGCCGAGGAGGTTGCCGAAAGCATCGAATACGTCCAGACCTTCGGGGCGCGTCCAATTCTGGCGGAGTATTCGCCGATTCCCGGCACCGTCCTCTGGCCCGAGGCAGTGGCCTCTTCACCCGACCCGGTCGCAGCGGAACCACTTTTTCAAAACAACACGTTGCTTCCCTGCAGGAATCAGTCGCTTACCATCGCTGCCTGCCAAAGACTGAAGCTGATGGCCAGGCACCATAAAGATGCTTGACAAGTTTTTTCGATGTTAGTATATGGGGGCCGACGACGGGGTCTGCTGTGCTCGCTATTGAGTCGGTCTGCTGGATTGCAACATTTAAAGAGCAACAGGACCCTTTGGTGCTTTGACACCGCTTCTGGGCCAATTTTTTTCATGTACCGACTTTCCAGCGCAATGACAAGACGGCACAAGCGGATTTCGTCGTCACCTTATCATTGGTTATTCTGAATGATACTCCTTGACTGCAAATAAAGGCCCTTTAAAATGGCGTGCTTGTCCATTGTGATCCGTCCTTTTGGAGAAATTTGATTTGCCGGCGAACAATCAAAAAATTAGTCCCTTTACCGTACCGTTCTGGTGGTTGAAAATAGTGCTGATGGGGCTGCTGTCCCTTTTTTTTCTGCTTTATGGCATAGAAACCCTGATCGGCGCCTATTCATTGAAAAATCCCATGGAATTCATCGTCTATTTTTTCTCCGCCAGTTTTATGATTCTTGTGAGCAGCGTCGGAGCGATATTTTCCTTCTTTAAAATTTACGGCCGTCTGAAGGCGCGAGGGGAAAAGGACGATTCAGGAGGAACGACGGAACATTGAAGAAAACGACAGCCCCGGAATCACCCGAGAAGATTAACTTTCCAGATAACGATTCTCTGCGGACGCTCTGCGGAGAGCATGACCGGAACATCAGACTGATTGAAAAACTTGCGGCGGTAAAAATCACTGTTCGCGGCAATTTTGCCGTTATCGGCGGCGACAGGCCTTCTGTTTTGCACGCAAGAAATCTCTGCTCGCAACTATACAAAATAACAAAAAAAGGATACACCCTTTTTCCGCTTGACATCGAGCAGGCCCATAAGATCCTCTCTGAAGACTCCGCTGCCGATCTGGAAAAGATATTTCTCGATACAATCTTCATTTCTTCGAAAAAACGCATCATCACCCCGAAGAGCCTCTCGCAGAAAAGCTACATAGACGCGATCAGAACCTCGGATATGGTCTTCGGCATCGGACCGGCGGGAACCGGCAAGACCTATCTGGCAATGGCCATGGCGGTCGCCGCATTGATGGAAAAGAAGGTCAGCCGCATTTCACTGGCCCGGCCGGCCGTTGAAGCTGGTGAAAAACTGGGTTTTCTGCCCGGTGATCTTGCCGAAAAGGTCAACCCCTATCTTCGTCCCCTGTATGACGCCCTGTTCGACATGATCGATTTTGACAGGGCCCAGGCGCTGATCCACAAGGGAATAATCGAGGTTGCCCCGCTCGCCTTCATGCGGGGACGCACCCTGAATGATTCATTCGTCATCCTCGATGAGGCTCAGAACACAACACCGGAGCAGATGAAGATGTTCCTGACGCGACTCGGGTATGGTTCAAAGGCGGTCGTCACCGGCGACGTAACCCAGATAGATCTGCCTCAGGACAAGGTGTCGGGACTAATCCAGGCAAAGAATTTGCTGAACCGCATCGAGGGAATCCGTTTCGTCGATTTCTCCGATCTGGATGTGGTGCGTCATCCCCTTGTACAACAGGTAATTCGCGCCTACGATCAAGGGGAGCAAAAAAACGGGAGGAAAAAGCCGTGACTGTTTCGCTGAGGAATAAACAGAAAAAAGCCGCGATCGACACAAACAGGCTCCGCAGGGGCTTAAAGCGGCTTCTGAAGGAATTGCAGCGGGAAAACGGTGAATTGAGCGTTCTCATCGTTGACGATGAACAGATACGGGCAATAAACCGCGACTATCTCGAACGGGACCGCCCCACCAATGTGATCTCCTTTGCAATGACGGAGGGCGAGGGGGGCAATATCCACCCTGAACTATTGGGCGACATAGTCATTTCTGCGGAAACGGCCATGCGGGACGCGCTTGCCGGGGATTTGCCGCTGATGGACGAAATGGAATTTCTGATGATCCATGGCCTGCTGCACCTGCTTGGTTATGACCATGAAAATGTCGGCCATGAGGAAGCGGAGCGGATGAAAAGAAAGGAGCAGGAGTTATTTTCGCTGTTGAGACATTACCATCTGGATTGAACTATTGAACAAGTATCTCCTGACCCGGATAAATATCGTCCTTGACGGTCAGCTTGTTCATGGTCAGCAGCTTCTGGAGGGCAATCCCTTTTTGTTTTGCTATCTTCGCAAGATTATCCCCTTTTTTAACCTTGTACGTCCTGGCTTCCACCTTGCCTTTACCGGGAGTCGAGGCTTCTTTGCCGCCTCTGTCATTCTCGCCGTCTTTTTGCGAAAGCCGGATCGTTTGTCCAACCCTCAGGGCATCCTTCTTAAGATTGTTGATCTTTCTCAAATCGGCCACGGAAACGCCATATCTGCCTGCAATTTCTGAAAGGGTGTCTCCCTTTTTTACCCTGTGCCCGGTTGCCTTTGCCGTTGCCTGCGAATTTCCCGAAGACGCCGACACATTCGTCTTCGTGATCGGTATATTCAATCTCTGCCCCGCATATAATCCTTTCTTCGACAATTTGTTGGCGGAACGAATGGCACTGACGGATGTTTTGTATTTTTCAGCAATTGAGTTCAGAGTTTCACCCTTGCGCACCTTGTATTTTATGAAAACACCCCTTACGGTCCGGTAAGAAGCGCGGGGCATCTCGGCAGCGGGAATA
Source organism: uncultured Syntrophus sp. (assembly GCA_964552725.1). Classification (GTDB taxonomy): domain Bacteria; phylum Desulfobacterota; class Syntrophia; order Syntrophales; family UBA5619; genus DYTH01. Next base: position 22,948 of record CAZKHU010000015.1, read on the forward strand.
TCGGCGGCAAGCTGAAGCAGCTTTTCTGCATTGCCAATGGGCACCTTCAGAATATACGGCTTGTTCGGAGTTGCCTTATGCCGCAGCTCGGCATTGAGAATCAGGAGGTTTTCTTCAGATATTTCCAGCTTTGAGGCAATGTCCTGCAAGCGCATCGACTTGGCGGTTTCGACCTTTTCATATGCGGAAAAGTCGTATTTGCGCTGTTCCGCCGCAAAATCGAACCCGTATTTGGCTGGGTCTTTAACGATAAGCAGCGTCGCAATAAACCTGGGGACATATCTCGCCGTTTCATTGGGAAGCTTCTGGTACATATCCCAGAACCGGTCCAGGTAATTTATCTGTTGCGAGGCAATCGTGCGCATGACACGCCCTTCCCCGCAATTGTAGCCGGCGAGAACGGTAAGCCAGTCGCCGAACATCGCATGAAGGTCTCTTAAATAAGCAATTGCCGCCCGCGTGGATTTTTCAATGTCCATCCGCTCATCCACCCAGTCGTCACGGTTCAGGCCGTATTTGTAGCCGGTCGAGGGGATAAACTGCCAAAGCCCCAGCGCCCTTGCGGATGAAAGGGCGCTGATTTTAAATCCGCTTTCCACCAGAGGCAGCCAGGAAAGCTCGTCCGGCAATCCCGCCTTTTTAAGCTCTGCCGAAATTATCGGACGATAGTTTAGAGAACGGTAATAAGAGGAGATGAAAAAATCACGTTCATAGTTTTGAAAGGAGCGTATTTCCTTTTCGACATCGGCATTCGATAATAAAGGTATTTCTCCGCGCTTCCCTTTGGCGGCGGTCGGGAGGGAATTGTACACTGCGAGAATTCTTTTGGAAATTATGAGGCGCAGATCATCCTTCTGTCTTGCAATCGCAGGATTGCCGTTGGTGTCGAGCAAAAGGGCATACGCCTGGTCGAGCATCTGCAAGGCATCGTCAAGTTCGCCCTTTGCCCAGTATTTGCGAGACTCGTCCAAAAGCACGAGCGCCTCTTCCATTATATCCTTTTCATTTTCGTCTTCAGTTGAACCATGCCTCTCCGAAAGGTCTTTTTCGCTATCGGCAAGGAAAGATTCCTGGAAACCACTCGGGGGATAAACTTGATGCTTTACAACAGGCGGATTTGAAGGCGCGGCCACGATCGTTTTGCCTTTTTCAGCAAGAGAGGCCGAACCATCAAGGCGATTCGTTTCCCTGGGCGGAGGCGCTGATTGAGAAATTTTCGTATCGAGCGAGGCGCCGGACTTTTCGTCAGTGACTTTTACCGTAGGAGAAGAAATTGCCGGGAGCTGATTATTTTCAGTGCTACCATTGACTTTCGGGGCAGCGGCTTCGTTCCCGGCAGTCTCCGTCGAAAGGGCTGCGCATGCCGAAAGCGCCAGGAGACTAAAACACAAAAAGGCAAAAATTACTGCCGAAATATTCGACCTTCTGATTGCAATCATTTTTCTCTCCATACTTACCTTATTCCGACGACACGGGAAGATCATGCCCGGCTGCGACAAACAAATGCGCGGCGTTCACAATATTTGTCAAACGTTTGGCTGGTTCTCCTATCATATTTTTTGTTTTGCACCAAAGGTTATTTTCCCGAACATACCCAGGAGCTTTCCCCGATAATTTTACGCACCCCATCTTTTGCAATTTTTTTCTTGACATGTTTTTCGTTTGCAGTTATCTTGTATGCAAGAGGTTTTTCAAGAAATGGTTTCTTACAGGGAAAATATTGTCTTTTTGCTTGCCAAAGCCCACCAGCGAGCCCAGGGCCTCCTGAAGGGAAATCTCCATGCTTTCGGACTGACCCCCATGCAATGCCTCGTAATGGAATCTCTCTGGGAAGAGAACAGGCTTTCCGTTGGCGAAATCGGCCGGCGCATCTCCCTGGATACGGCTACTCTGGCAGGAATACTGGAACGCATGGCGGCTGCCGGATGGATTCTCCGGGAAACCGATCCCGATGACGGAAGGGTGGGACGGGTCTCGCTGACCGAAAAAGCCCTGGCGGCAATAACCGATCTAAAGTTTGCGATAGAACGGACAAACAACGAATTACTAAATAATTTCAGCGTTGAAGAAAAGATTCTTTTCAAACGTTTTCTGCGCGACATCAAGTAGCAGGGGAACAAAGTTTTTTACCAATATATATTGTATGCAAGATATTTTAAGGAGATGAACAATGAACATGCCCGATTTTGAGTATCATGCCCCGGAGACTCTGATGGAGGCCTGTGCGCTTCTGGCCGAGCTCGGGGGAAATGCCACAGTGCTGGCCGGAGGGACGGACGTTCTTCACAAGATGAAGACGGGTAAACTGGCCCCTGGGCACCTGGTATCTCTCAAGCGCTTGGACGAGCTCCGCAATATCCGGAAAGAATCCGGACGCGGCATTGTCATAGGGGCGCTCGCCAGACACAACGAAATCTACAACTCGCCGCTTCTGCAGGAGCGCTTCCTCTCGCTTCCCATGGCGGCCCACACCATGGCATCAAACCAGATCTGCAACCTGGGCACACTGGGAGGAAACATCGTCAACGGCGTCCCGTCCGCCGATCTCCCCCCAATCCTGATCGCGCTGAACTCAAGCATCCGTCTGTTGTCGGCCCAAGGCGAGCGGAGCATGGCGCTGGAGGATTTCTTCTACGGAGCGGCCCAGACCCGGATCCTTCCCGGGGAAATACTTGCCGACATAACCATCCCGGAGCAGTCCACAACCGGCAGCACCTACATCAAGTTCGGCCTGCGTCGTTCCGGCGCCCTGGCCGTTGCCGGCGTTGCCGTTTCGGTTACGGTGCAGAAAGACACCTTGCGCGAGGCCCGGATCGTTCTGGCCTCCGCCGCGCCAACCGTGATGAGGGCTCGCAACGCCGAAACCTATCTGTGCGGCAAAAAAATCAGCGCTGAACTGCTGGCGCAAGCAGGGAAACTGGCGGCAGACGAGAGCCATCCACGGGACAGCATCCGCGGCTCTGCCGAGTACCGCAGGAACCTGGTGGAGGTGTTGACAAAACGCGCCCTTCGCAAGGCAATCGATAAAGGTCACGTGTAAGGAGGCAATGATATGTCACAGGTTATAACTGATAACAACGGGGTAAAGCGCTACCTGATCACCATTAACGTAAACGGCGATTCCCATACCTTACTGGTGAAGGGGAATGCCATCCTGACCAACGTGCTGCGCGACGACCTCAATCTCACCGGCACCAAGAAGGGGTGCGAACTCGGCGACTGCGGCTCCTGCACCGTGCTTCTGGATGGCAAACCGGTTGATTCCTGTATGGTTCTGGCCGTGGAAGCCGACGGCAGGGAAATCACGACCATCGAGGGGGTTGCCGCCAACGGCAAGCTTGACGACATCCAGCAGTCGATGCTTAACCACGCCGCAGTGCAGTGCGGCTACTGCACCCCCGGCATGGTGCTTTCGGCCAAGGCCCTTCTGACCCGGAACCCTCACCCCTCTGAACGGGAGGTGCGGGAAGCCATTGCCGGCAACCTCTGCCGCTGCACCGGATACGTCCATATCGTTGAAGCCGTTCTCGCCGCTTCCCGTGGGGAGATTACCCCTGCCGATCACGAAGAAGGAGAACTCCGATGAGCAGCAACTATAAAGTCATAGGCCGCAGCGTCCCGCGCATCGACGGCCCGGACAAGGTAACCGGGGCCGCCAAGTACGCCGGCGACCTGAAGTTTCCGAACATGCTTTTCGGAAAGATTCTGACGAGTCCCTTCGCCCATGCCCGAATACTCTCCATTGATACATCCGACGCGGAAAAACTTCCCGGGGTAAAAGCTGTAATCACCCACAAGGATGTGCCGTCCATGAAGTATGGGCTCAGTCCGGCGCGCTGGGACGAAAACATCTTCTGCAGCGACAAGGTGCGCTTCGTCGGCGACAAGGTTGCCGCGGTGTGCTGCGTGGATGAAGAAACCTGCTACAAGGCCCTGAAGCTTATCAAGGTAGAGTACGAAGAGCTGCCGGCCGTGCTCGACTACCTCCATGCCATGGATGAGGGACAACCCCTGATTCACGACGATTACAAGCGGAATATCAACACGGAGATTCATCAGGAGTTCGGCGACGTGGAACAGGCCCTGGCAGCCTCCCACCATGTGCGCACCGACACCTTCGTGGGGCAGCGCACGTACCAGTCTCCCATCGAGCCGCACTCCTCCATCTCCATCTGGAATGGGAAAAAACTCACTATCTATGCAAGCACCCAGTCTCCCCACTACTTCCAGCACTACATAGCCCGGCAGTTCGATCTGCCCATGGGAGATGTCCGGATCATCAAACCTCATGTGGGAGGCGGTTTCGGCGGAAAAATGGAACCGACCGGGCTTGAGTTCGCCGGTTCGGCGCTGGCAATGCTCACCGGAAGGCCGGTGCGGATGTTTTACGACCGGGCCGAGATGTTTGCCCATAACCGGGGACGGCACGCCCAGCACATGGAGATCACCACCGGCGTCGATAAGCAAGGGAAGATCCTTGCCGTCAAGGCCAACTTCATCATGGACGGAGGCGCCTACACAAGCCTCGGGATAGCCAGCGCCTACTACGCCGGGGCGCTGCTGCCCCTGACCTATGAATTCGACAACTACAAGTTCGACATGTTCCGGGTTTATACCAATCTGCCTGCCTGCGGCGCCCAGCGCGGACATGGCGCCCCCCAGCCCAAGTATGCCTTTGAGAGCCACCTTGACAATGTTGCCGCCGACCTGGGGATCGATCCGATGGACATCAGACTCCTTAACGCCCGCAGGCCAAATACCGTTACTCCCAATGATTTTCAGGTAAACTCCTGCAAAATCAGGGAATGTCTGGAACGGGCGAGGGTCATTTCGGGGTGGGATGAAAAAAAGAAAAATCTCCCCCATGGCCGGGGCATTGGAGTGGCAACGGGCAGTTTCGTCACCGGAGCCGGCTATTCCATCTATCGGACCGATCTCCCTCATGCGGCGGCCGTCATCAAGGTCAATGAGGACGGCACAACAGCTACTCTTTACACCGGCGCGGCCGACATTGGTCAGGGCTCTGATACGATTCTTTGCCAGATGGCCGCAGAGGCGATGGGGTACCGCTACGAACAGATGAAGATAGTCGCGGCGGATACCGAGCTTGCCCCCATGGATTTCGGCGCCTACGCCAGCCGCCAGACCTACATGTCCGGGGCAGCCGTCAAACAGGCCGGCGAGGAGGTCAGGAAACAACTTCTCGAAATGGCCTCGACCATGCTCTCCCTGCCTGTCGATGATCTGGACTGCGAGGAAGGCGTGATCTTTTCCAAATCCCGCGCCAATAAAACCCTCACCTTTCAGGAGGCGGCGCGCAGGCATTTCGTGCTCAAGGGGCCGCTGCTCGGCAAAGGCGCCTACACGCCGCCAAAGCTGGGGGGAACGTTCAAGGGAGCGGCGGTCGGCACCTCGCCGGCTTACAGCTTCGGCGTCCAGGTGGGCGAGGTGGCGATTGACGAGGAGACCGGGGAAATCTCCGTGGTGGGAATCTGGGACGTGCACGACTGCGGCAAAGTGATCAACCCGCGCCTGCTGCACGGCCAGGTGCATGGGGCACTGTACATGGGAATGGGGGAAGCGTCCTGGGAGGAGGTTCTTTTTGACGACAAGGGGAGGATCAAAAACGCCGATTTGGCCAATTACCGGATACTTACCGCTCTGGATATGCCGCCGGTCCAGTCGGAGGTGGTCGACAGCTATGAGCCGAGCGGCCCCTGGGGCGTCAAGGAAATAGGCGAAGGAGCGACCAATCCCACCCTCGGAATGTTCTCCAATGCCATCTTCGATGCCATGGGAGTGCGGGTGAACAGCCTGCCCTTAAGCTACGAAAAGGTGTGGCGCGCTCTCCAAAAAAAGCGTAAAGAAGAAGCCGAGGAAAGGAGGTTATCATGTGGGACTGGATCGGCAAATTAGACGAACTGCAGCGCAATGACCAACTGTGCGTACTGGTAACGGTCACCAAGAGCAGCGGCTCAACCCCGCGCAAACAGGGGGCCAAAATGATCGTTCTTCCGGACGGAACCTCTTTCGGCACGGTAGGCGGCGGAACGCCGGAGTTTTACGCCCTGGAGGACGCCAAAAAATGTTTCGACAGTTTACAGGGCGCCACCTCGCAAATCCCGTTAAAACCTCGCGGGGAGTTTCCCGCCTGTGGAGGAACCATGGAGCTATACATGGAAGTGCTCAACGATAACCCCTGTCTCTACCTGTTCGGCGCCGGCCATATCGGTCAGGCAATTTGCCAGGTTATGGAAGGAACTCCTTTCCGGATTCATCTGATCGACGAGCGCGACGAGTGGATCAACTCTCCGGCCATCCCGAAAAGCGTGGTCCGCCATCAATCCCCGTGGACGGATTTTATAGAAAAAGCCAGTTGGTCCTCGCAGCGCAGCTTCGTCGCCATCCAGACCTACAGCGGCACTGTCGATCAGCAGGTGCTGGAAGAGGTTCTGCCCCACCCGGCCCGTTACGTCGGTCTGACCGGCAGTAAATCCAAATGGGCCACCATCAGGCGCAACCTGGAGGAGAAGGGACTGGATATTTCCGCGGTAAGATGCCCCATCGGCCACAAGAACGGCGGCGATTCCCCGCGGGAGATCGCGATCAGCATCGCCAACCAGCTTCTGGCAACCTATAACGGACTGGAATGAAGTGGATATCCAACTAAAGGAACGCGTTATCATTATCAAGGGCGCCGGCGAGCAGGCCACCGGCATTGCCTGCCGGCTCTATCGAGCCAACTTCAGGCGGATACTGATGCTCGAGACCAGTTACCCCCTTGCCGTCCGGAGGCAGGTCTCCTTCTGCGAAGCGGTTCATGAAAAGAACATGACGGTGGAAGGGATCGAGGCAGTCAGGGTTGCTGACGAAGCCGAACTCGAGGCCGCCTGGGCGGCAGGAAGGATCGCCGTCCTGGTGGACCCGGAGGGGAAAGCCATTCACCGCCGCCGGCCGGATGTGCTGATCGATGCGACATTGGCCAAAAGCAACCTGGGAATTTCCATGGCCGACGCCCCGCTGGTAATCGCCTTGGGTCCCGGATTCACGGCTGGAAGGGACTGTCACGTCGTGATCGAGACCAACCGCGGCCACAATCTCGGCCGTCTGATTACCGCCGGGACGGCCGAGGCGAATACCGGAATTCCCGGCAATATCGGCGGCTACACCTCGGAACGGGTTCTGCGCGCCACGGCTGACGGCATCTTCACTGCCGAAAAGAAAATCGGAGATATTGTCCGCAAAGGAGAGATAGTCGGCCGAATCGGCACGTCCGAGATCGCTGCGAGCATCGACGGCATCCTGCGCGGCCTGATCAGACCGGGCTCCGGCGTGACGAAGGGGCTCAAAATCGGCGACGTCGATCCGCGCGGCGAGGCGGGCTACTGCAACACCATTTCGGAGAAGGCAAGAGCCCTCGGCGGCGCCGTTCTCGAAGCGCTTCTGAGCGCCTA
>CAZKHU010000015.1:30501-39995 GCA_964552725.1 uncultured Syntrophus sp.
TCAATTCTGGATCAGATATCCCTCGATGAAGCGGTCGATGTCGCCATCGAGCACCTGATTGACATTGCCTGTCTCCAGATCCGTGCGATGATCCTTTACCAGTTTGTAAGGGTGCAAAACATACGACCGGATCTGACTTCCAAAGTTAATGTTTTTTTTCGTTTTATTCACCTCGGCAAGCTTGTCGTTCTGCTCCTTCAATTTCATCGCATAGAGGCGCGAACGCAGATATTTCATGGCCATTGACTTGTTTTTGTGCTGCGAACGCTCATTCTGGCATTGCACGACAATCCCGGTCGGCAGATGGGTAATACGGATCGCCGAATCGGTCTTGTTGACATGCTGCCCGCCCGCGCCTGAGGAGCGAAAAGTGTCGATGCGCAGGTCTTTTTCATCTATTTCGACGACAATGCGGTCATCAACCTCAGGGAAGACGAAGACGGACGCAAAGGATGTGTGCCGTCTGGCCCCGGCGTCAAAAGGGGAAATTCGCACCAGCCGGTGAATCCCGATCTCCGCCTTCGCGTAGCCGTAGGCGTACTCGCCCTTGAGCGTCCAGGATACGCTCTTGAGACCCGCCTCGTCGCCGGGCAGGTAATCTATGATCTCGGTCTGAAAGCCTTTTCTTTCCGCCCAGCGCAGATACATCCGCAGGATCATCTCGGCCCAGTCCTGCGCCTCGGTCCCCCCTGCACCGGCGTGGATCGACATGATGGCATTCATCACATCCTGCTCGGAGCCCAGCATCATTTTCAGCTCTTCGTCGCGCAGCTCAGCGTCTATTTGAGCGAGCTCTTTTCTTATGTCTTCTTCAGCCTTATTGTCCTTTTCGGTCGCGGCCATTTCGGCAAGTTCCCGGAAATCGGCCAGACTCGCCGTACGTCCTTTCCACTTCCCTACAATGTCTGACAGATTGCTCTTCTCGCGGAGCAGGGTCCCGGCCTTCTCCGGGTCATCCCAGAAACCGGCCTTTTCCATCTCCTTTTCCAGCTCTCGTATTCGCAGTTCCTTTTCAGGCAAGTCAAAGACAGTCTCCGAATTTTTCCAGTCTTTTAGTCAAATCACCAAGCATTTCACTTATTTCTTCCTGCATGTTTCATTCTCCTTCTTGTGATGATTTCATATGCGATCAGCGTGATAAAACAGATATATGCAAAGATGTCGCCGTATGCCGCATAAAAGGTCTTTTTGTCAACATATTTCACTTCACCCTTCAGAACGGCCCTGGTAAAAATGGCCGTCCGGGAGTTTATCTGGCCGGTGGGAGCGATGATCGCGCTGATTCCGGTATTGGCCGCCCGCACGAGGAAGAGCCTTGTTTCCACGGCCCGGAAGACGGTCATCGACAGATGCTGATAAGGGGCTGAAGTTTTACCGAACCAGGCGTCATTGGTGATATTTACCAGCAGATCGGCCCCGCGTTTTTTGTACGCCCGGGCCGCTTCGGGAAAGATTCCCTCATAACAGATAAAAACGCCGAAACGGCGCTTGCCGCTGACAAGGGGCACAAAATCACTTCCAGACCGGAAATCGCCGATGCCGGTCACAAGCTTGCCGATAAAGGGGAAAAACCGTTTTAACGGTACATACTCGCCATAGGGAACAAGGTGCACCTTGTCGTAACGCCCGGCAACCGACCCGTCCGGTTCCAGCAGATAGGCGCTGTTCATGTAGGCGGCTGAGGCGCCTTCCTGTTCATAATGGGGGCTGCCGAAAAGCAGGGCGCGCTCAGCCGCCTGGGCCAGGGCAATCACCTTTTTCTGTAAAGGAGAGGGATAACCGAAAAAGAACGGCGCCGCCGTCTCCGGCCAGACGATGAGGCCGCCTTTGGCAGGAAGCGAACTTAGGGAAAGACCTGCATAAATATCGATTGTTTCCGCTTGATAGCGGGGATTCCACTTGCTGTTTTGATCGATATTCCCCTGCACAAGGGCCACCTCGGCCGATGGCGCGCCGGTCAGGGAATCTTTGATGTCGGCAATCCTGAAATAACCATAGGAAACGATAAGCAGCACAACGGCAAACGCAATCAGCAGCTTTCCGATGGGTATCCTGCCGGTCGCGCGGCGCGCTTCCAGAATTTCGAAGATCGCCAGGTTGACCAGCACGATCGCAAACGATATCCCATAGACACCTGTAATATCGGCTATCTGTATAATAGTTGCGTTAAGATACTGGGAATAGCCAAGATTTTCCCAGGGGAAACCGGTGAAGAAATGGGAACGGGCAAACTCGAGGATAACCCACAGCAGCGGGACGACCAGCAGCGAATTGTTCCCTCTTTTCCGGAAGAAAACCACCCCGGCCGCAAAAAGTCCCGTGTATATGCTCAGGTACGCGGCAAGCAGCAGCATTACCGCAATGCCGACATAGATGGGCAGGCCGCCATACTGCACGACGACATAGGAAATCCAGTAAAGAATTCCGGTATTGGCTGCCATGCCGGTGATGAAGCCCGTCCGAAAGCCCTCCGCCGGCGTTGAACCTTTCAGCGCATAAAACAGCGGCAAGAGGGCAAACCAGGCCACCAGGCCGTTTCCGAATTTCGGAAAAGAGAAAAAAAGCAGCCCGCCCGAGAGCGCCGCCAGCAGCATCCTTCGTTGCCAAACCCGGTCTTCCCTGAAATTATTGATGCCCTTCAGCACAGTATGACCCCAAGATTATTAATATTTATTCCTTCTCAAATTCCTGGCTGGTGAATTTCAAGGTCCGGCTGTTTTCGGTGACGGTGCGAATCACATGATCGGGCGCGCCGGAGGGAATATCCGCCTCGATCTCCAGCGTGACCGTCACCTTTGCTCCGACCAGGCCGGAGAGATGGGCAATCACCTCATCGGCGATGCGGCTGGTTTCTCGCCCCACACGAGCGGGGTACAGAGTCACGGTTCCATGGAAGCGTTTCAACACCGCCGCCAGGGGCCGCCGCGCCCACCAGAGATGCGGCGTGCTCGGATGCCCGTGGCGGATAGACTTCTCCCGAGCCGACGCCCTGTTGATGGCATCCAGCGGCAATGCGACTTCAATGAGTTTTTTCTTATAGTTCATGCCGTTTTCAGAAGTTTTCCGGCCGACTTCCTTTGTTTGTCGCCGATTCAGCCCCATCGTCAGGTCTTTTCCGGCCGATTTCGGACGACCGGTGATAGATTCCGCCAATATGGTGATAGAAAAGTGATGGATTAACCATGATCCCCTTCAATGATATATTTCGTGCTTCGACCGCGACCGGTGGTTTGAACGATTCCAAGTTCGAGAAGCGCGGTCAAGTCGCGATACACGGTCAGGTAGGCAACTCCAAACTCTTTTCGACACCATCCGCTTGTGACCGATCCATGCTCCAGGATATACGCCAATATCGCCTTTTGCCGATCATTCAGACGCGCCTCCATGGAAGGGGTTACCAGGAGCCGCTTCTCAGGCACCCGCAGTCGCTCGACGTTATCGCCCGGACCGGGGAATGTGATCTGGAAATAGCCCATGTCTGTACCGAGGAGCGGCGGGTCGAGCCCGTGGTCGAGCATCTGGTCGTGCATCCGGCGGAAGCCGCTGCCGCGTTCCTCTATTCGGTGAAAGTATGACAGACACTGGGCCAGGACAGGGTTTCGCGAACAGGGGCGGTATTTCCCCTTGCGCAGGTTGGCGAGCGTGAGCGGTCGAGGGGGAAGGCCGGGGCTCAAGAGGGTCACACGATCAGCGAAGATCTCGAGGATGATCTTGCGGCCGGCGTCCTCGTACTGGCGGTGCGCCACCGCATTGACCAGCGCCTCGCGCAGACCATCGACAGGGTACTCGTCAAGACGCAGACGATCAAGCCCGACAATGCGCATTGGGTGGCGTGTGTTGCGATCGATGAAGGCGATGGCTCGATCGATCGCCAACGGCATGGGCGATCGGATGTCCTCGTGGTCCCGCGGGTCGCCGTCCGGTTCCGTACTCCGGTAGGCATCGGCAAGGATGCGGCACTGGGGAAACACCATCGAGGGATCCTTGGCAAGGAGAACGATGCCGGCAGCCGTGGCATAGGTTTCGCCTGTGCCCTGGTCACGCCAGGCAAGGCCGCGAGCAGAGGCGCCGGATAAGAGATCCGCCTCGGAAAGACTACCCGCGTCTCGATTCTCGGCTGCGGCAATCAATCTGCGTAGCACTTCGTGGTCAAGATCTTGCCAACGGAGACGAGCAACCGGCTGCGATTCAAACGAAGAAGTGGCCTCAATGGTCTGTTCGGCGATCTGGTTCTCGTCGCTGGTTGGCGCAATGCCAAACCGCTCCTTCAGCAGCTTCACCAACGCCGCACGGACCTCCTTCTGAAGTTCGATAACGTTGCCGAAACGCTTGTACTTCGGCCCGTCCGTATCGAGTTCGGCAAGAAGCCTCGCTGTCCCGTCCTCCCTCTTTATGTTCCGGTCGCCCTTAATGAAAGCGAGAATGGGAAGTTTCCTTTTCTTCGCCCGACGGTACTCGGCGTGGGTAATCGACAGTCCCCCCATCGGCGTGCCGTAATCGATACCTACTATGAGCAGATAGACCTGGCAGCCGTCGAGTGATTGCAGGCATCCCTCCAGCGCCTTGTCCGGGGATGCCGGTTCCATCTCGTAGAGTACGGGCGTGCAGTAAGCCGACAGGAAAGCGTCGGTGTTGACCAGGTTCTGGACGATAAGGCGCTCGTCTTCAAGTTCCTTTTGGACCGAACTGACAAAAACACAGAGTTTCGCATTCATCGTGGCGCCTCCGCCTGTACCCATCGGTTGTGCAGTTTCGCACAGATCTTCCTTCCTGCCGGCGAAGCGGTTGGGCTTGGCCTTCCGGTAGTCAAGATTATACTCCGGCAGTATGTCTTCCCGAACCATCGAGGGCGTTTTAGACGTTGCAGGTTTCTTCATAAACTTCTCGTTATCGAATCGATCATCCTTCACTCTTTTCGATCACTTCCCAATGCCCGCCCTTGGCCGGGCCAACACGGCGGAGGCGACCGTCACTCTGTAACTGTTGGATGTTCCGTTCAATGGATCGCTCCGTCACTCCGATGGTCAAAGCCAGCTCCGGAATAGTGATTTCACCATTTTGACGAATCGCATTCAGAATTTTCCCCGACGTTTTCCCCGACGTTTTCCCCGCACTTTCCGGCAAACCAGTGAGTTCTCCCGAACCAGATATTGCTTTCCGGTGAACCGTTGCGGTGAACAGGCAGACTTCCCGATCATCGGTAAAGTCGATGTCCGGCCATTCCTCCAGCGCCCGTTTGATCCCGGAGCCGAGCCCGTGATAGGGCAAAAGCCCCTTGGCCACAAAGGAAACCAGAATCGGGTTGCGGATATTGGACATCCCCGTACGGATTTTCTCCACCGTGAGGTTATCGGGCAGATGGCCGGGGCTGATGATCTCGATGCGGTTGTCGAAGATGAAAAGGCGAATGGTGGCGCTTACCAGGTAGTCCCGGTGGATCAGGGCGTTGACCAGCAGCTCCTCGAAAACCGCCTCCGGGATCTCCGGCAGCCCCGGCGCATTGACGCCGCGCCCGGCCTGCACCTTGTGCAGGTTGCGCATGACAAACGCCAGGGAATCGTCGAACATCTTGCGCAGGGAACCGGAAAAATCCTCGGTATCAATATAGTCGCTGACGTGGATTTCGTTTCCCGGATAGCGGATCGCCTTGACGACAAACTGGGGTTTGATCCACTCCGGACGCTCGGCAAACAGAAGCACGCCCGCCAGATTCAGCATCCCCTCAGCGGTGGCCAGGTTCATGTTCTGTAAAAGCCGCAGAAGTTCGGCGGGCGAGTCGGGATATTCCTGCTTGTACACATCGCGCAGGAAATCGCGAAAACGCAGCTTGTCGAGTTTGTCGATTCCCGCCCGGGTGGGCAATTCATCGGCGTGGAACTGATCGGAAATCTGGAACAGTCGGCGCAGTTCCTCCTTGGAATTGATCAGCCGTTTATCCGCCCCGCATTTCAGCCAGATGACGCCGTTTTTGTCGAAATAGGGTTTGTCAATCCCCCTGAGTACGGTCAGGACGATGACGATGCTTCCATTGGGAAGGCCTATATTTTCTACCTGCACGGTGAGCGGGCTGCGCACATGCTGGCTGGCCACGTTGCTGATGAGTTGGTTGATCCGGGCGACATCCTCCCGCGTCAGGCCGGGCGTGGAGCCATCATTCCCTACGCCAATGTAGATAGTCCCGCCTTCGGAATTGGCAAAAGCTGCCATCTCTGAGGCCAAGGCATCGTTGTTCTTCACGTTGGCCTTGAACTGGCGGGTGCTGTCTTCGCCGAGAGTTATACTGGAAAGCAGGTCGTTTATCTTCATCTCAAATCACCTTCCACCACGGCGCGGCCAGCACGGTGGGCGTCAACCATTCGATCTCCGTGCCATTGTGCAGCAGCAGCCCTGCGCGCGCATCTTTGCCGTACTCATGCTGGAAGGCAATCAGATTCGCAGCGTCCCGCACCCTGGGGCGGCTCGTTGATTTAATCTCGATGGGCAGCACCTTCCCCTCCGTCTCGATTACCAAATCCACTTCTTCGCCCGTCGTCGTCCGCCAATAGAGAATCTCCGTGTTCAGAAGCCGACCGCATTGCCATACCAGCAGATCAAGCAGAATCAGATTTTCGAGGTGAGCGCCCGTCGGTTCGGCCATTCCGGAAAGGTGCATCGCCAGTCCGACGTCGCCCCAGTACAGCTTGGGAGACTTGAGGAGACGTTTCGTACGGTTCACCGAATAGGCCGGCAAGCGAATCAGGAGGTACGAAGTTTCCAGTAAATTCAGATAGCGGTGTATCGTGGGCTGTTTCAGTGATAGGTCGCGGGCCATTTCAGTCTGGTTTACGAGTTGCCCGAGACGAAAACAGGCTGCCCGCATCAGCCGGCGAAAATCAGGCAGGGCGGCGATGGAGGAAAGCATCTGAAGGTCCCGTTCCAGGTAGGTCCGAACGTACCCATCGAACCAGACCATCCTATCCTCTGCCTGGGACATGTGGACGGCGGGCGTGGGAAATCCGCCGCGTCGGGCAAATTCCTGCCAGTTTTCCGGACCCGATGTGTCTACGCTGAGGAGATCGGGCCATTGGGCGTCATTCGCCGTGACCAGTTCTTCCCACATGCCACACCGGCCAAGGCCCAGTTGCTCCCGCCGGGTCATCGGCCAGAGGGTAAGGTAGCTGGCGCGACCGGCGAGCGATTCGGATACTCCCTGCATCAGGAGCAGATTAGCCGATCCGGTCAGCAGAAATCGGCCGGACTGCCGGTCGGAATCAATCGCCCGTTTTACGGCGATTAGCAGGTCTGGTTCCCGTTGCACTTCATCGAGGGTCACGTTCATCGCACTACCAACCAGTGATTCGGGATTTTCCCTCGCCAGTTCGAAGACATCCATGTCATCCAGGGAAAAATAGGAACGCTTTTCCTGCGTAAGCACCTTTACCAGGGTGCTCTTGCCAGTCTGACGGGCGCCGGTAACCACAACGGCAGGCATCACGCGTAAACGTTGGCTCAACGCGGCCACCATGTGTCGGGGATATGTATTTTCATTCATGGCGTGAATTATATCCATTCATGAGCGGATTTGCAAGTGTTTATGACGGCGCTGTTTATGACGGTGCCTTTGCCCGCGCCAGCAGCTCGGCGAAATCGTAGTTCACGCTTGTCACGCCGAAGTCCGGCTCGCGCTGGAAGGGCTGTCTTATATAGTGGACTCGGTGTGAGTCGCCGTCGATGAATTCCACGATGGCGAGGATGAAGTCCTCGGGCTTGTTAAGCGAGTAGAGGATTTCGTTGCGGGTTACCGTGATCGTCGGCGCGCCGGTTACACGACCCTTCACCTCGATGAAACGCAGCTTGCCGGTGCCCGGCACACCGCTCTCGACATCGTAGCCGAGTTTCTCAAATTCGCGATCGGTGGGCTCGAAGCCGAGACTGCGCTCGATCTCCATGACGATGGCGCGAGCGCGCGCCGCACTGGCCTGTGTATCGGCCTGAAAGCGCAGGCATCTTGCCTGCTCCTCTGCGGACGGTACGTCCGAACTCCCGGCAATGGCAGCAAGAAGCCCTCTCGGCACCACCAGCATTCCGCCCAGCACCACCGGCGGCAACGGTGATATCTGGGCTTCGAGTTTCAGATCTTCAAGACGCTTCTGCAAACGCCCCTGAAGCAGATCGGCCCGTTTGCGGGCCTCGCCTGAATTGAGCCGGTTGCCTGTTCTGCCGGCCTGCTCCTGAAGTTTGAGTTCCTCCGCACGATGATCCCAATAGGTGATCTCCTTGGTCAGCCGCTCCTTTACCGCCGCCTCAGTCTTGGCAATCAGTGCGAGCTTGGGACCACGCACCTCCGCCAGGTGCTCCGGTACGACGTTCACTACCGCGTGTTCCTGTGCCTTTTTCTCCAGCTCACGGGTAATCCAGGCGCACTCGGGCCGGTCGAGGATTGCTTCAATACTCGGCTCGCCCTTGGCCAGTGGCCGGTAGTCGAGATAGGGTGCATAATTCACGTGGCGGGTTACGCCGTCGGCGTCAAGCTCGACATAGAGCATCCGCCTGGAGACGACGCGGCGCTCTCCCGAGCGCGTAAGGCTTGCGTCCTGGATCGCATGTTCCAGGTAGAACATCACGCGCGGCTGGGTGCCTGAGTCGCGTTCGTCCACGAGCACGGCGCCGCGTTTCAAGAGATCACGGTGGCGTTCGAGGGTAAGGTCGATGACCGAGTCGAGCAGCGGATGCCCCGGGCAGACGAAAGCGGCTAACGGCTGACCTTGTGGCGCTACCAGCGGCTTCTCAAAGGCAATGCGTTCATAACGTGGCAGCACCGGCTCGCCGATACCGATCAGGCGGTCGCGGTTGCGCACCGGAGCCGGAACATGGGTTACCTCGTAGCGGCGCGGCTCACGCTGTCTGGCCGATCCTCCCAGACAGCGGAACGCTTCGAGGAAAAAAGACTCGATATAGTGCGGCTGCAGGCGGCGGGCCTCTGCCCGTTCCATATCCTTTCGGATGCGTTGGACGCGGCTGGCGTCCATGGCATCGCGGGCAAGGGCATGGTCTTCGAGCAGTTCCCGGAAATGCTCGCGATCCAGCGCTTTCTCCACCACCGTCGTGAGGCGGGCGCGGACTTCAGGCCGATCGCCGTAACGGATCGCTTCTATCAGCAGATCCCGCAGCAGTTTACCTTCGAACTGGAACTTGCCCAGCACGTCGAACACCTGGCCGCCGAGTGCTTCGCGGGCCTGCTCCAGCTTCTCCAGGAGCTTGCGATAAACGTCGCCTTCCCGGGTCTCTTCGGCAACCAGGTTCCAGAGATGGCATACTTCCGTCTGACCGATGCGGTGGATGCGCCCGAAGCGCTGTTCGATGCGATTGGGATTCCACGGCAGGTCATAGTTGACCATCAGGTGAGCCCGCTGGAGGTTGATACCCTCGCCGGCGGCATCGGTGGCCAGAAGCACCTGCACCGCCGGATCGTGCCGGAAGGATTCCTGCGCCTTCATGCGCTCCTCGCGGCCCAT
>CAZKHU010000015.1:40095-42192 GCA_964552725.1 uncultured Syntrophus sp.
CCGCCGGATCGTGCCGGAAGGATTCCTGCGCCTTCATGCGCTCCTCGCGGCCCATGCCGCCGTGGATGATGACCACCGCCTCACTGCGGCCGAGCAGCGTGGCGATGCGGTTTTCGAGATAATTCAGGGTGTCGCGGTGCTCGGTGAAGACGACAAGCTTCTGCTGCATGGACGGCACGGGCCGCGGAATCGCTCCGGCGCCGTAAGGGACAGCAAGCTCGGCAATGCGGCCGGCAATAGCGGCCGTTGTGAAGATCTCTCCCAGGAGGGTGGAGAGTTCACGCCACTTCGTATCCGTCCCACTGCGCCGGACTGCGAGCGCCAGTGTTTCCAGCCCTTTCAATGTCTCGATCTCGGCCTTCAACTCGGCAATGGACCGTGCCGCGGTCGCCTGATCGAGAATCTCCTCCTCGGCAGCCTGGACTTCGTTGTCCGGGGCATCTTCAAGGTCTTCGACATCCTCGGCATCCAGGACCGGAAGGTCGGGCGGCGGTATCGGCGCAGTACCACATCCACGCTGAAGGACCTCCAGCTCCCGCAACCTGCTTTCCAGCCGTTCTCGCCGGCGGCGGAGCGATTGATAGATCGCTTCGGGCGAGGAAGCGAGCCTCCGCTGCAGAATCATCAGCGCAAAGCCGACGGTCCCGGCCCGTTTATCGTTCGCAAGCGCCTCGGCACGGTTGAACTCCTCCCGCACGTAGTCGGTCACCGCCTTGTAGAGTTGAGCCTCGGCTTCGGAAAGCTTGTAGGGCACGGTATAGGCCATGCGTTCGGGGAACAGCGGCGTACCGTCGAACTTGAGGAGGTTTTCCTTCACCATCCGGCGCATTAGATCGGAGACGTCGGTCACATGCACCCCGTCACGGAAGCGCCCCTCGAAACGGTCACTGTCGAGCAGCGCCATGAAAAGCTGGAAGTCTTCCTCCTTGCCATTGTGAGGCGTTGCTGTCATCAGCAGGAAATGGCGCGTGAGGGTCCCCAGCAGTTGGCCGAGCCGATAGCGTTTCGTGTACTTCGTCTCGGCGCCGAAGATCGTGGCGGACATCTTGTGCGCCTCGTCGCAGACAATAAGATCCCAGCGACAATCCGGCGTCTGGAGCTTTTGCTGAACGTCTTCGTTGCGGGACAGTTTGTCCAGCCGGGCAATGGCAAGATTCGTTTCGAGAAACCAGTTGCCGGTACGGGCTGTTTCGAGCTTGTCGTTGGTCAGGATTTCGAAAGGGAGATGGAAACGACGGAAGAGCTCGTCCTGCCATTGCTCCGCGAGGCTGCCCGGACAGACGATCAGACAACGCTGCAAATCGCCGCGCGCTATCAGTTCCTTGATGAGCAGGCCCGCCATGATCGTCTTCCCGGCGCCGGGATCGTCGGCAAGTAGAAAGCGCAAGGGCTGACGGGGAAGCATGGACTCGTAAACAGCGGTGATCTGGTGCGGCAGCGGGTCAACGATCGAGGTGTGGACGGCCAGCACCGGGTCAAAGAGATGGGCAAGGCGGATGCGGTGCGCTTCTGAAACCAGGCGGAACAGGGCGCCGTCGCCGTCAAAACTCCAGGGTCGGCCCTGCTCCATGAGATCGAGTCGCGGCTCGTCGTGCCGGTAGAGAAGCTCGTTGGCTACCTTGCCCTCGGGGGTTTTGTAGGTCAGTTCAAGGGCCTCGGAACCAAACCACTGGACGCTCACGACCGTGACGAGGCAATCCGGAAGGACACCGCGTACGGCAGCATTGGGTTGAAGGTCTTCAAGTCGGATCATTTGGAACCTTTTGTTAGCGCAAACCCCTGCGTAAACTCAGATGATGAGCCTGCTTATCATGGTTTAAATCAGATTACTACATGAAACGAAAAACAGGGGGCGGAATTTCTTCCTACCCCCTGTTTTCATTTTGGCGGGGCCGAGGGGACTTGAACCCCTGGCCTCCGGCGTGACAGGCCGGCGTTATAACCAACTTAACTACGACCCCGTAAATAAAAATTTAATCTGCTCGAAATCTCCTCAAGACCATAAAACTGAGCGAAGGGCCCCGGAGAATCACGCTTTTCCATGGTAGGCGGAACAGGACTTGAACCTGTGACATCCACGGTGTAAGCGTGGCGCTC
>CAZKHU010000016.1:0-41759 GCA_964552725.1 uncultured Syntrophus sp.
CAGGATTGCAGGCTTTATGAAAATAACTTCCGTGGCTTGTCTGTTGTTTGTTTTCTTTGCGATCGGTTGTGCCCACAGCCCGACGTCCCTTTCTTATCCGGCCCCGGCTGCAGTTCCGTTAAAGATCGAGCAGCAGCCTCCGGCGTCTGCCGACAATTCGGCTTTACCCCTGCAGGAATCAGTCGGGGAAGCGGCGCTGCCCATGCAGAAACAGGAGACCGCCGAAACCGCTTCCCCGATCAATGCCGCAGGGGATTTTGCAGGTGATTCCGGCAGAGCCGCTGCGGAACTCGCCGGGGACTATCAGGAGTCCGAAGAGTTGTCACGGCCTGATTATCGGGATAGCGATAATTCCGGGAAGAGCGGTACAGAGGGAAACGGCAAGATGATGACCATTGCCGATCCGCTTGAACCATTTAACCGGGCGATGTTTCAATTCAACGACAAGCTCTACTTCTGGGTACTCAGGCCGGTAGCCCAGGCGTATAAAAATGTTGTTCACGAGGATGTCCGGGCGGTCGTTAAAAACTTCTTCTCAAATGCGGCCTTTCCGGTTCGCTTTGTAAATTGTCTGCTGCAGGCTAACCTGACGGGTGCCTTGAGCGAAGTCGGTCGCTTTGCCCTTAACACCCTGGTTGGTTTTGGCGGTCTGTTTGATCCTGCTTCCGACAAAGAGATCAATCTGGCGAGGCATGGCGAAGATTTCGGGCAGACGCTGGGGTTATATGGGATCGGACACGGGTTTTACATCCATTGGCCCCTCTTCGGCCCATCCAGCCCCCGCGACACGATCGGGATGGCCGGCGACAGTTTTCTCAACCCCTTTTCCTATCTTGACCAGTGGTACGAGACGGCGGGAGTGAGCGCTTATGACAGAATTAATGAAACATCATTCAGTATCGGCGACTATGAGGCGCTCAAGCAGGCGGCAATCGATCCTTACGTGTCAGTGCGCGATGCTTATGTGCAGTATCGCTTCAACAAGGTGAAAAGAAGAGATGGATTTTATGCCCCCACAAACGACGGAGCCCCGGAGCGGTAACGGCAATTGACATTCATTATCGGTAGAAATACGACCAGCCGATCGCGTAGAAGATTGCCGGGATAAAATTGCCGATTCGAATCCTGGTGAGATTCAGCAGGTTGAAGCTGATGCCGACGATCATCAGGCCGCCGGTTGCGGTAACGGCAGCAAGAATGGTCGCCTCCTGCAAAAAATCAAGCTGCGCGGCAAGCAGGGTTACTGCCCCCTGTACCAGTAAGACGGAAAAGGCGGAAAAAATGACCCCTATTCCCAGCGTTGCGGTGAGAGCGGTAGCGGCAACCCCGTCAAGGAGCGATTTGACGTAAAGGGTATGGGGGTCGCCGCCCGCGCCGTCCTGTATGCAGCCCACAATCATCATCGCCCCGCTTAAATACAGGATTGACGAGGAGACGAAGCCCTGGACAAAAGTGGGCGAATCAGAGCCTGTTTTTGTTTTCAGCCATTCGCCCGCAAGTTCTATCCCCTGCTCAATTTTGAGCAATTCGCCTGTTACGGCGCCTGCAAGCAGACAGGCTATGGCCGTTAAGGGAGAGGCGCCGGACAGCGCCATCTGCATGCCGATGAGCAGCGTCGCAAGCCCCAGTCCCTGCATGACGGTGGTTTTTAGTCGTTCCGGAAGATGTTTGCCGACGATCAGCCCGATCAGTCCTCCGCTCAAGATTGTTCCGGTATTTACATAGGTGCCGATCAATGAATTGCCCTCCGCAGATAATTTTGCAAACCGGCTGTTTATCAGCCGTTCGCGCTGACTATCCAATGCAGGGAGGTTTGTCAATGAATTTACGTTTTACGGCCGCGCAAGGCGGAACGCCTGCCGGGGCCGTAATTGCGTCGTCAAGGCGGCAAGCTTCGCTTAATGACAAAAGAATTGCCTGCCGTCTTGAACAGCGATTGCGAATCTGATAGGGAAGAAGTTATGGAAGAACACCTTTGTCTGAAAAGAGCTTTTGAAAAGATCATGCGGACAGGCGGCAAGCGATGAAGACGATTTTTCTGGCCGACGCGCATCTGAAGAGTTCCGCGGATGCCGGATATGGAAAATGCCTGCATTTTCTTGATGGCTGGCACGGGCGGGGGGCGTTGCCTGGGGCGGAAGGCGCCGCAGACAATGTTGTGGATGTGATCGTTATAGCAGGTGATTTCTTTGATTTCTGGTTCGAGCGCAATGATCGCATCTATCCGGAATTTCAGCCGATCGTAAAAAGCATCAACCGGTTGAAGGACGAGGGGGTCAGAATCTGCATCTGCGAGGGCAACCACGACTTTTTTCTCGCTGATTTCTTTGCAAAGAGACTGGGGGTTGAGGTTTATTCCGACGCTCTGGAACTTGTAATAGACGATCTGCGGGTTTTTGTTTCTCATGGCGATACAGTGGACAGGGAAAACAAGCGATATCTTGCCTTGCGGAAATTTTTCCGCAGTTCCTTCACCTATCGACTCCAGAGAGTGATTCCCCTGCAACTGCTCTTTGCCATCGCGCGGTTCAGCTCCGGGATGAGCCGGGGAATGACCGTCAGCGCCCAGCAGCAAATAGTCGAAAAAATGCGACTTTTTGCCGAAGAAAGGTTCGGGGAGGGATTCGACGCCGTTATCCTTGGTCATTCCCATGCCGAAACTCTCAACCAGGAACAGACGAACGGAAGGCAGCGGATATTTGCAACCCTTGGCGACTGGATGGAGCTTTCTACCTGCCTTGTCTGCGAAGACGGCCGTTTTTTCTTCAGACGGTTTGACGGGTGGGACGGATAGTTGGGGTAAATAAAACTCTGTTGATTGTCTCACAACGGGACGTCCACGGCAAAGGAGAAGAGGATGGCTTTAATTTCGGAAGAAGAAGGGATGCACTACGAGGGGTATTGCATCCGACCGCCCAGCGAGGCCGACAGCATTCTGCTGCAGGTCACGCTGGGGTGTTCACACAATCGCTGCACCTTTTGCGGCTCCTATGGCGACAAACGCTTCAGTATCAAAGACGACAGGATCATCCAGAGCGACATCCTCTACGCGGCCCGGCACATGCGCAATCAGGAGCGGCTCTTTCTGATGGATGGCGATGCCCTGATCATCCCGCAAAAAAAGTTGCTGGGAATTCTGGAGCAGATCGCGACGCATCTGCCCTGGGTGAAGAGGGTCGGCGCCTACGCAAACACCAAGGGGATCGGGCGAAAATCCGTTGAGGAGCTGAAAGAACTTCGGCAGTTGAACCTCGGCATTCTCTATTACGGCGTGGAAACGGGGGACGACGAAATCAGGGCGGCCATCGATAAAGGCTCTAACGCCGCGGCCTGCATTGAGATGGGGAAAAGGGTGAAGGAGGCGGGCATCCTGCTGTCGGTTACGGTACTGCTCGGAATCGGCGGCGAGCGCCTCTCGCTGCGCCATGCGAAGGCGACAGGCGAGCTATTGAGCGCCATTGATCCCGATTATGTCGGAGCCCTGACACTGATGCTTACACCCGGAACACCCCTGTACGAAGATTATCGACGCGGAACCTTCACGCTCCCCGACGAAGTCGGCATGCTTAGGGAATTACGGGAAATGATCGCCCATACCGTTTTGACGAACGGATATTTCTTCTCCAACCATGCCTCGAACTACCTGCCCGTGAAGGCCAGGCTTCCCGAAGGTAAAAAACAGGCACTGACTCTGATCGATGCGGCCCTCCGCGGCGAGATCGGCCTGAAGCCCGAGTGGATGCGGGCGCTGTAGTTAATCTTACGTCGCGCAGTCGCGGGTATCGCCCTGAATCTTTTCGATCGCATGATTCAGGGCCGGCAGGACGGCGCCGAGATTTTCGCGGGCGCCGCGGGGGCTGCCGGGAAGGTTGACAATCAAGGTCTGGTTGAGGATGCCGGCGATGGCGCGCGAGAGCATCGCGTGGGGGGTGACGAGGCC
Organism: uncultured Syntrophus sp.; assembly: GCA_964552725.1. Lineage (GTDB taxonomy): Bacteria > Desulfobacterota > Syntrophia > Syntrophales > UBA5619 > DYTH01. The sequence goes on from CAZKHU010000016.1 coordinate 3,941, forward strand.
GCTTTGCCGGCGCATTTCCTCCGCCATGCCGGGGATGTCCCGCTCGATAACCTCGCGGGTGGCATCGGGGGTTACATCCCGGGGGCTGACGCCGGTGCCGCCGGTCGTCAGGAGCAGATCGATTTTATTTCCTGCGCAGAATTCCACGAGCGTCCGGCGGATAATCTCCTTTTCATCGGGGATTATCCGCCGGGCGACTATTTCCATACCAATTGATTCGAGGATGCGGGCAATCTCGGGGCCGCTCAAGTCCTCTCTTTCACCGCGCGAGCCCCGGTCGCTGACCGTCACCACCGCGGCGCGGTATCTAATCTCGGGCATCGTTTTTCTTCGCTTCCGCAATGATCTTTTCGGCTATGAACGAGGGAACCTCCTCGTAGTGTGAATGGGTATAGGTGAAGTTACCGCGGCCGCTTGTCATTGAGCGGAGGTCGGGGGCGTAGCGGAGAATCTCCGCGAGGGGCGCCTGCCCCTTGATGATCTGGTTATGGCCGAGGGAATCCATTCCCAGCACCTTGCCGCGCCGCGAGTTCAGATCGCCGATTACATCGCCCATGTATTCATCGGGAATTTCAATGACGATGTTGACGATGGGTTCGAGAAGGATCGGTTGACAATCGAGCACCCCCTTCTTGAACCCGAGCGAACCCGCGATTTTAAAAGCCATTTCCGAGGAGTCAACCGTGTGATACGAGCCGTCCACCAAGGCGACCCGGAGATCGACGACCGGGTAACCGGCAAGTATCCCCTCTTCCATCGCCTCCACAATTCCCTTTTCAACAGCGGGACGGTACTGCTGAGGCACCACGCCGCCAAATATCTTGTCGGCAAACTCAAAACCCGCCCCCCGGGGCAGCGGTTCGATCTCCAGCCAGGTGTCGCCAAACTGGCCGCGACCGCCGGACTGCTTTTTGTAACGACCCTGCACCCTCGTCTTGCCCTTGATTGTTTCCCGATAGGGAACCCTGGGCGTTTTCAGGTTGACCTCCAGACCGAACTTGCGCTTCATCTTCTCGACGGCGACCTCGATGTGGATCTGCCCCATGCCGGAGAGGATCATCTCGTTGGTCTGGTCGTTTCTATGGAAAGACAGTGTCATGTCTTCGTCGATCAGACGGTTTATCGAGGTGCTGAGCTTGTCTTCGTCGCCGCGTGATTTTGCCTCTACTGCAAAAGAGATAATCGGGACAGGCGGGATCATGCGGGGATAAACAATCGGCGCTTTTTCAGCGCACAGGGTGTCCCCCGTAGCCGTTTCCTTCAATTTTGCAACTGCGGCGATATCGCCCGGTACCAGGCTTTCCGCCGGCTTCTGGGTTTTCCCCTCCAGAAAGAAGATGTTGCTTATCCTTTCCGTCAGGTTGCGGGAGGCATTGTAGAGTCCCTGATCGGCGTTGAGCGTGCCTGAATAGACGCGGAAGAGGGTCAGCCGGCCGGCGAAGGGATCGGCAATTGTCTTGAAAACGAATGCTGAAAAGGGTGCTGATTCATCGGGCGTCCGGATTTCCTGATCTTCGCTTCCCGGTTTGGTGCCGTAAATGCTGCCCCGGTCGACGGGGGAAGGGAGATAATGGGCGATTGCGTCGAGAAAGGGATGGATGCCGATATGCTTCAGCGCCGAGCCGCAGTAAACTGGTATCAGCGAACCTTGCAGGATCCCCTTCTTGAGCCCCTCTTCCATGTCCTCAGCGCTCAATTCTCCGCTTTCCAGATATTTGTTCATAAGGCTGTCATCGGTTTCGGCGATGTCTTCAGTGAGTATTTCCCTGTATTTCTGGACAGTTTCGGCCATATCGGCGGGAATATCGACCGCTTTGACATTCTTTTTCTGTTCGTCGTACTGCAGAGCCTTCATCACGGTTAAATCTACCACGCCGGTAAAGGCGTCCTCCTTGCCGATAGGCAGAGCGCAGACCGTGATCTTGGCGCCGAGTCGGCTGCTGATGCTTTCGACCGCCTTGAAGAAATCGGAGCGCTCCCGATCCAGACGGTTGACAAGAACGATGCGGGGGAGACGAAATTCATTTGCATATTCCCACACCTTCTCCGTCTGAAATTCTACGCCGCCCACGGCATCGATGAGTACAACCGCGCTGTCGGCTACCCGGAGGCAGCTTTTCGTGTCAAAGGCGAAATTGGAATCACCCGGCGTGTCAATGATGTTTATCCGGCTTTTGTTCCAATCGATACTGTTGGTTGCCGAATTGATTGAGACATGTTTTTTCTGCTCTTCCGGTTCATAATCCATAACGGATGAACCATCATCCACGCGGCCTGGTCTGTCGCTCTTCCCGGACAGGTAAAGAAATGATTCACACAAAGTTGTTTTGCCTGTTGAGCCGTGGCCGACGATGGTCAAATTCCTTATAGATTTTGATTCGTATTTTGACATGGACGCTCCTTTCAGACGATCTATGATGCGAGTGATATGCGGGTGCGTTTATTAGCGTAACCGGAAATGCAAAGTCAAGATAAATCTGGATTAAAATAGTCTCTTGACTTTGAGGGGCAGTGTGGTATCCTGAGAAAACAGTTACCTGATGATATTATGCCTGATTGTTGGGAATGTGGGGCTTTATAAAAAGATGAATTTGACAGTCGACTGACCGGTGAAGGGGTCGGTTTTTTTTTGAAAGGATATTATGATTGGTCTGGTTCTGAAAAAAATTTTTGGCAGCAAGAATGAACGGGAGATAAAGAGGCTGTCCCTTGTTCTGGAGGAGGTAAACCGTCTCGAACCCGCTATCAGGGCCCTGAGCGACGAAGAGCTTAAAGCCAAAACCCCGTATTTCAAACAGAAGCTGGAAAGCGGGGCGGCGCTGGAAGACATCATGGTCGAGGCTTTTGCCGTTGCTCGCGAGGCATCGCGGAGGACGCTCGGCATGCGGCCCTTCGACGTTCAGATTATCGGAGGACTGACGCTGCACGAGGGGAAGATTGCCGAAATGAAAACCGGCGAGGGGAAAACGCTGGCCGCGACTCTCCCCGTTTACCTGAACGCCCTGACGGGAAAAGGGGTGCACCTGGTGACGGTAAACGATTACCTTGCCCAGCGGGATGCAGCCTGGATGGGGCCGATATACAGCTTTCTGGGGATGAGCGTGGGCGTGATCGTGCACGGAATGGACGATGCCGAGCGGCGCGTCGCTTATCATGCCGATATCACTTACGGAACAAACAATGAATTCGGATTCGACTACCTGCGCGACAACATGAAGTTCAACATCGAGGAATTCGTGCAGAGGGATTTTAATTACGCCATTGTTGACGAGGTGGACAGCATCCTGATCGACGAGGCGAGAACGCCGCTGATCATCTCGGGCCCCTCTGAAGAATCTACCGACAAGTATGCGCGGGTAAACGGGATAATCCCCGGCCTGCGCAGGGAAAAGGATTATGTTGTCGACGAGAAGAGCCGTACGGTCGTTCTCACGGAAGAAGGGGTTGCCGGCGTTGAGAATAGCCTCAAGGTCGAGAATCTCTATGAGCCGGCGAATATAGACCTTCTGCACCATGTCAACCAGGCGCTCCGTGCCCACACCCTTTTCAAACGGGATGTCGATTATCTGGTGAAAGACGGAAAGGTTGTCATCGTCGATGAATTTACCGGCCGGGTAATGCCGGGCAGGAGATACAGCGATGGACTCCATCAGGCGCTCGAGGCCAAGGAACACGTAACTATCGAGCAGGAAAACCAGACCATGGCGTCTATCACCTTTCAGAATTATTTCCGCATGTATGAAAAACTGGCGGGCATGACCGGAACGGCGGATACCGAGGCGGAAGAGTTCAGCAAGATTTATAATCTGGAGGTTCTTGTCATCCCTACAAATATGCCGATGATCCGCGAGGATTTTTCGGATGTTATTTATAAGACGGAAAAAGAGAAATTTCATGCTGTCATAGAGGAGATAAAGGGCCTGCATGAGGCGAAACGGCCCGTTCTGGTCGGCACAATTTCCATCGAAAAGTCGGAATTGCTCAGCAAGTACCTCACCCGCACCGGCATCAAGCACCACGTTCTCAACGCGAAGAACCACGAGCGGGAGGCGGAAATAGTTGCCCAGGCAGGGCAGCCGGGGCAGGTGACCATCTCGACCAATATGGCCGGAAGAGGCACCGACATCAAGCTGGGCGAAGGGGTCGCCGAACTGGGCGGTCTCCATATTCTGGGGACGGAAAGGCACGAAAGCCGCCGGATAGACAATCAGCTCCGGGGACGTTCCGGACGGCAGGGAGACATGGGTTCTTCCCGTTTTTATTTGTCTCTGGAAGATGATCTGCTCAGGATTTTCGGCGCCGAACGAATCTCCGGAATTATGGACAGGATAGGGATGGATGAAGGAGAGCCCATCGAGCATAAGCTGATTTCCAGGGCGATCGAGAACGCCCAGAAACGTGTCGAGGGACAGAATTTCGATATTCGCAAGCATCTGCTGGAATATGACGACGTGATGAACCGTCAGCGTCAGGTGATCTACGAACAGCGCAAAAGGGTTCTCAAGGGGGAAACGCTCAGGGAAGACATCAGGCAGATGATCGTTGAAATTGCCGACGAGATGGCCCCGGTTTACATCGATGAAAAGCGCCATCCGGAGGAGTGGAATCTGGGGGGATTCGACGATGAAATCTTCCATCGTTTCGGGCTGAAGCTTAATCTGGCGGAAACCGGCCGGCAAGCGGGGCCGGAGGCGCTGCAGGAGATGCTTGTCAAGGCTTTGGAAGGGCATCTTGAAAAGAAGGAGAAAGATTTCGGCGGGTCCCTGATGGAGTATCTGATGAGGGTGATCATGCTGCAGGCGATTGATTCCCAGTGGAAGGATCATCTGCTGGCGATGGATCATCTGAAAGAGGGGATAGGGCTCAGGGGTTACGGCCAGAAGGATCCGGTGCGGGAGTATCAGAAAGAGGGATACGACATGTTCATGGAGATGATCGGCCGGATCAAGTATGAAAGCGTGGAGAAGCTTTGCCTCGTGCAGATCCGTCGCGAGGAAGAGGTGGAGCGGATCGAGGAAAAACAGCGCAGGAATTACAGGCTTTCCCGGGGCGAGGATGAGGCGCAGGCTGCGGCGCCGATAAAAAGAACCACGCCGAAAATCGGTCGAAATGACCCCTGTCCATGTGGAAGCGGCAAAAAATACAAGAATTGCTGCGGCAGGGGCTGAAGAGCTTCTGCCTCCGGCAGCGGGGCCGCGGAGGGGTTGCGGTGAGGTGTTATGAAAAAGGAAGAAGAATGTAGGGTGCCGGGTTTTCTCGCCAATGGAATCCCGGTTGGGATCAAGGAAAACGGCGAGCGGGATTTGTCGCTGATTTTTTCACGGCAACCGGCGACGGCGGCCGCCGTTTTTACGACGAACTGTTTCAAGGCTGCCCCGGTGCTTGTCGATATGGAGAGGATCCGCTCCGGGCAGATTCAGGCGATTGTCATCAACAGCGGCGTTGCCAATGCCGCAACGGGCAAGGAGGGATTTGCCGATGCGCTGGCCGTTTCCAGCGCCCTTGCCGCTGAACTTGCGATAGACGAGGACAAAATCCTTGTCGCCTCCACCGGCGTCATTGGGCGCCGCCTGCCCGTAGAGAAGATTGTGGGAGGGGTCAAAAACCTGGTTTCCGGTCTTAGCGAAAACGGCATTGCGGATGCGGAGGCGGGAATCATGACCACAGACAGATTCCCGAAGATTGCGTTTCGCCGCGGCGCTATGGGAGGGCGCCGGATTTCCATCTGCGGAATAGCCAAGGGAGCCGGGATGATTCAGCCCAATATGGCGACGATGCTTGCTTTTGTCATGACCGACGCGGCGCTGGAAAAGGACGTTCTCGATTCCCTGTTCCGTCGTTCAGTTGCAGGCACTTTTAACGCTGTAACAGTCGACGGCTGCATGAGCACCAATGATACTGCCGTAATTCTGGCCAACGGAGCGGCGGGAAACAGGCCTTTTCCGCGGGGGTCGCGCTCGGCGGCGCTCTTTGGAGAGATGCTTGCGGACCTGATGCTCGAGCTTGCCAAGGGGCTGGTGCGGGATGGCGAGGGCGCCACAAAGGTGGTCGAGATAAACGTTACAGAGGCGCGCACGCAAAAAGAGGCCGGGAAGATAGCCTATGCCATCGCCAATTCCAATCTGGTCAAGACGGCCTTTTTTGGAGAGGATCCGAACTGGGGGAGGATCATCTCCGCGGCGGGATCGGTTGGAATAGATTTGCCCGTCCAGCAGGTCCGTCTGTTTTTGGAGGAGGTCCCACTTTTTGCCGAAGGCCGGGGGCTGTCAGGCAGGGAAGATGAGATTGCCGGGATTATGAAGAGAGGGGAGATAAGAATCCGCATCTCGCTGGGCATGGGGAAAAAATCCTGGCGGGTATGCACATCCGACCTTTCCTTTGATTATATAAAAATCAACGCACATTACCATACTTAGCTGCCGGATGGCATCCTGCGGCCAAACGCCGCGGCTTTTTTCATCTTGCTTATTTTTATTCTTTATGTTATCAGCCGCGCAAATTCGCACATCCCCGGATTGTCGGGCGTTGCCTTTTTCAAGGTTCCCGCCAAGGTGATGGAGGTGGAGGAAAAAACAAATTTGAGGAGGATTTTATAGTGGCGAGTATTTCAATGAAGTTGTTGCTTGAGGCGGGGGTTCATTTCGGTCATCAGACCAATAAATGGAATCCCAAAATGAAACCGTACATCTTCGGGGCGAGAAACGGGATATACATCATCGATCTGCAGCAGACGGTCGGCCTCTTTCAGGCGGCGTACAGGTTCGTTGTGGACACCGTTGCCGAAGGAGGGGAACTTCTCTTTGTCGGCACCAAAAAACAGGCTCAGGAATCCATACAGGATGAGGCCGCGAGGTGCGAGATGCCGTGCGTCAATCAGCGCTGGCTGGGCGGCATGCTGACCAATTTTGTGACGATCAAAAAGAGCATCGATCGTTTGAACGAACTTGACCAGATGTTCGCGGATGAAAGCATCAAGGCTTTTCCAAAGAAGGAAATCCTCGGCATGCAGAAAGACAGGGATAAGCTGATCAAGGTTTTGGGCGGCATCAGAAAACTGAAAAAACTGCCTCGTTGCCTGTTTGTGGTTGATCCCAAGCGGGAAGATATAGCCGTGACCGAGGCGAGGAAGCTGAAGATACCGATTGTGGCAATGGTCGATACAAACTGCGACCCTGATTTGATCGATTATATAATTCCCGGGAATGACGATGCGATAAGGGCTATCAAACTGTTTTCCGCCAAGATGGCCGATGCCGTGCTGGAAGGCAAAAAACGCTTTGAGGAGCGTCTCCAGGCCCAGAGCGACAAGGAACGGGTTCAGGCGGATGGTCCCATAGTAACTTACGTGAAAGAAGAAAAAGATGTTCCTGAAATAGTGGAAAGCAAGGGTTTGGAAGCCCGGGAAGGCGCTTCTCAGGAACTGGAAGCCGCTCAGTAAAGAGCAAAAGGAGGATAAATTGGAAATAACATCAGCGATGGTGAAGGATCTCAGGATAAAGACAGGCGCCGGGATGATGGATTGCAAAGAGGCGTTGACTGCGGAAAATGGGGATTTCGAGAAGGCAATCGATTTTCTTCGTAAAAAAGGCATGTCTGCCGCCACAAAGCGTTCTTCGAAGGCGGCCAAGGATGGAACGGTCGCCGCTTACATCCATATGGGCGGCAAGATAGGGGTTATGGTGGAACTCAACTGCGAAACGGATTTTGTCGCGAAGACGGACGATTTCCAGGCTCTGGCCAAGGATATAGCAATGCACATCGCTGCCTCCAATCCCCGGTACATACGTTCGGAGGAGATACCGGCAGAGGCATTGGAACGGGAAAAGGATATTTACCGCAGCCAGCTTGCCGAGGAGAAAAAACCTGAAAAGATCTGGGAAAAGATTATGGAAGGCAAACTGAAAAAATACTATGAAGAGGTATGCCTTCTTAATCAGAAGTTCATCAAGGACACGGATATTACAGTCGAAACACTGATCAACAACATGATCGCCAAGACTGGAGAAAATATTGTGGTCCGAAGATTTTCGAGGTTTTTGCTGGGCGAAGAGCTGCAATAGGCCGACTATGGAACATCCTGTTTATAAAAGGGTTGTGCTTAAGCTGAGCGGAGAGACCTTCATGGGCAAGCTTTCCGCCGGCATAGACCCTGCCGTTGTTGAAGCCCTTGCCGTTGAAATAAGGGATGTGGCGACCCTGGGCGTGCAGTTGGGCATTGTCATCGGGGGAGGCAACATTTTCCGCGGCATGTCGGAGAACGCAAAGGGCCTGGACAGAACCACCGCGGATTATATGGGAATGCTTGCCACCGTTATCAACAGTCTCGCGCTGCAAAGCGCCCTCGAGCATGCGGGTGTAATCACCCGCGTGCAAACGGCCATTGAGATGAGGGCGGTCGCCGAGCCGTTTATCCAAAGACGCGCGATGCGCCATTTCGAAAAGGGGCGGGTAGTCATTTTTGCCGCCGGGACCGGAAATCCCTATTTTACGACGGACACGGCGGCGGTGCTGCGGGCCGTGGAAATAAAGGCCGATATAATAATGAAGGCCACGAAGGTGGATGGCATTTATGACTGCGATCCGGTTAAAAATCACGACGCGGTCATGTATCAAAAAATAAGTTATACCGACGTATTGACAAAAGATCTTAAGGTAATGGACGCAACCGCCATATCGCTTTGCCGGGCCAATGGATTGCCGCTGAGTGTCTTCAACCTGCAGAAACCCGGCAACATTAAAAAGGTAATTTGTGGCCAGACTGTCGGAACTATTGTGGGAGGTTAGGGCGATGAAGGAAGAGATTTTCGGGGAGCTTCATGAAAACATGGGGAAAATAATCCAATCTCTGGAGAAGTCCTTCAGCAAGGTGAGGACGGGCAGGGCCTCTTTGTCATTGCTGGACGGTATTCGCGTTGAATATTACGGTACGGTGACCCCTCTCAATCAGTTGGCCTCTCTTTCCACTCCGGAAAGCCGGATGATACTCATTTCTCCCTGGGACAGTTCCGTTCTGGGGGCTATAGAAAAGGCGATTCAAAAATCGGATTTGGGGCTGATGCCGAGCAATGACGGCAAGCTTATCCGGCTGGCGATTCCTGTTCTGACCGAGGAGAGACGCAAGGAACTGGTCAAGGTTGTTCGCAAGGCAGCCGAGGAGTGCAAGATAAAGCAGCGCAACTTGAGGCGGGATGCCAATGAGCAGATTAAAAAACTCAAGAAGGACAGTGCCATATCAGAGGACGAGCAATTTGCCATTCAGGAGGAAGTGCAGAAGATTACCGATGGCTACATAGCGCAAACGGACAAGCTCCTGGCCGCAAAAGAAAAAGAAATCATGGAGATATAGGCTGATTCTTCGGTAAAACCTTTACTGGGGAGCCTGCCGGCTCCCCGTTTTATTTTGCAATATATACGAAATGTTTCAATTAAAAGCTCCATTCCGGTTCGGCAATTCGCAAAGGGTGGATAATGAGTAGTATGGATTCCGGGAAACTGCCGCAGCATATCGCGATTATCATGGACGGAAATGGGCGCTGGGCGAAAAGCCATGCGCTGGGAAGGGTTCTTGGACACAGAAAAGGCGCTGAGTCCGTCCGGGCGGTGGTTAAAACCTGCCGCCGGATAGGGATCAAATTCCTGACACTTTATGCATTTTCGATGGAGAACTGGTTTCGGCCGCAGGAGGAAGTTGGCGCCCTCATGAGGCTCCTCGAGGAGTATCTGGAGGGCGAAGCCCGGGAGATGATGGAGCAGGATATCAGGCTCATGGCGATTGGCCGCATCAATTCTCTCGATAAAGCGGTGCTTAAAAAACTCCGGAAGACAATGGAGGAAACCGCGGGCAACGGTGGAATGGTTCTTAATCTGGCATTGAGCTACGGCGGTCGGGAAGAGATTGCAATGGCGGCAAGAAGCATTATGAATGACGGTCTGGCCGGGAAGATCCGGCCGGAGGATATGAGTGAACAGCTTTTTCAAAGCTATCTCTATACAAGCGAGCTCCCTGATCCTGATCTGCTGATCCGTACCGGGGGAGAACATCGCATCAGCAATTTTCTGCTGTTCCAGTCGGCATACACGGAGTTCTATTTTTCCGATGTTCTCTGGCCCGATTTTCGCGAACCGGAGCTGCTCGCAGCCATTGCCGAATTTGAGAAAAGGGAGCGGCGTTTTGGTCGCATAAGCGAGCAACTGGCGGAGCGTTGATCGGAAAAACGTTCTTACTGACAGGTGCCGAGAAGGTAAATATGTTGCCACATGCCAAAAGATGGATAACCGCCCTGATCGCCGCTCCGGTTCTGCTCTGGACGATTGCGCGGGGGGGAATAATATCTTTTGCCGTTTTAATTGCGGCGGTTTCGCTTGCGGGAATTTTTGAATATAACCGGATAGCTTTCGGCCGCGGGTTTTCCGTTGAAAAGATCGTTACAACCGCCGCCGCCCTCTTGTTTCCGCTGGCCGCCTGGGGCGGGGACAGGGAACTACTTCTGGCGCTCGCGGCTTTTTCGGTTATGGCGGTATTTGTTCTAGATCTGCTGCGGCTCAAGAGAGGGCGGCTGGAGATGAATTTGCCTGCCCGCGCCGTTCTGGGGATAATGTATATCCCCTTTCTGATTTCGCATTTGCTCCTGATACGCGCCCTGCCGGCCGGCGATTTATGGGTTTTTTATGTTCTCGTCGTTGCCTTTGCCGGTGATGTTGCCGCCTACTACGTCGGGCGGTCGTTCGGGAAAGGCAGGCTTTTTGCCGAGGTAAGCCCCGGCAAGACCGTTGAAGGGACCGTTGGCCTGATTCTGGGCAGCACTATCGGCAGCATTGTTTTCATTAAATATTCTTTTCCGTCCATCTCCCTCTGGCATGCAGCCATCCTTGGTTTGACCGCGGGGGTGATTGGGCAGTTGGGCGATCTTACCGAATCAGCCTTGAAACGCGAGGCCGGGATCAAGGATTCCAGCGCCCTGCTTCCCGGACACGGAGGGATTCTCGATCGCCTCGACTGTCTGCTGTTCATTTCCCCGTTCGTGTTTTATTACAAGGAGTTCATCATTAAATGAAGAATATTTCGCTTCTCGGCTCTACCGGATCGATCGGGGCAAGCACGCTGGATGTTGTCGCTTCCCATCCGACGGAGTTTGCCGTTTCGGCCCTTGCCGGAGGGCGCAATATCAACTTGTTGAAAGAGCAGATCGAACGCTTCCGGCCACGGGTGGCGGCAGTCATTGACGAAGAACATGCGGTCGAATTAAGGGGAATCTTGAAAAATTCAGGTACCTTAATTTTATATGGGGTGGAAGGCTACCGGGAGGCGGCCTCTGTGACGGATGCACATATCGTTGTTTCCGCGATTGTCGGCGCCGCCGGTCTGATTCCTACGCTGGACGCAATTGATGCAGGCAAGGATATCGCTCTGGCCAACAAGGAGACGCTGGTTATGGCCGGAGGCATTGTCCTGCGCAGGGCCGCCGCAAGGGGAGTCCGGGTCATCCCGATAGACAGCGAGCACAGCGCCATTTTTCAGTGTTTGCAGGGCAGCGACCCCCGCTCGGTGCGGCGGATAATCCTGACGGCCTCGGGGGGGCCATTCCTCCATGCGGTCAGGGAAGAGATGGAAGCCGCCAGGCCGGTGCAGGCCCTGAAACATCCGAACTGGAAGATGGGGAGGAAGATCTCGGTCGATTCGGCGACGATGATGAACAAGGGGCTGGAGGTAATAGAGGCAAGCTGGCTTTTTGGGTTGCCCGTGACGGAGATCGATGTGCTGGTTCATCCGCAGAGCATTGTCCATTCCCTTGTTGAATACCGCGACGGAAGCGTGATTGCCCAGTTGGGGGAGCCGGATATGAGGATTCCGATAGCTTATGCATTGTCCTGGCCGCAGCGGCTGAACAGGACAGGCGGAACTCCTCTTGATCTTGCCGCGGCAGGAGAACTCACCTTTCTGAAACCGGATTTTGAGCGTTTCCCGGCCCTTGAACTTTCCTTCCGGGCGGCAGAAGCCGGGGGAACGCTGCCGGCCGTTCTCAACGCGGCCAACGAGATCGGCGTAACGGCTTTTCTGGAAGAGCAGATCGGTTTTTATGATATAAGCAGAATCGTGGAAAGGGTTCTTGCCAGACATGACCGGAAGGAGGAACCTTCCCTGGCGGAGATTCTCGAAGCCGACCGGTGGGCCAGAGTCGAGGCCCTCAATATTGTTGAAGGGATGACAAAGTGATTGGAACAAGCATTGTATCGATAGTAGTCCTGCTGGGTGCACTTATCTTCATCCATGAACTGGGCCATTTCTTGATTGCAAAATGGTCGGGGGTAGGGGTTTTGAAGTTTTCTCTGGGCTTTGGTCCTCGCCTTGTCGGCAGAAAAATCGGAGAGACCGAATATATGCTCTCCCTGATTCCACTGGGCGGCTATGTAAAACTTCTCGGGGAGGACCCGGGCGAGGAATTGTCTCCCGAGGAGAGAAAAAGGTCTTTTTCTGTGCAGAAAGTATGGAAGCGGATTGCCATTGTGGCGGCGGGGCCAGTCTTCAACCTGCTTCTGGCCATGCTGATCTTTACTGTCGTCAACATCTACGGCATGCCGGCGCTGACGTCGGAGGTAGGAACCATTCAGCCTGATTCAGCCGCATTTGCAGCCGGGATGAAGGTTGGAGATAAAATAACCGCAATCGATCAGGGGGCTGTAAAAAAATGGGACGATATCTCTGCCGTTGTCGCCAAAAGCAAAGGGAGTACCCTGCTTGTTACCGTCCGGAGAGGCGCTTCCCTGTTGAAGATTTCCGTGACGCCGAGACTGATGAAGGCCGGCAATATTTTTGGAGAGGCGGTCGAATCATATAAAATAGGGATATCCCCGGCAGCGGGAATCCAGATTGAGAGGCTGAACCCGGCCGCGGCCTTTGTCGAAGGCTTGAAGCAGACTGGACGGATAAGCAAGCTCACGGTGTTGAGCATAGTCAAGATGTTCGAGGGGGTTGTTTCACCCAGGACAATGGGCGGGCCGATCTTCATAGCACAAATTGCCGGAGCGCAGGCAAAGCAAGGGGTTGTGCCGTTTCTGCTTTTTATGGCCCTGTTGAGCATTAATCTGGGCATCCTGAATCTGCTGCCGATTCCGGTGCTGGATGGAGGTCACCTCTTTTTTATGGCGATCGAGCTTGTCACTGGCAGGGAGGTCAAGCTGCGCTGGCGGGAAATGGCCCAGCAGATTGGATTTACGCTGCTTATTCTGCTGATGATCTTTGTTTTCCTGATGGATATAGAGAGGCTTGATATCAGATTCATAAGTGACTTTATCAAGAAAATTACCGGCTGAAGATGATTACTCTGGCAATCGAGTGCGCGACAAGGGCAGCAAGCGTAGCCCTCCTGTCCGATGAAGAGGTGATCGGCGAGATCTATCTGGATGCGGAGATTCATCATTCCGAGTTTGTGCTGCCGGCCCTGGAACGGCTCCTGGCGCTTGCAAAACTGACAATCAGAAATGTCGATCTCCTCGCCTGCACGACCGGGCCGGGCTCATTTACCGGCGTGCGCATCGGGATCGCCACGGTCAAGGGACTGGCGCTTGCCGCCGGAAAGCCGATAGTCGGCGTCTCCACGCTTGAAGCGCTGGTCATGAATCTGAACTTTTCCCCACGGTTGATATGCCCCCTGCTGGATGCCAGGAAAAATCAGGTTTATGCCGGTCTGTACCGCATTGGAGAGGACGGGTTGCCCAGCTCCGTAGTTGCCGATTATCTCGGCGATATAGAAACTGTTATGAAAAATTTACCCCCCGAAGGTATCGATTTTATCGGCGACGGGTCCGTAAGGTACAGGGATGCTATCCGGGTCGGGTTTCCAGAGGCAAAAATCGTCAGTATCGGAAAGATTAACAATCCCAGCGCCTCTTCATTGGGCATGGTTGCATTTGGCCGCTACAGGCAGCAGGGCATGGTTGATGATCCGCTGTCCCTGCTGCCGAATTATCTGCGTTTATCCGAGGCTGAACAAAAAAGGTTTTCCTGAAAAGGGGGCGCTGCAAGCCTTATGGTTCCTCTCTGCTAAATCCGTGATTGACATGGTGTCAAAATTAAGATAATTTATCGCCCCACTGGACTGTTATTCTTGCGGAGCGGTTGAATTGCAATGGGCTCTGGGGGTATCAGGCCGTTGTCTTTATTGGGGAGGGGCAGTAATTGTCTAAAGAGGATCAGCACAGTAGGTACATAGTGGCGGAAGGGATGCCCTTTATCGTTTCTTCCTTTCTCGTTGCCATTCTAATCTATTGGGCCGGTTTCCGATTTGTTTCCCTGCTTTTTTTCTGCCTCGCATTTTTCGTAACCTGGTTTTTTCGTAATCCGGAAAGGAAGACCCCCGCAAAGGAGGGGTTGATCATTTCCCCTGCCGACGGACTGGTAATAAAGATTGAAGAGGCCCAATGCGCTGACGCTCCCGGGCAGATTCTGCGTAAAGTCAGCATTTTCATGAATGTTTTCAATGTCCATGTCAACAGGTTTCCCTGTTCGGGAGAGGTCAGAACGATACGCTACCGGCCGGGGAAGTTTTTTTCGGCCGATCTGGATAAGGCGTCGGAACTCAATGAGAGAAATACTGTTGTCATCAGAAGGGCCGATGGCCGCGAGATCGTGGCGGTCCAGATTGCCGGCCTTATTGCCAGAAGAATCGTCTGCTGGAGCAAAGAAAGGGAGGCGGCTCAAAAGGGAAAACGATTCGGAATGATCCGTTTCGGTTCACGGCTCGAGGTATTCATGCCTTTGAGTTCGGTCGTTCTCGTCAATATTGGCGAGAAGGTCAGGGCGGGTGAAACGCCCATCGGAGAATTGATATGAAGAATAACAAACAATACGGAGAGAAAAGAAGGAATCTGGCCGTTTATGTTCTGCCCAACCTCTTCACGACCGCCAACCTGTTTAGCGGGTTTTATTCGATAATCGCTTCCATGAAGGGTATGTATGAAGTCGCGGCGATTGCTGTTCTGATTGCAGTTGTTCTTGACAGTCTGGATGGCAGGATCGCGCGCATGACCCATACGACCAGCAGGTTTGGCGGCGAATATGATTCCTTATGCGATCTTGTCAGTTTCGGCGTGGCGCCGGCGATCATGATTTACAACTGGTCGCTGTTTTCCTTCGGGAAATGGGGATGGCTTGTGGCTTTTCTGTTTGTTGTCTGCGGCGCTTTACGCCTGGCAAGATTCAATGTGCAGGTAGGAATTATCAACAGTCGGGTCTTCAATGGCTTTCCGATTCCCGGAGGCGCGGCGGTGCTTGCTACGTTTATACTGCTTTTTTATTATCTGGGTGGAGACGGACGCTATCCCAGCTTGCCGATTATGATCGGGGTTGCCGCAACCGCGATTTTTATGGTCAGCAATATAAAATATTACAGTTTCAAGGATCTGGATTATTTTTCCCGCAAACCTTTCATGTGCTTTGTGGCGATTGTCATAATTCTCGTTGTCGTTGCCGCGGAGCCGCAGATCATGCTCTTTACCTTTGCCTTTGGTTACAGTCTTACGGGGCCGGTATGGGCTTTGCTGAAACGCTTCAGGAGAAAGCAGGAGAATTTTAAGGCGGAGAATCAACCTCAAACTCACGATCGCCCAGTTTAATATGACGCATATTTACAACATGACGGTTATTGCTCCGTCAGGTAAGTACGGCGGGTCTGCCGTTTCGGGTTCGATGCGGCGTTTTGTCGGCTTTTGCATTTTGCCTGTCGGTATTGCCGGGTGGGCTTGAAAGAAAAATTACAAAATTAAGGAGTGTCAGATGAGAGACTATAATGTTGCGGTCGTCGGGGCAACGGGAGCTGTCGGGAACGAGATGATCAAGGTTTTGGAACAGCGCAACTTTCCTGTTAAGAAATTGACGCTTCTCGCCTCGAACCGATCGCTGGGCAAGGAACTTACATTTCATGGCAAAACCATACCGGTGGAGGTGTTGACGGAAGATTCCTTCAGCGGGATTGAGATAGGGCTGTTTTCTGCGGGGGGAAGCGTCAGCGAAAAGTTTGCCCCGCTTGCGGCGGCCGCCGGCTGTGTCGTAATCGACAATACCAGCGCCTTTCGTATGGTCCCTGAGGTACCGCTCGTTGTTCCTGAGGTCAATCCCGAGGCAATCGCGCTGTACAAGAACCGGGGCATTATTGCCAATCCCAACTGTTCCACGATACAGATGGTTGTGGTCTTGAAACCGATTCACGATGCGGCAGGCATAAAGAGGATTGTAGTTTCGACCTACCAGGCTGTCTCGGGAACCGGCAAGAAGGCTATCGAGGAACTTTCTCTGCAGACGCAGGCGCTCATGAGCTTCAAGGAGCCGGTTGTCAAGGTGTATCCGCACCGGATAGCCTTCAACTGTCTGCCCCATATCGACGTCTTTCTGGATAATGGCTACACGAAGGAAGAGATGAAGATGGTCAATGAAACCAAAAAGATTTTGAATGATCAATCGATCCGGGTCACCGCAACCGCAGTGAGGGTGCCGGTTTTTTACAGCCACTCGGAATCTGTAAATATTGAAACGGAAAAAAAGCTGACTGTCGGGCAGGTTCGCGAGCTACTTTCCCGGGCGCCGGGCGTTATCGTTACCGATAACCCGGCCTTTAACGAGTATCCGCTGGCAATTGACGCCGCCGGGAAAGATGAGACGTTTGTCGGCAGAATACGCGAAGACGAGTCTATCCCCAATGGGATAAATCTCTGGGTTGTGTCGGACAATATAAGAAAAGGCGCCGCCCTGAACGCCGTGCAGATTGCCGAGATTTTGGGCAGCAAGTACCTGTGAGAATAAGCGGCGGAGAAGCGAAGGGAAGGCTGATCCGTATTCCGACGGGGAGTCGTGTCCGGCCTACAACCGATCGCGTCAGGGAAGCGCTCTTCAATATTTTCTCGACGGTTGCGGAAAAAACTTTTCTTGATCTGTTTGCGGGCAGCGGGATTGTCGGGATGGAGGCGCTGAGCCGCGGCGCGGCTTTTTCAGTCTTTGTGGAAAAGGATTTGAGGGTTGCAGGCGCTCTGAAGGCGAGGATCAGCGAGTTGGGGTATGCAGCCCGGGCGGAAGTAATTTCCGCTCCTGCCCATAAGGCGCTCGATATCCTTCGGCGCAGCGGAAAAAGATTTGACGTTGTTTTTGCCGATCCGCCCTACAACGAAGGGTTGGCCGTTGAAACCATTCATTTGCTGGAGAATGGAGAGTTGATGGCGCCCGGTGGCGTTTTGGTCTTGCAGCACTCCGCAAGAGAAACATTCGGAGTGCTCAGGGCCGTTCCGATGCTGCTGACCGATAAGAGACGGTACGGGGAGACGGTTTTATCTTTTTTCCGCAAAGAGGCTTCGATCGGCGAGGCAGACAATAATCTTGACTAGGGGATTGATTGCTGCGCGTCTGCCTGCTGACAATCCGGATGAAAAATGCGAAGGGAGATGACTGTGAAGAAAATGGCGGTGTATCCAGGTTCTTTTGACCCGATTACCAATGGTCATGTGGATATTATCAGGCGCAGTTTGCATATGTTTGATGAATTGACGGTCTTGATAGCGCACAATCCTACAAAGAAGACGCATTTTTCCCTGGAGGAGCGCCTGGAGATGATCAGGGAGGTAACGAGGGACTGCAATAATATCCATGTGGACAGCTTTGACGGACTGCTGGTCGATTATCTGAAGGAAAAGGGCGCTAACGTGATTATTAGAGGACTCAGGGCGCTTTCCGATTTTGAATACGAATTTCAGCTTGCCCTCATGAACCGCCGGTTGAACCGCGAAATCGAGACGTTGTTTCTTATGACCGGGTATCAGTGGTTCTACACCAGTTCGACGATTATCAATGAAGCGGCCAGCATGGGCGGTTCTGTCGAGGGACTGGTTCCGGATATGGTGAACAGGAAGTTGATCGAGAAATATTCTAAAAGAGGGGTATGAGTATGGGCACGAGCAGCGCTACGCATAATTTGGCGAAAAGGATCGGGCTGATAAAGCCGTCGCCGACACTGGCAATCCAGGCAAAGGCCAACGCCCTGAAAGCGGCGGGACGCGATATAATCAGTTTCGGGGCAGGAGAACCTGATTTTGACACGCCCGATAACATCAAGGAGGCGGCGATTGCCTCGATAAGGGCCGGATTCACCAAATACACCCCTGTCGGGGGAATCGATGAGCTCAAGGATGCGGTCATTGCCAAGTTGGAGCGGGACAGTCAATTGCGGTATGATCGTTCCCAGATTGTTATTTCCTGCGGCGCCAAGCATTCCCTTTTCAATATTGCCCATGTGCTCTTCGAAGAGGGCGACGAGGTTCTTGTCCCTTCGCCCTTTTGGGTTTCCTACACCGATATCGTCTATCTGACCGGCGCCAGGCCGGTGGTGATAAAAACCAGTCTTGAAGATGGTTTCAAGCTGCGGCCCGCGCAACTGGCGGCGGCGATAACGCCGCGTACCCGGGCCATCATCATAAACTGTCCGTCAAACCCCGCCGGAGTCTGTTACAGCAGGGAGGAATTGGAGGAGCTTGCCGGGATACTTCTCGGTCGAGGGATTCTGATCATCTCGGATGATATCTATGAAAAGATAATCTACGATGACAGCAAATTCTACTCGCTGGCCTCCTTCAGCGAGGAACTCAAAAGAAATACGGTTGTTGTCAATGGCGTTTCCAAGAGCTATGCGATGACCGGCTGGCGAATTGGCTACATGGCCGGGCCCGAAGAGATAATTGCGGCGGTTACGAAATACCAGAGTCAAAACACCTCCAATCCGACTTCAATAGCCCAGAAGGCCGCGGTGGAAGCGCTCAACGGTCCCCAGGAGGGAATTTGGGAAATGAGGCGGGAATTCCAGCAGCGCCGGGATGTCATTGTCAGAAAACTCAATGATATACCCGGGGTTGACTGTCCTAACCCGCAGGGCGCCTTTTATGTGTTTCCCCGGGTCGCATCTTTCTACGGCAGGTCTTTTGGGGGAAAGGTCGTCAACAATTCATCGGAAATGGCCGCTTATCTGCTGGAAGAGGCGAACGTGGCACTGGTGCCCGGTGCGGATTTTGGCCATGACGACCATCTGCGTCTTTCCTATGCCACCTCCCTTGCGAAGATTGAAAAGGGGGTTGACAGAATACGGGAGGCGCTGCTGAAGGGTTAGCCTGATCTTCACCAATTTTTACGGTTTTAAATGTTCAGTGATCAAGCGCCGGGAAAAATCGCCGATTCCCGTTATCAGAAAATAAAGGTACTGAGTTGAGTTTACCCAGAAAAAAGACGAGGGTTGTCGATGTCGGGGGGGTGAAGATCGGCGGTGATTTTCCGATTGTTGTCCAGTCGATGACCTCCTGCGATACCCGCGATGTCGCCTCCACTCTGAAACAGATCAAGTCTCTGGAAGAAGCCGGGTGTGAAATCGTCAGGGTGGCGGTTCCGGATGAAGCTGCCGCGGCAGCGATAAAAGAGATACGTTCCCGGATAGCCATTCCGTTGATTGCCGATATCCATTTTCGCGATGATCTTGCCGTCATGGCGATGAGTAAGGGCGCCGACGCGATCAGAATCAACCCCGGCAATATTCCGGTTGAGGGCATTCGCCGGATTGTCAATGAGGCGAAACGCAACAAGAAGGCGATTCGGGTTGGGGTGAATTCGGGTTCCCTGGAGAAGGACATTGCCTCCCGCCATCACGGAGCGACGGCGTCCGCCCTTGTGGAAAGCGCCCTGAGGAATATCCGCCTCCTTGAAGGGATGGACTTTACCGATATGAAGCTTTCGCTGAAATCATCGGATGTGGCAACTGCCATCGAGGCCTATCGATCCATTTCCGCCTTGACCGACTACCCGCTGCATCTCGGCGTTACCGAAGCGGGAACGCTTCTGCAGTCGGCAATAAAATCGGCGCTGGGGATAGGCGCCCTGCTTTATGACGGAATCGGGGATACGATCCGGGTTTCAATCACCGGCGATCCGTTGCAGGAGATAGGGGTTGCCTTTGGCATTCTGCGGGCATTGAAGCTGCGCAATGTCGGACCGGAAATCATCGCCTGTCCCACCTGCGGCAGGTGCGAGATAGACCTCGTATCGCTCACGTCCCAGATGGAAGAGAGACTGAGGGGGATGAAGACCCCATTAAAAATAGCCCTGATGGGTTGCGTTGTGAACGGTCCGGGAGAGGCGGCGGAAGCCGATATCGGCCTCGCCGGGGGAAAGGGTTCCGGCATGCTTTTTAAAAAAGGAGAGGTGGTCCGAAAAATAGGCGAGAAGGAATTCGTTTCGGTCCTGCTGGAAGAGATTCGCCTGATGACAGGGGAAGCTGTCGGGATTTAAAAGTGAGGGATTGAATGCGTTATTCTGAAATGTTTCTGCCTACGGCACGGGAGATCCCTTCCGATGCTGAATTGATCAGCCACCAGTTGATGGTGCGGGCCGGGATGATAAGGAAACTGACCAGCGGCGTTTATTCATGGCTGCCGCTCGGTTGCCGGGTTATCCGCAAGTTTGAGGAAATAGTCCGTCAGGAGATGAACCGGGCGGGCGCCCAGGAGGTTTTTCTGCCGATGGTTCAGCCTGCGGAGTTATGGCAGGAATCGGGACGTTGGGTTCATTATGGCAAGGAGCTGCTGCGTTTTCGGGACCGGCATGACCGGGAGTGTTGTCTCGGGCCGACCCATGAAGAGGTCATCACCGATCTGGTCAGAAACGATTTAAAAACCTACCGGCAGCTTCCCAAAAATCTCTATCAGATTCAGACAAAATTCAGGGACGAAATCAGGCCGCGGTTCGGGGTTATGCGTTCCCGGGAATTCGGCATGAAGGACGCGTACAGCTTTGACGTCGATGAAGCGGGAAGCGAGATCAGCTACAGGAAGATGTTTGAGGCATACAAACGGATATTCTCCCGCTGCGGGTTGAATTTCCGGCCGGTTGAGGCGGATTCCGGCAGCATCGGTGGTAATTATTCCCATGAATTCATGGTAATGGCTGATTCCGGGGAGGATGCGGTCTGTTATTGCAGCCGTTGCGACTATGCGGCCAATCTGGAAAAGGCAGAACTCGCGCGGCCGGATGCCGGCGCGCCGTCGGCAGAGGTCTCCCCGGTTGAAGAGGTTCATACCCCTTCGGTAAAAACCATTGAAGATGTTTGCGGGTTTCTTGATGTCAATCCCTCCGGGGTTGTCAAGACGCTTATTTTTTCCGCCGACGATGTCCCGGTGGCGGTGCTTGTCAGAGGAGACCATGAGGTAAACGAGATCAAGGTGAAAAATTATCTCCATTGCGATTTCCTTGAGCTTGCCGACGAGGCGAAGATCAGGAAAGTTACCGGCTCGGCAAAAGGATTTGCCGGCGCAGTCGGGGTCAAATGCCGGATAATCGCCGATTATTCGCTTATCGGAATGGACGATCTGATTATGGGCGCCAATCGGGATGATTTTCACCTGCGCCACGTAAAGCCGGGCCGGGATTTTCCGCTTGAGGAATTTGCCGATCTGCGGATGATCCGGGAAAACGACTCCTGCCCTCGCTGCGGCGGCTCTGTCAATATCGCCAGGGGAATCGAGGTCGGTCACGTCTTCAAATTGGGGCTCAAATACAGCAAGGCGATGAAGGCGGTTTTTCTCGACCGGAACGGGAAGGAACAGTTTATGTTCATGGGCTGCTACGGCATCGGCATCGGCAGAAGCGTCGCCGCGGCAATCGAACAGAATAATGACAAGGACGGGATTGTCTGGCCGGCTGCCCTTGCCCCTTATCAGGTCATTATTACCCCGGTCAACGTTAACGAGCAGGAACTTGCCGCTGCGGCGGAAACCCTCTACGGCGCGCTGCTCAAAAGCGGGGTTGAGACCATTCTCGATGATCGTGACGAGAGGGTTGGCGTCAAGTTCAAGGATGCGGATTTGATCGGCATCCCCTGGCGGGTGACAATCGGCCCGAAAAAGCTGGCGGAGGGCAATATCGAAATCAAAAACAGGCGTACCGGGGAGATCCATACCCTGCCTCTTCCGGAAGCAGTGGATTTCCTCGCTGAAAAAGTCAGGTTTGACGTCAATCAATAATTGATGACGAACAACAGCAAATAACCTTGTTTTACCTGATTCCCTTCTCAGGCTTCAGCCGGTTGACATTCCCGCATGTTTTCAACGGGAATCGGTTCTGCAAACCGATAAATTGTTGTGAATAAGGGATCAATCCCCATGCTTCGCATAAACGACATTCTGGATAAAGTCCAAACCTATCTTGTCCCCGAGCAGATGGAGATGATCGAGAAGGCTTATATCTTTTCAGCCTCCGTTCATCAGGGACAGATACGGCTGTCAGGGGAGCCCTACCTGACCCACCCGATGGAGGTGTGCGGGATTCTTGCCGATATGAAACTCGACACGGCAACGCTTGTCACCGGACTTCTGCACGATACCGTCGAAGACACCCTTACCACGATCGGGCAGATTGAAGAATACTTCGGCAAGGAGGTGGCGTTTCTGGTCGACGGCATGACGAAGATCGGGAAGATCACCTTTGGCAGCAAAGAGAAACGCCAGGCGGAAAATTACCGCAAGATGATCCTGGCGATGTCCACCGATATCCGCATCCTGCTCGTGAAGCTTGCCGACCGGGTCCATAACATGCGGACAATGGAGTTCCAATCCCCCGAGAAGCAACTGCAGATATCGCAGGAGACCCTGGATCTGTACGCGCCTCTGGCGAACCGCCTCGGGATAAACTGGATGAAGACGGAACTGGAAGATCTGTCTTTTCGCCACATCGATTTTGCCGCCTACAACGAACTGGCGATGCGGATTGAAAAAAAACAGGACAAAAGAAACGAGTACACCAATGAGATAAAAGAAGTGATTTCCCGGGAAATGGAGCGGTTCGATATCAAGGGCGAGCTTGAGGGAAGGGCCAAGCATCTCTACAGCATCTACAAAAAAATGAAGGAACAGAAAATTGACTTTGATGAGGTGTATGATCTTACCGCCTTCCGCATCATTCTCGATTCCGATGCGGTCAAGGACTGCTACGAGGCGCTAAGCATGGTTCATGCCTTGTGGAAACCGGTTCAGGGAAGGTTCAAGGATTATATCGCGATGCCGAAGGCCAATCATTACCAGTCGCTGCATACGACGGTAATCGGTCCTTACGGCGAGAGGGTGGAAATCCAGATCAGGACAAGAGGCATGCACGAATGGGCGGAAGGAGGAATTGCCGCCCACTGGCGCTACAAGGAGGGGAAGGACGTTTCTAAAGACGATGAGGAGATAAAAAAGCTCCGGGATCTTCTGGAGGCTCAGCAGGAGGTGAAAGATCCCCGCGAGTTCATGTCCAACCTGAAGATCGCCCTTTTCCCCGAGGATGTTTATGTTTTCACCCCGCAGGGAGAGGTCAAGGCCTTTCCGAAAGGCGCCACCCCGATCGATTTTGCGTACAGCGTCCACACGGATGTGGGTCATCAGTGCATAGGCGCCAAGGTGAACCGGAGCATAGTTCCCCTGAAATATCAGCTGCAAAACGGCGATACGGTTGAGATTATCACCCAGACTGGACACCACCCCGGCAAGGACTGGCTGAAACATGCCGTTACCTCGCGCGCCCTGGCGAAGATAAGGAACTGGGTCAAGGCGGAAGAACGGGAAAAGAGTCTGGCGCTCGGGCAGGATCTTCTCGACAAGGAGTTCAGAAAACATAATCTCAAGCTCGGGCAGGTGGCGAAATCTCCGGAAATGCAGGAACTGTTCAAGGAACTGCATGTTGATTCACTCGACGATCTGCTCTCCGTTATCGGGTTCGGGAGGGTTTCTGCAAAACATGTTGCCCGTAAATTCTTGCCTGAAGAGGAGGGCAAGAAAGAGGAGCTTCCCGAAAAGAAACAGAAAAAAGGAGCGGGCAGCGAGGCAATCGGCGTGTCGTTAACCGGGGTGGATGACATCATGGTGAGCTTCGGCAAGTGCTGCCATCCGATACCGGGGGATGAAATTATTGGCTACATCTCGCGCGGAAGGGGAATCATTGTTCATACAATGTCTTGCCCCCATGTCCGCGACATGGACCCGGAGCGGCTGGTGAATGTGCACTGGGATGCAACTGAAAAGAAGGAATATCAGGTTGATATGAAGGTCGTCTGCCATGACAGCAAAGGCGTGCTTGCTGAAATCAGCTCGGCAATCTCGGCAATGGATATCAACATCGCCCATGCCGAGGTAAATACGGATACCGGGGGGCGCGTTACCTGCAAATTCAGCGTAAACGTTGAGAGTCTGAGACAATTTAATGAATTAACGGTTGCCGTCCGGAAGTTGCGGGGGGTGATTTCGGCCGACAGGATGAAGCCCGCATGACTGTTTTTGAAGGATAGCCGCCGCTGAATCATTGCAAAATGACCTAATTGCCAATTTTGGCTTTGACGTCAAGGCGGGTTTGCTGTATGAAGCCTCTGGTTTCAAGGCGCTTAAGCCGGGAGGGATGAGTGACCAATGCGTGGTAAGTTAATGATTTATAGATTGTTTTTGTCGGTTGCCGTTGTTGCGATGCTTTTGTTTCCCCTGGCCGAATCGGGAAGGTCGCAGTCGAGGGAATTTGTTGTTCTGCTTGATGCTGCGCATGGCGGTGATGACAACGGCGTTGTCAGTGACTCCTTTAAAGAGAAGGAACTGACGCTCAAATTTGCGCTGCTGATTCGCGAAGAGACGCAGAAGAGCCCTGGTTTGAAGGTAATATTGACCCGTTCGCTGGACAGGAAGGTGTCAACAGCCGAACGGATCAGGGCCGTCGGGACGTCGAAGGCCGATTGTCTGATAAGTCTGCATGTAAATGCCGGATTTGGAAGCAAGGCAAGCGGCTATGAGATCTATTTCCCGGGATTCAATAACAATCAAGCGGGAAACGGAGATTCTAAAGCAATTATCAAGGATATGACTAAAAATAAGTCTCTCAACGATTCCGTACTGTTTTCGCAGGATATGCAAGCTGCACTGGAAGCAGTCTTCCCGAGAAAAGGCCGCGGTCTTCGGGAAGCCCCTTTTCCCTTGTTGGCCGGCCTGGACATTCCTGCTTTGACTCTGGAGATAGGTTTTGCCACCAATCCGGATGATCGCAAGCTTGTCGCCGATGAGGAAGGGCAAGTGACCGTTTCCAGGGCTATCGCCAGCGGACTCAGGGAATATTCGCGGAAGGCGGGAAAAGGGTTTTGAAGAGGATCGTAATTGCTTCGAAAAACCCCGGAAAGATAAAGGAGTTCCGGGCCTTGTTTGCCGATGGTGAGACGGAGATTCTTTCCCTGAATGATTTTCCTGATGTGCCCGAGATCATTGAAGACGGAGAGAGCTTTTACGAAAATTCCCTGAAAAAGGCAAAAATCGTAGCCGAGGTGACCGGAGAAACGGTTCTTGCCGATGATTCCGGGCTGGAAGTCGAGGCGCTGGGAGGCGCCCCGGGAATATATTCAGCCCGGTATGCCGGCGAAGGAGCGAGCGACAGGCAAAACGTGGCGAAGCTGTTGGGGGAGATGAAGGGGATACCGGCCGACAAGCGGACCGCCGCTTTCCGGTGCGTTCTTGTCCTTTATAATAAAGATGATTGTCACGAGGTTTTCGAAGGCCGCTGGGAGGGAGTGATCGCGGAAGTCGGCGTCGGCGACGGAGGATTCGGGTATGATCCGGTTTTTTATCTTCCCGAGGAGGGGATGACCGTGGCCCAGCTGTCGCCGGAGGCAAAAAACAGGTTGAGTCACCGCGCCAGGGCCTTCATAAAGCTGAAAGAAAGACTGGAACGGAAAAACGAAAAATAAAACGGGGCGTAGCGCAGCTCGGTAGCGCGCCTGCTTTGGGAGCAGGATGTCGTGTGTTCAAATCACACCGCCCCGACCAATAATATCAAGATGTTATAAACAACAAAAGCCGGGCCTGCAGCAGTCGGCAGGCCCGGCTTTTGTTGTTTTTGTTAGCCCACCTTGAAGATCATGGAGGCGCCGGTATCGCCTGCGGCGCAACCGGCCCAGAGGCAGTAGCCTCCGCCGGCCATGGCGGTCTCTTCGATCATTTCCGCAATAATTCTGCCGGCGGTTGGCGCCTGAGGATGGCCATACACAATCGATGATCCGTAGTTATTCATCTTCATGACGTCGTTGCCCAGCTTCTTGGCAAAATTGATGTCGTTCGTCGCGAAGGGGTTATGGCTCTTGATGGTTTTCATGTCGGTGATTTGCAGGCCGGCATTGGCAAGGGCCATCTGGGCAGCAGGAACCGGCGCTGCAGCCATGAAACCGGGCTCGACCCTGGAAAAGCCATAGGAGACTATCTGCACCTCTATCTTGGGATCTGCGCTCAATTCCTTCGCTCTTTCCCTGGTTGTAATGATGAAGCCGGCGTTGCCATCGGCCGGATGCGTCTGCACGCCGAAACTGTGAACCCCGCCCTTTTCAATAGGAGAAAGCTTCGCCAACCCTTCCGCTGTCGTCGGGGTCACCCCCTCATCCGCTTCGATCAACAGCGTTTTTTTCTTGGAGACCATTACCTCGGCCGGGAACATGTACCTTTTCTGAAAAGCCCGGTCGTTGGCCAGCGCCATCTCGTACTGCTCATAGCGGCGCACCGTTACGGCGTCACACTCTTCTTTGGTAATTCCTTCCTTTCTGGCCACGTTATCGGCGGTCTGCACCATCTTCGTGGGCGGGTGAACATTGGGGTCGTTGTTGAAATTGTCCATCAGCCAGTTTTCTGAATATAACTCGCCTCCGGGGCCCATCGGGTTGGCCCATACCGTGTGGCCTCCATTGGAGCAGCGGTCGGCCATCAGACCAAAGGCAACTTGAAGGGAGCCCTGTTCCACGGCCAGCGCCGCCAGATTCAGAATTGTCGTGGAAGTTGTGCAGGCCTGATTTATCATGAGGGCGGGCAGATTCTTTTTGTTGTCCGTCATTATGCCTGCGGCCCAGTTGTGACTATAGAAAAGATGCGGCTGGGTAATTGTAATTCCGAAGTACATGTAGTCAAAAATCGCAGGATCGATCTTCTTTTTATCGAGCAGCCATCTTCGCGCGGTTTTCCCCGCCAGCTCGATTGAATTTTCATTCTGCATGCTGCCCTGCCAGCGAACAAAAGGGGTGGAGTAATAGCCATTGTAGGGTATGTAAGCCTTTTCAAAAACATTCATTTAACATCCTCCTTATTAACGAAACACGTTGCTATCCGGTAAATGCCCCCCGCCACGCCTAACCTTGGATGCTTGAAGGACTATATACAATCTTTTCGGTTGTCAAGATTTTTTTGATCACCATCCGCTTGACGTTGGCGCCTGCTTTCGCATATACTCACAGGAAGTCGTATCTGTGTATTGCATGTTATTTTTGCAAAATGAAAATTATGGTGTGAAATGAATAAACCTTCAGGAGGATTTGGCGTGGCTAAAAAGAATGGGCAGTACTTTATTATTGCGACGGTTTTTGCCTTTATCTTGGGAATTACAGTCGGATGCGATGCGAAAGCGGACAAGGACAAGGCTGTAATGCAGATTATGGCGCCGGCTGGGAACACGTTAGCCGCTTCGTCCGCCGGGCAGGGTTTGACACCTCCAGTAAAGGAAGATGGCGGTGCGGCTGCGGTTGAAGTAGATGGACTGAAACTTACAAATGCCGAGGTGGCCGCGCAACTCGAACAGAAGATAGCGCAAATGGGGGGGCAGATACCTCCGGAAAGCCTGGACCAGGCCAGGAGGGATATCCGCAAGGGGATAATAGACGGGTTTGTTAATTTGACGCTTCTGAAAAAGGAGATAGCCGCAAAGAAGGTTACGGCGAGTGAGAAGGAAATTTCTGCCCTCATCGAGGAAATCAAGGCAAACATGCCTCCCGGGCAGACAATCGATGGATTTATGCAGCAAAACAATTTAGACATGGCCAAAATGCGGGAAGAAATAGGCAACAACATCAAGATAAAAAAGCTCATTGCCCAGGAGGCGGGGAGAAACCTTAAAACAACGGATAAGGAAGTCACTGATTTCTATGCCAAAAACAAACAGATGTTTTTAAAGCCGGAATCGGTTCATGCCCGGCACATTCTTGTGGCCAGCGACGCGAAGGACGACGAAAAGACAAAGGCGCAGAAATTGGCAAAGGCTGAAGAAATTCGCAAAAAATTGGTAGCCGGGGAAGACTTTGCGCAGGCCGCAGTCAAAAACTCCGACTGTCCAAGCAAGGAAAAGGGGGGAGACTTGGGAACATTCGGTCGCGGCCAGATGGTCAAGCCCTTTGAGGATGCCGCTTTTTCGCAGGCGCCCAAGGCTATCGGGCCGATTGTAAAAACTGATTTCGGGTTTCACATAATCCAGGTTCTTGAGCACACCGCTGCCGAAACGGCGAAACTCAATGCGGAGATGAAAAAGAAAATCGCCGCTTTTCTGGAACGTCAAAAGCAGGAAGAGAACTTTGGAAAAATGATGAAAAGGCTCAAGGATGGAGCGAAGATAGTTATTCACGGATAACAGGAGGAAACTGGAAATGAGACACCGCAATCCGGGCAGGGTAGCTGATCGCCTCTGGTATCTCGGGAGGGAGGAATCAGGCGTTTACCTGCTCGAGGGAAACGATTCTTCGCTTATTATAAGCGGAGGGATGAGTTATCTGGCGCCTGTCGTTCTCGAACAGATGCGCGATTTCGATATAAAAGAGGAGAAAATAGATAAGCTTATCATTCTGCACGCCCATTTTGATCACGTGGGACTGGTGCCGTTCTTCAAGCGCCGCTATCCGGGGCTGCAGATTTTCGCCCTTGCCCGGGGGTGGGAGATCCTGAAGATGGAAAAGGCTATTGCCACAATCAATTCCTCCAGCATGATGGTTGCCCGGAGGTTGGGAACAGAGGCTTTGCTGAAGGGGCTGGATCTGGAGTGGCGGGATGATGTCAGCGGCTCCGTCGTCTCGGAAGGAAGCGTGCTCGATCTGGGCGGTTTGACGGTAAGGGTGCTGGAAACGCCGGGACATTCCTCCTGTTCCCTGTCCGCGTACTGCCCGGAGATGAAGGCGCTTTTCCCATCGGATGGAGGGGGGATACCCTTTGATGACATAATCGCTCCCGCCGGCAACTCCGACTACACCAAATACCAGCAAAGTCTGGAGAAGCTTTCCGCCCTGCCGGTGGATATTTTCTGTGCCGATCATTATGGATACGTGACGGGTGAAGAGGCGAATGATTATATTGTAAACAGCATGGAGTCGGCAAGGGAGCATCGGACGCAGATTGAAGGTATTTATCGGCGCACCGGTTCCGTCGAGGAAACAGTGCAGGAGGTTGTGGATGCGGTCTATAAAGAACGTCCCAGCTACTTCCTTTCCCCGGAGATCTATGCCGGAGTTTACCGTCAGACGGTGCGTCACATTGCCGCCGCGATGGGGAAAATATGAAGTCTTTTGACATGCTGGCCTTCGATCTCGACGGCACGTTGATCGATTCAAGCGTGGATCTGGCTGCCTCCGTAAATCATGCCTTGTCAACGCTTGGTCTCGCCGCGGTTACGGTGGAGGATGTAAAGCAGTACGTCGGCGACGGCGTGGCTGTGTTGATGAGGCGTGCGCTGGGAAGTCAGGCGGAAGAGTTTTTTCCCCGGGCGATAGAGCTTTTCAGGGACTATTATGAGGGGCATCTCCTCGATCACACCGTCCTTTACCCCGATGTTGTTGATTTTTTTTCGTATTTTGGAGACAAAAAAAAGATTCTCGTGACCAACAAGACCGAAAAATATACGCTCAAGATACTGCAGTCCCTGCGTATCAATGATTATTTCCTGGATGTCTACGGAGAGGACAGCACCCCTTTCAAGAAGCCGGATCCCCGTCTTTTGAAACTGGCAATGGAAAAAAGGGGGGTTTCCCCGGAGCGCACGGTCATGATAGGAGACGGCGTCAATGATATTCTTTTGGCTCAAAGGGCTGGCGCCGTCAGTTGCGCGTTTCTGAACGGGATAAGCGACAGGGAAAAACTGATCCGGCTTCAGCCTGATATCGTCTGCGAAAGTCTATCTGAACTGAAGTCGTTCTTTTGCTGAGCAACGCCAACCAATGCTCAAAGTCGTCAGAAAAACCATAGCCGACAATTGTCTCCTCCGGAGCGGCGAGCACGTTCTGGCCGCTGTCTCCGGAGGACCTGATTCCGTTGCTTTATTGAGAATCCTTGAAATTCTTGCCGGGGAATATTCCCTGAAGATTGCCGTGGCGCATCTTAACCATTGTCTCAGGGGTGAAGATGCCGACCGGGATGAGGAGTTCGTCCGCATTCTCTGCCGGCAAAAGAACATGGCATTCATAACGAAAAGGGAGGATGTTCGCGAGCGGCAAAAAAAAACCGGCAAGTCCATCGAAGAGATCGGCAGGGAGGAGCGTTACCGCTTCCTCTATGAAGCTGCAAAGGAATGTGGCGCTGAAAAGATAGCGACCGGCCATCATCGGGACGATCAGGTGGAGACATTCTTCATCAATCTTCTTCGGGGCGCCGGTCTTGAAGGCCTCAGGGGAATTTCCCCAATCCGGGATAACCGTCTGATTCGCCCGCTGCTATATGTCGACCGTAGCGAGATACTGGAGTTTTTAAACAGGGAGGGGCTTTCTTACAGGACAGACAACTCCAACTCGGACCCTGTTTTTTTGCGCAACAGCATCCGCAACTGGCTGCTCCCCGAATTGAAGAAGCGCTACAACCCGCGGCTTATGGAAGGGATTGCCCGCACTGCCGAAATCATCCGGATGGAAGACGATTATATGCTTAATGTTGTACGGCAATTGGTCCTTTCCTGGGGGATAAGCGCGGGTGATGGGGAAGTTTCCATTCCGCTGGCGGATTTTTCGCAACAGCACCAGGCAGTGCAGGCCCGCATCGTTAAATTTTTACTGGAGGGGATGACCGCTTCGCAAAATGGCATCGGCTATTCCCATATAGAGGCGATTCTGGGATTGTGTCGTAAAAAAGACATTAGATGCAGGAGGCTTGACCTTCCATTCGGGATAGTGGTTGAAAAGGCGGCAGATGTCCTGAAGATCGGAAGAATGGCCGGACGACGGGCTCTCCGGGCGGCTTCCCGCATTGGAGCAGGCAGCTTCGAAATAGAGGTCAAAATCCCGTCGACGATCAATTTACCCGGAATTAAAAGGAATGTGCGCGTGGAGATGATCGATGAGCCGGGGTTTTCCGAGGTCAGGAACCATCCGGAGACGGCCTTTATGGATTATGATTGCATCCAGCCGCCGTTGTTCATAAGAAATTGGCGTCATGGCGACAGGATTGATCTTTTGGGGCTGGGAGGACGAAAGAAATTAAAAAAATACTTTATCGACAGAAAGATTCCCAGCGCGCTGCGGGGCGGCATTCCCCTTTTGGTTGACGCGCAGTCGGTTATCTGGATTGCCGGCGAGCGGATCAGCCAGCGGGTGCGCATTACCGAAAAAACTAAAAAAGTGTTGAAAATAGAGTTGGTTTGAAGTAATCAGGAACGCTATTTAGAAAATATGCGCTGTGCGCGGATTGGAAGCCGTTGCCCGTGGCGCGATTGATGGGAAAGATCGTTGAATGTTCATAAAAGGAGAATAACAAATTGAATCCTCTACAGAAAAATATAGCGCTCTGGCTTGTGATCAGCCTGGTTTTCGTCATGATGTACCACCTTTTCAGCCAGCCGAAAGTGTCGCAGACCGAGATGATCTACAGCGAGTTTTTAAGCAGCGTTGAGAAATCAAATGTTTCCGAGGTGACGATTCAGGGAGAGAATATAACCGGAAAATTGACCAACGGCACGAGCTTCAAGACATACGCCCCCAAAGATGCAGGCGCCATTGAAATGCTTAAAGCAAAAGGAGTGCGTATTTCCGCCAAGCCCGTTGATGATTCCCCCTGGTATATGACGTTGCTTGTATCGTGGCTGCCGATGCTTCTGCTGATCGGGGTCTGGATCTTTTTCATGCGGCAGATGCAGAGCGGGGGAGGCAAGGCGATGGCCTTCGGCAAGAGCCGCGCCCGCCTGGTCAATGACAAGTCGAAAAAGATTACCTTCCTCGATGTGGCAGGGGTCGAAGAGGCAAAATCCGAACTGCAGGAGGTCATTGACTTTTTACGCGATCCGAAAAAATATACCAAGCTGGGAGGGCGGATTCCCAAAGGATTATTGCTTGTTGGTCCTCCCGGCACGGGTAAAACACTGCTGGCGCGGGCAATTGCCGGAGAGGCGGATGTGCCCTTTTTAAGCATCAGCGGTTCGGATTTTGTGGAAATGTTTGTCGGCGTCGGCGCCTCCCGCGTGCGCGATCTGTTTGTCCAGGGGAAGAAAAATGCCCCCTGCATAATCTTCATCGATGAGATAGATGCGGTGGGGCGTCATCGCGGGGCCGGTCTGGGCGGGGGACACGACGAAAGGGAGCAGACGCTGAATCAGTTGCTGGTCGAGATGGATGGTTTTGAATCCAACGAAGGGGTTATACTTGTCTCCGCGACCAACCGTCCGGATGTTCTGGATCCGGCCCTGATGCGTCCCGGCCGTTTCGACCGCCAGGTGGTGGTGCCGCTTCCGGACGTGCGCGGCCGGGAAAAGATTCTGGAGGTTCATGCCCGCAAGACCCCCCTTGCCGAGGACGTCAATTTCAGCGTCATCGCCCGGGGAACGCCGGGATTTTCCGGCGCCGATATAGAGAATCTTGTCAATGAATCGGTGCTTTACGCCGCCCGCTTCAACAAGGAAAAAGTATCGATGGCTGATTTTGAATATGCAAAAGACAAGGTAATGATGGGTACCGAGCGCAAGAGCATGGTGATAAGCGATGAGGAAAAGAAAAACACCGCCTATCACGAAACAGGCCACGCGCTCGTGGCCCGCATGCTTCCGGGAACCGACCCTATCCACAAGATAACGATCATTCCCCGTGGAATGGCTCTCGGTCTTACCCAGCAATTGCCGGTCGATGAGAAACACGCCTATCCGCGGGAGTTTCTTCTCAACAACATCGTTATACTTCTTGGCGGCCGGGCTGCCGAGGAGATTATCCTCAAGGATTATACAACCGGCGCCGGGAACGACATTGAACGGGCTACCGGTCTGGCCCGCAAGATGGTTTGCGAGTGGGGAATGAGCGAGGCAATCGGGCCCCTGAGCTACGGCAAGAAGGAAGAGCAGATTTTCCTGGGGAGGGAATTTGCCTCCCATAAGGATTACAGCGAAGAGACTGCAAAAAAGATAGACGCGGAGATAAACCAGATAGTTCTATCCAGTTATGAGAAGGCAAAGGGCATCCTTCTGGCGAATATCGATTTGCTCAATCAGATAGCCCTCGTGCTTCTCGAAAAAGAGGTATTGACCGGCCAGGAACTTGAAGCGCTTATCCGGGGCGATGTTCTGCAAAACGGAGAGGACAGTGCGCCAGGCGAGCAGAACAGCCCGACAGAGAAAACCGCATGAACGAAATGACCGGGAGCCATCTGCTCTTCAGGACGTCGCGCCGGGAGATTGTCATCGGCGAGCGCACCCTGATCATGGGGATCATCAATGCGACCCCCGATTCCTTTTCGGACGGCGGTCGCTACGCCTCTCCCCAAAAGGCAATCGAGGAGGGAATGCGGATGGCCGAAGAGGGCGCCGATATCCTTGACATAGGAGGCGAATCCACTCGCCCCGGCTCAGATGCGGTTTCCGTTGAAGAGGAACTCCGGAGGGTTCTCCCGATTATTCTTGGGCTTGCGGCCAAGGTCTCCATTCCTCTTTCGATCGATACCATGAAGGCGGAGGTTGCCGAGGAGGCTCTGAAGGCCGGGGCGGAAATAATAAATGACGTCAGTTCGCTGAAATATGACGGAAAAATGGCAAGCGCCGTCGCCGCTTCCGGCGCGGGGCTGGTCTTGATGCACATGCGGGGGATGCCCAAGGTAATGCAGCAGGGCGACCTGACTTATCCCTCCCTGATTGACGATATAGTGGGTTTTTTGGAAGAACGGATGGAGGCGGCCCGTTTGGAAGGAATAGACTTTACCCAAATGGCCGTCGATCCGGGAATCGGTTTCGGCAAGACAGCGGACGACAATATGCGGCTTATCCGTCGTCTCGGCGAGTTTAAAAGGTTAGGAAGGCCGATTCTTATGGGTGTTTCCCGTAAAGCCTTCATTGGCAAGATAACGGGGGGGCTCCCCGCCGAGCGCATCGCAGGGACGGCGGCGGCGGTAACGGCTTCCATCCTGGGAGGGGCCCATATTGTCAGGGTGCATGACGTTTCCATCATGAAAAAGGTGGCGCTGATGGCGGATGCAATCAGCAGGTCTTAGGATGGTCTCCGGCGTCGGGATCGATCTCGTGGAAGTTGCAAGAATCGAGAGGATTCTCGCCAGATGGGGGGAAGCATTCATTCGCCGCGTTTATGCGGTCGAGGAAATTGCCTACTGTCAGGAAAAGGTGCGCCCTTCCCTCCATTTTGCCGCCTGTTTCGCCGTTAAGGAGGCATTTTTAAAGGCGCTGGGAATCGGGTTGAGTGGAGGGATAAGTTTTACCGAGATTGCCACGGTTCACGACAGCAAAGGAAAGCCCTCTGTCAAGCTGTCCGGAAAGGCCGGATTTTTTTTGAGGGAACAGGATTTGGGAAGGCCGGCGGTCAGCATCTCGCATACGGACGCTTTGGCAACGGCCATAGTCATTATTGAAAAGCGGACGGGCGAATCAGGATTTGATGGGGAATAGTTTTTCTGTTGTTCTGGTGTCGGAAGGCCCTGAACAGACCTTTCAACTGGGAGTTGGGATCGGCAGGATTCTAAGGGCCGGGGACTTCGTCGCGCTTGAGGGGGAACTCGGAGCGGGGAAAACGCTCCTCGTCCAGGGGATAGCGAAGGGGATGGGGGTTCCCGATGCGTATGCGGTTGTTTCGCCGACCTTCACACTGATCAACGAGTATCCGGGCGAGGCGGCGCCTCTTTATCATCTCGACGTCTATCGTCTCTCCGGAAGCGCGGATCTGCTGGATGCAGGATTTGACGAGACGATTTCCCGAAACGGGGTTACTGTTGTAGAATGGGCGGAAAAGGTTGCAGATTTTATTCCGGATGCAGCCATTTGCCTCGCCTTTGCATATCTTGACGAGACAAAAAGGGAAATACGCATCTCGGTTGAACAGGAATGGGTTATGCGAAGACTAAAAGGCGTGGTGTTTTGAATCGCGCCGCCTGGAGGGGGGATTTGATCAGATGGCTTTGATTGTACAGAAATATGGCGGCACTTCGGTTGCCAATCTGGAGCGGATTGCCAATGTGGCCCAAAAGGTGATCCGGACGAAAGAGGCGGGGAATAGCGTGGTTGTTGTCCTGTCGGCCATGTCCGGCGAGACGGACCGCCTTATTAAACTTGCCCGGCAGGCGGCGGATGAACCAAACCTGCGGGAGTACGATTCGCTCATTTCCACCGGAGAGCAGACAACAATAACGCTGCTTGCCATCATGCTCAATGGGATGGGCCATAAGGCGAAGTCTTTACTGGGTTTTCAGGTTCCTGTCATTACCGATCAGGCCTTCAGCAAGGCGCGCATCCTGAGCGTACAGAAAGACGCGATGCTCAAGGATTTGGCAGAAGGGACAATTGTGGTTGTTGCCGGTTTTCAGGGGCGGGATTGCGACAACAACATAACAACGCTCGGCAGGGGCGGTTCCGACACGAGCGCCGTAGCGCTGGCCGCAGCTCTCAATGCCGATGTATGTGACATATATACTGATGTTGACGGCGTATATACGACCGATCCGAACATCTGCAGTAAAGCCCGGCGACTTTCCCGGATAACCTACGACGAGATGCTGGAGATGGCCAGAGCCGGCGCCAAGGTGCTGCAGCCGCGTTCGGTGGAGCTGGCAAAGAAATACAATGTACCGGTTTATGTAAAATCCTCTTTTTCGGATGAAGGAGGAACACTGGTAACAAAGGAGGTTGACAATATGGAGAAGGAGATAGTTGCCGGCGTGACGTATGACCGCGACCAGGCAAAGGTAACGGTTATTCATGTTCCGGACCGTCCCGGGATTGCGTCTGCGATCTTCGCGCCGCTGGCAGAAAATAATATCATGGTGGATATGATCATTCAGAATGCAAGCATCGATGGATATACGGATATGACCTTTACGGTTTCCCGCAAGGAGGTCCGCGAGGCAAAGAGGATCATCGGCGAGTCCGTTCATGATATCGGCGCCGATAAACTGGAAGTGGATGAAAATGTTGCAAAGGTTTCGGTGATCGGCAGCGGCATGATCAGCCATGCAGGTGTTGCGGCGAAAATCTTCCAGACGCTTGCCGGCGAAAGGATCAACATCCTGATGATCAGCACCTCCGAAATCAAGGTCTCCTGCGTTGTGGAGGCAAAATACACCGAGTTGGCCGTGACTGCCCTGCACGATGCCTTCGGTCTGGAAAAAGAGAGTTGAAATGGTTGCCTCCGCAGACCAGAGAGTCGGCATGCTTGCCCTTTTGATTGTCTGCCTGGGAATTTATGGCTTTTTGTCATTTAACGTCCGGCATCCCCGGCGGGAAAACCCCCTACCGCTGGCGATACAAGCCCCCGATTTCATTGCGGTGGAGTTCCGCGGGATTGAGGGGGAGGGAATATATTTTCTTCCCCCCGGGGCCTCGTCTCGAAGTCTGATCGAGGCAGTCGGTGTAAAAAAAACCGGCCATAAAGAGGGATTGCTGTCTGCAGACATTCATCAGGACGCCCTTTTTACGTTCTCCGGAGAAGGGGACTTGCAGATGGGGAAAATGGGCACGGCCACAAGGATTGCGCTGGGCATTCCGCTCGATGTGAACAGGGCTTCGGCAGGGGATCTGGCTCTTGTCCCCGGCATTGGGGAAGCAGCCGCCGCCCGAATTGTGCGGATGCGGAGTGAGAGGGGGAATTTTTCCAGTCTCGCGGAGCTTAAGGATGTTCCCGGAGTGAAAGAGAAAAAACTGGAGGAAATAGGCGGCTTCCTGTCGGCGGGTCCGAGCAGATAAGTTGTTTGGACAGCTTCAATTCTTCTCATTCCGGTACTGTTCAAGGTAGCGGAGAACCCTTTTTACATAGGTCCGGGTTTCCTTATAGGGAGGGATGCTGTTGTTATAGCGGATTACGGCATTTTCACCGGCGTTGTACGCCGCAAGGACCAGCGGCAGATTGCCCTTGAATAAATTGGAAAGATAGCGCAGATAGCGGACGCCGCCGTCAATATTGCTTTCCGGATGGAAAGAGTCCGCCACCTGCAGCGACGCCGCGGTGGCCGGCATGAGCTGCATGAGGCCCCGGGCGCCGACCGGCGAGACGGCCTTGTGATTGAAATTCGATTCAGCCTTGATCACGGCCTTGACAAGGGTGGAATCAACGTCGTACTTCTCGGAAGTCTGATTGATTATGGATTCGTAATCGGAAATTTTCCCCGGTAACTTTAAAAGCACTCGCCTTTCCCTCATTACCAGAACATACGGGGCGCCGTTGTCTGTCGGCACATTTGTCAGGTGGATGACGCCTTCGGGATCGGTATATCGGTAAATATCTGAATGGGCCTTCGCCGCAGCCGTAAGCAAGAGGGATACAATGCAAAAAAAGATAAATGCTTCTCTCAAGATATGTTTTCTCGATTCCATGATGTCATGCCGCTCCCTGCTTTGTGGTGGCGACTATACCTCAACAATGATCTTTTGTTCAAGCTTTTTATAATCTTCCGTTTCCGCCTCTCTGTGGTTCGATTGCTTTCTTGCCGTGTCATTGTCCTTGACAGAGATCAGTTATGGTGTTAAGGAGCGCCACGATAGCAGTAATTGGTGTCGGGGCGTGGCGCAGTCTGGTAGCGTATCTGAATGGGGTTCAGAGGGCCGGTG
>CAZKHU010000017.1:0-39572 GCA_964552725.1 uncultured Syntrophus sp.
CGACTCGGATTTGCCTCCAATTTTTCCATTCTTGACAGCGAGGATTCCCGTCAATTGATCAATGCCTGCATCAAGGAGATGGGGATTGATGACAGGGCGGGCAAATTTCCCAAGGGGGACGTCGTGGGCGGCATCATAAGCCTCGGAGTCAACACGGAAGCGCCCCTTTCGGAGATAGTCGCGAATCGCTATCCTTTTTTTGAGAGCCGCACGGAGGATATCGTCGCCGTTGCCTCACGCTACAGAACAAGGAAGCAGGCCTTGAATGTGATGGATTTTGACGATCTTCTCTTCTTCTGGCGGGAGCTGCTGCTGAATTTCCCTGAAACAAGGGACTATTATGCGGAGCGTTTCCTTCACATCCTTGTCGATGAATATCAGGACACCAATCGTCTCCAGGCGGAAATCATGAACCTGCTCGCCTCCCGTCACCGCAATCTGATGGTGGTTGGCGACGATTCCCAGAGCATCTACTCCTTTCGGGGGGCGAATTATGAAAACATCATGAACTTTCCCGACTTATATCCCGACTGCCGGATGTTCAAGCTGGAAACAAACTATCGCAGCACCCCGGAGATCCTCAATCTGGCTAACCTGAGCATCAACAACAATGAGAATCAGTTTCAGAAAACCCTGCGGGCGGTGCGGGAAAAGGGGGTGCGCCCGGTTCTCGTTCCCACGAGAAATGTCTTGCAGCAGGCCGATTTTGTTGCCCAGCGGATAATCGAAATAAACCGCGGCGGCGTCTCCCTCAGTGAAATAGCCGTACTGTACCGGGCACATTTCCATTCGATGGAGGTGCAGATGGAGCTGACCCGGCGGGGGATTCCGTTTGAGATACGTTCGGGGATTCGCTTTTTTGAACAGGCCCACATCAAGGATGTTACCGCATATCTCCGGATCATGGTCAATCCGAAGGATGAAATGGCGTGGAAACGAGCACTTGGCCTTTACGAAAAAATCGGCCCGGCGACGGCGGACAAACTCTGGAGGTTTATTAACGGGCAGGCGGATCCCCTGGCGGCGGTTCTGACAGACGATTTCAAGAAGGCGGCGCCCCGTTCGGCTGCCTCCGGGCTCGGACGGTTTCTCGAAACCTTTCGGGCGGTCAATGCCGCAAGGGGGAGCGCTCCGCCGCTTATTATCGAAGCGATCACCAAAAACGGATACATCGATCTTCTCAGGGAAACCCGTACCGATGCGGCATCCCGCGAAGAAGATCTGCTGCAGTTCATGAATTTTTCCTCACGCTTTTCCTCTCCGGAGGATTTCTTGAGTGAACTTGCCCTGTTGACCAGCGTCAACGATGATGACGCCGAGAACGAGACGCTGCTGCAGGATCGCGTTGTCCTGTCGTCCATCCACCAGGCAAAGGGTTTGGAATGGCGGGCGGTTCTGATGATCTGGTGCAGCGAGGGGATGATGCCGCTGGCCCGGGCTCTGAAGGACGAGGGCGGAGAAGAAGAGGAAAGGCGGCTTTTTTATGTGGCGGCAACCCGCGCCAAGGACCAGTTATATTTGAGCTATCCGCTTACCGACTATTCGCGGGGGATGGGAAATATGCCGGTCAGCCCCTCCCGTTTTATTATGGAACTTTCTCCCTACTCGCGAAACGCCAAGGATCTGCCCTATGAGAGATGGCAGGTCGAGGACTTTTAAACCAGACCGGCGGTCGACTGAAACCTGATAGCCGACCGCCGATGACTTTTTTACATCCAGCGATCTGATTTCGATTTCGCCTCGTATTCCTCGCGCAAGGCAATCTGGGTAGCCTCGGCGATATCCTCCACCCTTTTTACCCAATCCTCAAATTTGATATCAACGCCGAAAATTCCCACCATCTCGTCATTCTCATCGACAATCGGGGAGGAAACCGTTATGCACAATGCCCCCGTCATCTTGGAGATATAGAAATTGGTGACATGGATTTTTCCCGTCTGCAGGGGCTTGATGAACCATTCGCGATCGGACTGGTCGGTCCCGACGCCGTAATTTTCGTATTTGGCGCGATCGGCGATATTGGTAATGTTTCTGGTCGTCTTCCGACCGTTCATATCGACGACGTAGGCAAACTGAATCGACGGATTTTCCTCGATAAACTGCTGCATCGCCGGTTCCTGAAGCTCTGGTTTCATGGTTTTCATGTCGGGATGCTCAATGACTTGATTGACAACCGCAACCGCCGTTTGCGAGGCAATATGTTTGATCTTTTCCAGTTCGGACATGAAGAGTTCAGGAATGTATTTCTGCACGCGCCTTACCAGTTCTTCATTGGAGATGCTCGTCACCCGGCCCGATTCGTATTCATCGGTAACCCATTTATGGATGCGGGAAACGCCGGGGTGGCGCTTGTCGACAGCACTTTCTCCCTTCAGCCCGAAATGGGAGTTGATCCAGAAGGCTATCCCGGCTTTGCCGGATTTGTCGGTAACCATAGGCATGATCGGCCGTTTCAGCAGGGTTGCGGTATCGAAGATGTTGTAAATCTCTTCGTTTTTAATCAAGCCGTCAATGTGGACTCCGGCCCTGGTCACATTGAAATCGGAACCCACAAACGGGTAGTTCGACGGGATTCTAACGCCGATCTCCTTTTCAAAATAGTTGGCGATATCGGTAATCGCTGTAGTATCGATGTCATTCGTCTCTCCTTTTAAGGAGATGTATTCGATGATCAACCCCTCCACGGGAGAGTTGCCAGTACGTTCACCCATCCCCAGGAGCGCACCGTTCGCGCCGCTGCAGCCATATAGCCAAGCATGGGAGGCGTTGATCAGCCCCTTGTGAAAATCGTTGTGGCCGTGCCATTCCAGCAGATGTCCGGGAACGCCGGCATCTTCGATAAAGGCGCGAACAAGCTTGTCAACGCTGCGGGGCAATGAGGCGCCCGGATAGGAGACGCCGTAGCCCATCGTGTCGCAGAGCCGCACCTTGATGTCTATGCCGCTTTCCTCACGGAGTTTCATTAGTTCTATAGCAAAAGGGACTGCGAAACCATAGATGTCTGCACGGGTTATGTCCTCGAAATGGCAGCGTGGGATTATTCCCGCATCGAGAATGGACCTGACTACGGCCAGATAGTCGTCCAGGGCCTGCCGTCTGTTTTTGTTCAGCTTGAGAAAGATGTGATAGTCAGAAACCGAGGCCAGGATGCCGGTTTCCTTCAGCCCCATATCCTTGACGAGTTGAACGTCATCCGCGGCGGCCCGAATCCAGCCGGTGATTTCCGGAAATTGCAAACCGAGATCGCGGCATTTATCTACAGCCTCGCGGTCTTTCGCGCTGTAGAGGAAAAACTCAGACTGGCGGATAACTCCGCTTGGCCCCCCCAGTTTGCTCATCAAAGAATAGAGATCGACGATCTGCTTTACCGTATAGGGGGGGCGCGCCTGCTGGCCGTCGCGAAACGTGGTGTCGGTTATGAAGATATCCTCTGCGGGGTTGATCGGCAATATCTTGTTGTCAAAATCTATCCGGCATACCTCGCTGTAGGGAAAAACATCCTTCTGCAGATTCGGCTCTGCAACATCCTTCAGGTCGAATTTCCAGAAATTGGTATGCTCGTGCTCCAAAACCCTTCTGTCTTTATTCCATTTAGCCATTTTTCACCCCTTTTTCTCTGTAGAGTTGATCCAGCACCACGGCGCCAAATAAAAAAGGCGCCCTTTCTTAAGGCGCCCTCTGCTCCCCTTCTCCTTTGTCGTTAACTGGAGGCGGGAAAAAAGAGCGCCGGCATCATCCTGCCGGCAACGTTTTGTTCAAGACGCTGTTTTCCGTCAGTGTTCACTGCAATAATAAAATATTTGCAATTCATAAAAAACCCGCAGCGCCGAAGAACCGTTAAATAAAGATCACGAAACAATCTTTAGGGAGAGTTCCATAAGTTGTTCTATACTGACATGAGACGGAGCTTCTGTCAAGAGACAGGTAGCCTTTTGTGTCTTGGGGAAGGCGATGACATCCCGGATCGACTCCGCGCCGGTCATCAGCATCACCAGACGGTCGAGTCCGAAGGCGATCCCCCCGTGGGGAGGGGTTCCAAATTCGAGTGCATCGAGGAGAAAGCCGAATTTGGAACGGGCGCTTTCCTCGCTTAACCCCAGTGCCTTGAAGATTGCCGCCTGCACCGCTTGCTGGTGAATCCGGATGCTGCCTCCCCCGATTTCGGAGCCGTTCAGCACCAGGTCGTAGGCGCGGGCGTGAATCTTGCCCGGATCAGTCTCGATGTACTGCATATCCTCTAAAACCGGCGCGGTAAAGGGATGATGCGTGGCCATAAACCGCTTTTCGGTGTCGCTGTACTCAAAGAGGGGAAAGTCGGTAACCCAGGTAAAGGCGAGGGCTGCCGGATCGATCAAGCCGAGCTTCTTTGCCAGATGGACGCGCAGGTTGCCCAGCGAGTCGCGGACGATTCCCGGGGAATCGGCAACAAAGAGGATGACGGCGCCTTCCGCGGCTTCCATTCTTGCGTTGATTGACGCTACCTCCTCCGCAGTCAGAAATTTGAAGATCGGCGATGTCCATCCCTCCGGCGTTACCCTGGCCCAGGCCAGTCCGCCCGCCCCATAGCGGGCGACAAACTCTTTCAGCTCATCGAGGTCCTTGCGGGAGAGGCCTTTTCCGTCGTCAACCTTGATCGCCTTGATTGTTCCCCCTCCGGCGGCTATCTCGGAAAATAGTTTAAGTCCCGAATTTCTCAGGATATCTGTAAGGTCTCTCATTTCCATCCCGAAGCGCAGATCGGGGTTATCCTTTCCGAAACGGTTCATTGCATCCTGATAGGAGATGCGGGGGAAGGGAAGGGAAAGCTTTTTTCCGAGACAGGAACCGAAGAGATGAACAATCAATCCCTCGATCAAACCGATAATCTGCTCTTCGGTGATAAAGGACATCTCGACGTCGATCTGGGTAAATTCCGGCTGGCGATCCGCCCGGAGATCTTCATCTCTGAAGCATTTAACTATCTGAAAATACTTGTCAAATCCAGAAACCATCAACAATTGCTTGAAGAGTTGGGGAGACTGGGGCAGGGCGTAAAACATCCCCTGATTGACCCGGCTGGGGACAAGATAGTCGCGCGCCCCCTCCGGTGTGCTCTTCGTCAGAAACGGCGTTTCGATCTCGATGAATCCTTCGCGATTGAAATACTCCCGCGTTGCCATCGCGACGCGGCTGCGCAGGATCAGGTTTTTCTGCATTTCCGGGCGGCGGAGGTCGAGATAGCGGTACTTGAGGCGAACGTTCTCCGATATCTCCGTTGTCTGATCCAGGACAAAGGGAGGCGTCTTCGATTCGTTGAGAATCTCCAGTTCGTCGGCGACAACCTCGATCTTTCCTGTTTTCAGTTCTGAATTTTCCATTCCTTCCGGTCGCTTGCGGACTTTTCCATGAATTGCCAGCACGAATTCACTGCGGATTCGCCCGGCCTCCTGATGAGATGCCTCGTTCGTTTCCGGGTTGAAGACAACCTGGGTTAATCCCTCGCGATCCCGAAGGTCAATGAAGATAACGCCGCCGTGATCGCGCCGCCGGTGGGCCCATCCCATCAGGACAACCTCCATTCCGGCGTGTGTCTCGTTCAAATCTCCGCAGTAATGCGTCCTTTTATATCGCATCAAAAAATCGGACAAAGTATCTACCTCTCTAAATTAATAATTGTTTCTTCCAAAATATCCAGACTCGTTTCCTGTTGAAGGCCCGTCTGCATGTTCCGCACGGAGGCCTTGTTTTCCTCTATTTCCCGCTCGCCGAGAATCAGCGCGTAGCGGCTTTTGAGCTTGTCGGCTCGCTTCATCTGGCTCTTCAGACTGCGCCCGGAATGGTCCATTTCGATCTGCAGCCCCTTCATGCGGAGACGGTTGCCGATGAAAAAGGCCTTCTTGAGCGCCTCTTCGCCGACTGCCGCTATAAAAAGCAGGGGGGGGCTCGTCTCGTCATTTTCCGGAAGCATCGCAACAAGCCGCTCAAAGCCGATTGCAAAACCGATCCCGGGGATATCGGGGCCGCCGAGATCGAGGACGAGGTGGTCATAGCGACCGCCGCCGACAACAGCGTTTTGGGCGCCAAGGAATTCTGTGGTTATTTCAAACGTTGTGCGGGTGTAGTAATCGAGGCCCCGCACCATCTTCGGATTCAGCCTGAACGGCAAAGCGAAAAGGGAAAGCGATTCCTGGAGTGATTCAAAATGCTTTCGGCAATCGGCGCAGAGAAAATCGGGAAGCATCGGGGCTTCCGCGATGATTTTGGCGCAGTTTTCCACCTTGCAGTCAAAGACCCGCAGCGGGTTGGTGGCGAGGCGGCGCTGGCAGTCGGGGCAGAGTTCCTTTTCACGCCCCTGCAGAAAAGATACTATTGCCTTCTGAAAAGCGGGGCGGCAATCAGGACAGCCGAGGGAGTTTATCTCCAGCGCAATATTTTTAAGCCCCAGTTTGTCGAGAAAATGCGCAAGCATCAAAATGAGCTCGGCATCGATCCGCGGGTCGTCCGGGCCGAGAATCTCCGTATCTATCTGGTGAAACTGGCGATAACGTCCTTTTTGTGGTCTTTCCCGGCGGAACATGGGGCCGATCGTGTAGAGCTTTGTAACGCTTTCCACGGCGTGGAGGGAATGCTCGAGATAGGCGCGGATGACGGAAGCGGTCGCCTCCGGACGCAGCGTGAGGGATTCCTCGCCGCGGTCGGTAAAGGTGTACATCTCTTTTTCCACGATATCGGTTGACTCCCCGATGCCGCGACGAAAGAGTTCCGTTTTTTCGAGCATGGGAACCCTGATCTCGCGGAAGCCGAATGTTCGGAAAACCTCGTGAGCGGTTTCTTCAACTCTCCGCCATTTTTCCGTTTCCGGGAAAAGTATATCCCGGAACCCTCTTACGGAATTTATCGTTTCCATAAAATAAAACCCACCATTAACAGTAAATTTAAGACCGGTGCTGATAGCATAACT
Source organism: uncultured Syntrophus sp. (assembly GCA_964552725.1). Taxonomy (GTDB): domain Bacteria; phylum Desulfobacterota; class Syntrophia; order Syntrophales; family UBA5619; genus DYTH01. The sequence continues at coordinate 6,941 of CAZKHU010000017.1, forward strand.
ATCCGTTAAACGCAACAGAAATGAAAACGATCGATTACTGCATCCTCGGGCAAGCAGCTAACCCCGGAAAAAAATAATTCTTGACATCGCTCATATTTGGGAATATATTCCCAAACCATGAGCTTGTCGATTGCTGAAAACTTGAATAATGCCATTCTGAAGCTGCTCAGGCCGCTGGTGCACATGCTTTTGTCCAATGGCATTTCATACCACGTCTTTTCCGACCTGGCGAGGTGGGTATATGTGGATGTCGCCTTCAGGGAGTTTGGCATTCCCCGGCGCAAGCAGACTTCATCCCGGGTTTCGGTTATTACCGGGCTGTCACGCAAGGAAGTTCAGAAACTGCGTGATCTGGAGATTCCGGTAGATGAGGAGGCGCATGGGCGGTACAACCGCGCTACCCGGGTAATCAGCGGCTGGATTCGCGACCCCCTGTTTCTGGATGACGACGATAATCCGGTTGATCTGGCGCTGGATGGAGCTGTTTCTTTCAGCAGTCTGGTGAAGAAGTACAGCGGCGACATGCCGGTCAGGGCGGTTCTGGACGAACTGCTCAACATTGGGGCGGTTGCGCTGCAGGAGAGCGGCGCCGTAAAACTGATGACCCGCGCATATCTGCCTGGCGACGACAAAAAGGCAAAACTGGAAATCCTCGGGGCGGACGTTGCTGATTTAATTGAAACAATAAACCACAATCTGGACCCGGAAAACAACGTCCCCTTTTTCCAGCGCAAGGTGGCATACGACAACATTCCGGCGGAGTTTCTGGAAGAGTTCAAGGCTGTAAGTTCCAAAGAATCTCAAGCTCTTCTTGAAAAACTGGATAAATGGCTGGCAAACCGGGATCGTGATGCAAATCCCGACGTTCAGGGCAGCGGCCGCAAACGGGTTGGGCTGGGCATCTACTATTTTGAGGAAGATATCGGAAATATTGCAGACCCAAAGGAGTCAGGGAGAAAATAGATGCGACGCGAACAATCTTTCTACGATAATACAAGCGTTTTATTAAAAAAGCTGCGTATTTTTCTGCTTTTGCTCTTTTTATTTCCGGGAGCGATCTCCTGTGGCGGCAGTGGCGTAGACCTTCTGGCAGGCGGCGGGATCGGGGGCACGGGCAATACCAGCGTCGGTCCGATTACCGCACTGGGCAGCATTTTTGTAAACGGCGTCGAGTTTCAAACGACCGGCGCGAAGGTCACCATCAATGGCGTCAACAGGGATGAGAAAGAACTTCAGGTCGGGATGGTCGTAAAAGTTGAAGGCATGGTCAACGCCGACGGCAAAACCGGAAAAGCCGAGAGGGTCACCTTTGATAACAACGCCGCGGGGCCGATCAGCAGCATTGACCATGGCAGGGGCGCCCTGGAAATTATGGGCCAGACCGTTTTGGTCAGTGCGCAAACCACTATTGCTGCTCTGCCGGGCGCCAACCTGACGCTGGCCGATCTTGCCGCCAGCGATATGGTGGAAATCAGCGGGCTGGCCGATGCCGATGGCAATATCATCGCTACCAGAATCAGCCTGCAGCCGATCCTGCGCCAGTTTGAAGTCAGCGGGCGGATCAGCTCCCCGACCGCTTCCACTTTCAAGATCAATGCCCTCACTGTTGACTACAGCAAGGCCATGCTCGTCAAATTCGGACCTGCAGGAATTCAGGAGGGGGATATTGTAGACGTAAAGGGCGGTCTTGCGTCACCCACCGTTCTGCTGGCTGATGTCATTGAAAAAAAGAGTTCCGAACTCAGCGAAAACAGCAATATCAGTTGTGAGGGGTTTATCTACACCCTCCATTACACGGATCAGTCGATCAGCGGTTTTACAATTATTACCCCGTTCGGTCTGCAGAGGGTTGGATTGGATAGCGCGACCATCTTTACAGACGGACTGCTGGTTAAGGCGGGGCTCAGAGCCAAGGTGAAAGGAACCATCAAAAACGGCATTATCCAGGCCGCGAAGGTGGATTTGATGGAAAGCTTTAAAATAAAGGGCGGGACTTCTCCCGGCATGGGAATGCAGTGATCTACGGGATATTGGACGTCATTGAGAGGGGCGAGCAAATTACACTGCTGAATGCAGTCAAAAAGGAGAAATTATGAAGGAGGAATTTATGAAAAATTTCAGGAAGCGGACAGGCGTCGTCATAGGGATGATCTATTTGTTGCTAATCGTTTTTTTACTATCCGGGTGTGGCGGCGGGGGGAGTAGCGCAACCGGCGGCGGCGTCGGTTCTTCAGCCTCCTACTCTACGGGTACGGTAACCGGCTTTGGCAGCATTATTATCGACGGTGTCAGCCACGACGACTCGATTGCTCAGGTAAATCAGGAGATCAATCCGAATGCGCCGCTGGCAGGCACGACCACCTCCGTCAGACTGGGGATGAATGTCGAAACCATGCTCGACGGCCTGGGGCGCATCACCAGACTGAGCATACGACCGGAAGTCCTCGGGACAATCAGCGCCATTGCGGGCGGTGATTTCACGGTAGCGGGGCAGACAGTCAAGATATCGGCTGACGTGGCGGCGCCGACGGTGTTCGAAGGCGCGAACAGCCTTGCTGATTTCGCGATTGGGGACTTGGTCGAAGTTCACGGGAGTCGGGATGCCTCAGGCAACATCATTGCGACCCGAATCGAACGCAGGGATCCCGGCAGCGCCGTAGGTGTCCGGGTTGCAGGTACTGTCTCCAGTCTCGATCCGGCGGCCAAAACCTTCACGATCGCGGCGCTCACGGTCAACTATGGCAGCGCAACGTTGCTTCCCGCTGGTTCCACGCTGGCGGTGGGACAGCGCGTTGCAGTCTGGTCCGATACGGCGGTGTCCGGCAATACGCTGGATGCCAAAGTGGTCCGCATCGAAACCACGCAGCTCGTTGACGGCAGCAGCGTCAATCTCGGCGGGCGCGTCAGCGGACTCGTGCCGACGGCGCTTTCGTTCAGTCTTGGCGATGTGACGGTTGATGCAAGTGCCGCTGTTTTCCTCAATGGCGCCGCTGTCGATCTGAAAGACGGGAGTCTGGTCCGGGTAAGCGGCGTATGGCAGGCGGGAAAGGTTGTGGCGAATCGGATATACTTTGTCAAGCAGAGGACAGACGCTACGGTAAGGCTGACGGGTGCGGTCACGGATTTTATCAATCTTTCCAGCTTCAAGCTGCGCGGGGTTATCGTTGACGCTTCTGCGGTGGACGTTGCATTTACAGGCGGCGCTGCGGAAAACCTGGCGGATGGCGTGATGGTCAGAATTGAAGGGTTGATCGATGGCGGCATCGTCAAGGCGAGTTCGGTCGAATTTGTCACCATGATGACGAACGGCAGGGATAATGAGAACCGCACATTCCCCGGCACTGTTTCGAGTTACGATGTTGCGACTGGTGGGTTCAAACTGGCAAACATCAATCTGGCAATGCAGATCGGTGACGCAACAATCACCAATTCCGACGGCAGCACCGCATCGAAAGAGGATTTTGCAGTGGGCAAGAGAATTCTGGTGCGCGGCAGCTTTGTGGAGGGAGTCCTGATAGCGAGTGACGTCCGCATCCTGCCCGCAAGCGGCGTCATGTCGGCACAAGTCGAGGGCGTGCTCTATGGATTCAATATGGGTGATTCGAGTTTCCGGCTGAACGGTGCGACAATTTTCTATGAAGGCGCCACTGCCTTTGAAAATGGTCTTCAGGGTGACATGGCTAACGGGGTGCGGGTTCATGTCACGGCCAGTTCGGATGGCGGCAGAATGGTGGCGAGCCGGATCGAGATTCAGCGCAGCGACGCAGAGATGATCGGAGCGCTGGGCGCGATGAATGATTTTTCTTCGACTGCGAATTTCATGGTGGGCGGACAGATGGTCGATGCAAGCGGCAGCGGCGTAAAATTTGTCAACGGCAGTGCCGCAGATATGGGCCGGGGCCGGCTTGTGGCAGTGAGCGGCACCCTCAGCGGGGGAAGGCTGATTGCCACCCGGCTGGAATTTAAGGATTGAACGAAAGCCTGATCCAGAAATTAACAACAGGACGGCGCCTGCAAGGGCGCCGTCTTACTTTATAGGGGAGAGAATTCCCATGACAAAAAAAGGGGCTACAAATTTTCTTTGTAGCCCCTTTTTTTGTAGGGTGAGATGATCTGTTAAACGGTTTCTGCCCTTTTCCTTATGACCGCCAGAATCTTGTCGATGATCGTGCTCGTACCGTAGGCCTTCTGAAATTCCTCAGCCAATCCTTCCGCTATCGGCATGATCGCTATGGTCATGTCTTGCAGTGTCTTTAAGACAAGCCTGGGCTTGATCGCAGTGGCTTCACTGAGCCGCTCCCAGTGTTTCCGCTGGATCCAGGAAGGTCGGTTCTCGCCGCCGATCCTCATGGCCTGTCTGTCCGTCAAATCCGGATAGACCTGCGTCGAGAGGAGATCGTAGAAGGGGGCCAGCTGCGGTCCTCGATCGGTGAAGAGCATTGCCAGATTCTTGGCGTGGGCATCGGCATTGCCGATTAGATAATTGAAAATGGTCCAGCGCAACAGGGCCATACGATCGGCAGCCGGGCGTATGCTTTTCTCCTGCAACAGACCAAAACACTGCGATAATGCTGGGCCGCCTTCACTTTCATATTTCTGGTCAGGCAGGAATCCCAGGGCCTGGCAGAAGTCTTCCTGATGGAGGCGTACCAAGCTTCCATTCTTGTTTCGGCTTCGGTCATAACGCGCAATGATAAAAATCCGATCAATGCCTTGGCGAATCGTAACCATTGATACCGGAAGCTTCATCCTTTGGGCGAGCATGAGGCAGAAGGCTTCGTTGCCGACCGTATCCTCTATATCCCGAATCGGGGGCTTCAGGATGTGGCTGCTCGGCGCATTCCCCGAGGCGATAAAAATCCGGTCCCCTTCCATGTAAACCGGGAGCTTGTTTTGCGCACCGGCCAGGGAAAGGCGTATTCCTTCCAACCCGGCCATAAGCGGTCTACGGGGAAGGTCGATGATGATCTTGTGCAATTCCTCATCGTTTAGTTCCCGATAGCCGGGGTCCGCAGTGGGCGCAGCCCCCACGGGCAGCACCGAGACCGCCCCGGCGCATTCCCCGCCAATACGGTTGAGCATGGCAAAGTCGTTGTCTGCTGAGATCCGCAGGCGTTGCGCGATGACCCGTTTGATCTCAGCCTCGGGCAAGAGATTGGAAAAGAAGGGTCGGGCAAGATCGTCAGGGTAGGGCTCCGTTTTCAGCGGTAAGCGCAACGATAAAGGGACTGCCTTCGGGTTACCGATCCATGCCGCATCATATTGAAAGACGAAGCGGCGCCTTTCATCGAGCCAGAGCCGGCCAATCTTCTGCTCCTGAAGATAGACATCAAGACCTGGATTGTGCTTGTCGGCAGGGCTATTCATTCGGCCAGTTCCTTGCTGCAATGGCCATTTCGAGTCCCAGTGCGGTCAGAACCTTGAGAACCTTCCCGACCTGCACCGTCTCTTTGCCATTTTCCAAATCGGACATGAATCGGTATCCCACCCCACATAAGCCTGCCGCATCAGCCAGGGTCAGGCCGTCTGCCTTACGCTTCCTGCGTATGGCAACGCCGATATCCGCCACCGTGGTTACCTTGTTTTTCAATGGCTCCTCCTAAATTCCCTTTCGGGAATAATGCCCGCGATTGCGGAGGAAGTCAAGGATAATATTACCGATAGGGATTAATTTACGCAGTTGCCGCAAATTACGGGCAAGATATTTCCGAATGTTTGATATTTCAGGGTTGTATTGTCTGAAAGCGGGAAAGGAGCGGTAAAAAATCTTCACAAAAGAAAAAGGGGCTGCGAAAAAGATTCGCAACCCCTTGATTTTAATGGTGGGCCAGGACAGAATTGAACTGTCGACACACGGATTTTCAGTCCGTTGCTCTACCGACTGAGCTACCGGCCCCCTTTGCTTAGTCAATACCTAATGTGACGCGATCCTCTATAAAATCTGACCTTGTTTGTCAAGCCGTTTTTCGCGGGGTTTTGATGATTTTAGGGTTTGTCAATTGCGACTGCCTCTTTTTCGCTGTCTTGATTGGCGGGAGATTTCTCCGAAAGCGGCGGTTCCGAAGGAGGTGCGGCGGGGGAGGGGGATGCCGGAGCTGCGGCCTTGTCGACGCAAACTACCATAGTCATGGCTATTTTGTCGTGCCATCCCTGTTTTTTGCGGTCAAAGGCGATCCATAAGAAACCAGCGAAGAAAAACAGGCCGGAAATCAGATAGCCTGTCCACCTCAGAAATGCCGTTCCGGCGGTTACAGGCTGCCCCGATGCGGTAACGACGCGGAGGCGAAACAGCATCTTGCCCGGAGTCTGTCCGCTGATTCCGTGGAACCAGGTGAAGTAGGTCATGTCAACGAGAAGCGAAAGAAAAGCGCAGAGGAACGAAAGAGCGCCTGCCCCGCGGGCTATCTCTTCAGGGGGAGACTGGAGGAGGGATGTGATGTCGTTTCCGAGTCCAGCGGCAAAAAGGACGATAAGCGAGATATTCAGCGAAAGCGCATAGATAATGGTCTTGTCGATCATAAAGGCCAGAAGTCTTCTCCAGAAACCGCCGCAGCGTTGATCAGTCATTAATTATCCTCGCAAATTATTCAAGTTAGAGACAATGCAAAAAGTTTTATCTGGCCCGAAGGCTTTTGTCGGGCATCCGCGATTTCAATGATTGCCCCGTTGGCGAAAAATGCTGGAAAACAACGCATCAATCCCGACTAAGCTCATACTGGATAACTGCAAGGGCGGCCAGCGACGCCGTTTCCACCCGCAGCACCCGCTTTCCCAGACTGACGGAGATGAAACCCGTGCGCCGCGCCATGTCGATTTCCTCGAAGCTGAATCCTCCTTCCGGGCCAATTGCCAGTACAATCTTCTTTAGGGGGATGTTTTTGTCATTCCTGGAGATGAAGCCCGGTTCCGTAAAAACATCGCGGAGCGAAACCTCCGTCTCCTCTTCCCAGGGGATCAAGCGCAAGCTGTTCGGAGAAAGAGCCGAAAGCATCCCGTCAAACGTCATGATTTCGGTTATTTCCGGAATATCAACCCTGCCCGACTGGCGACAGGCCTCGACGGCTATCTTTCGCCACCTCTCAAGTTTATGGCTGGAAATATTCTCATTATGACCATTTGCCTTCGTCCTACGTGAAGATTGAGAGGAAGCGGGGCGCGGGATGGAGCGGGCCGATAGAAAAGGGATAATCCTGTTTGCCCCCAGTTCCGTCGCATGGCGGATGATTCCATCCATTTTCTCCGCTTTCGGGATCGCCTGGCAGAGGGTTACCGAAAAATCCGTAACCGGAATGTCCCTTTTTTCCATTATCTCGAGTTCAATGCCCTTTTCGGCATGCCGCTTGATGACTGTTTCATATTCTGTGCCTGCGCCATTGAAAACAGTCAAGCGGTCGCCTGCCTTCATTCTCAGGACTGCGCCGAGATAACGCGACTGATCGGGGGTTGCTCGGCAAATGTCTCCTTTATGAAGAAATACGGGAAGATAGATGCGGGTGGTTGTCATGCGGCTGGTTTCCCTTTCCTCATCACAAAACATATCCATTCCTTCTCCGTCAGGAGTTGCTGAACGGGGAACGCGGCGGCGGGAAAATGTTCCTCTATGTAGTTTTTGTCCTGTGCGAGAATTCCCGAGATAACGAGATAGCCGTCTTGCCCAAGCAGGCGTTCCAGGTGCGGGCGGAGCTTTATCAGCGCCTTCGCCGTTATGTTGGCGACGATCAGATCAAAGGTTTTCGCGAGGGTGGCAATCTCGCCGTGCTGCACCTCGACATGTTTTCCCATACTGTTGATCAGAACGTTTTCCATGGCGATTTCAACGGCCTTTTTGTCCGTGTCCACGCACAAAACTTCCGCGTTGTTGAGTTTTGCGGCGGCGATTCCGAGGATGCCGGTTCCCGTTCCGACGTCGAGAACCTGCAATTTATCGATTGACCTTTCGCGCAGCAGAATATTTTCGAGCGCCTCGAGACACATCCGTGTGGACGGATGCTGTCCGGTTCCGAATGCCATTCCCGGATCGATATCGATGACGATATCCCCGTCTGTCGGCAAATATCTTTCCCATGTAGGTTTGATGACGATATGCCTCGTCACTCTAAGTGGCTTGAAGTATTTTTTCCATGCTTCGCCCCAGTCAGGATCATGGATTATCTCCGTCTTCATAGTCGGTTTTTCCAGTTCGGGAAATATTTCGGCCAAACTGTCAAGGTACGCCTGCAAAGACGCAAGACGCGGCTGAAGGCGGGCATCACAGGGTAAAAATACCTTTAAAATCTCCGGAAAAGCCTCAGCGGGGGAATCTTTTTCAGGCAGTTTCTCCCCATATTCCTGAAAACCGCCCTGGGCGCCGATCTCCGCAACGAAGTTGTTCAGGGCATCGATCATTTCCAGCGGCGAGGAAAGCTCTATCTTCAGCCAGTCCGCTTTGGCTGCCTTCCCTTTTTCATGTTTTTTCGGCATGACGCATGCACCCCTTTCGAAAAACGAGAAATTCAATCGGCGACTGCCGGCGGCTTTTTAAAAGTCATTGAAGCCTGTCCGTCGCTGGACAAAGATTTCGGCCGCTTCTATAGCTTGTTGATAAATATATTTCAAGTGTATTGAATTTTGACAATATTTGTGGTAGTCCCCCGAAAAATCGGAAAGTTTCGATATCGGGGAACCGTTTCTGAAAAGGGCGATCAGTTGGAAATATTAAAATATTACCCTGCTGTCTCAGATACCCGGCGAGCCTCGGAAAAAGCTGATTGCCGCGGAAAGTATGCAGCGGACGGGCGCTGGCGATTTGAAGCGGCACTGGATTCGGGGATTTTTGATTATATCCGCGCGGGGCGGATGGAGGAGATTGGCGATCTCTTACAGAACCCGGTCGGTGTAGAGACGGAGGTGAAAAATAGATGACGGAAACACTGCTTTTCAAGGCGGCCCTGGCCGCATATATCGCCTCTGCCGTCGTTTATGGAGGATCTCTTCTGGAAAGACGTGTCATGACGGCGCGTTTCGGCGCCGGCCTGATGCTTGTCGCGTTGGGCATGCACACGCTTTATTATATCTTTCGCTGGTTTGCGGAAGTCAATATTCCCTCTGTCGGTGGTTACGACACCCTCTCCTTTTTCGCCTGGGTAATGGCCGCTTCTTATCTTGCGATGCAGTTGCGGACCAAAACCCGCGTACTGGGGGCTTTTGTCGCGCCTGTCATCTCGGTGCTCATGGTGATTGCCTCTATCGATCTGGGGGGAAGCGTTGCCGGTTCGGCAGCCCTGAAGGGAACCCTGGTGATCGCCCACGTGATGCTCTCCGTCGCCGGTGAAGCGCTTTTCGCGGTTGCGTCGCTGGCGGGCGTCATGTACCTTATTCAGGACCGCCTCCTCAGGAAGAGGAGAGACAGAAGCCTGATTAACCTGCTTCCATCCCTCCATGATCTCGACCGGATCAACCATCTCTGCCTTTTTGGAGGATTTTCACTGCTTACCCTGGGGATCCTGGCCGGTTCGTTCTGGGCGCGCATTGTCTGGGGAAGTCACTGGCAGTGGGATCCCAAACAGGTATGGACGCTGCTTGCCTGGGGATTCTATGCTTTCCTGCTTCATCAGCGTCTGGCCCTTGGCTGGCAGGGACGGAAGGCGGCCCGCTGGTCGCTTTTGGCGTTTGCCGCTTTGTTGTTGATGTTCGTTCTGGAAAGCTTTTTTTTCCGTTCGGCCCATACCTTTTTGTGAACCCATGAAACTTATTCTCATAGGAATGAATTATAAAACGGCGCCTGTCGAGCTCCGCGAACGTCTCCAGAATTACTGTTCGGATCAGGACGTTGCTCTCCCCGATTTGATGCGGAATCCCGAAATCAAGGAGGCGATCTGTCTTGCAACCTGCAACCGGATTGAGGTAATTGCCCGGCTCGGCGACCCGGTGCGGGGCGAGGATTTTCTGAAGTCCTTTCTGAGCAGGCAGGGCAACCTCGATATTGAGGAAATGGAAAAGTATCTTTATGTTTACAGAGATATAGATGCGGTGCTTCATCTTTTCCGGGTTGCGTCCAGCCTCGATTCAATGGTTATGGGGGAGCCGCAGATACTTGGACAGATCAAGGAAGCATATCGGATGGCGGTCGATCGCCATGCTACCGGCGTCCTGCTCAACCGTCTCACCCACCACGCCTTTCAGGTAGCAAAAAGGGTGAGAAGCGAGACCGAGATTGCCGGCAATGCGGTTTCGGTAAGCTATGCCGCAGTGGAACTGGCTAAAAAGATATTCGGGAGCCTAAAGGGGAGGTCGGCGCTCCTGATAGGCGCCGGCGAGATGTCGGAGCTTGCCGCCCGCCACCTCATTCGTCAGGGCGCCGGCAATATTTTCATCGCCAACAGGACTATGGCGAGGGCGCAGCAAATGGCGGAGGAATTTCACGGGGCCGCAGTTCCTTTCGATGACTTCCCGTCATTTCTGCTGGAGGTGGATATCGTTATCACCTCCACAGGCGCCCCGGGCTATATTCTCAACGCCCAGATGGTTGCCGCCGCCTTGAGGAAGCATAAGCAGCATATGCTGTTTATGATCGATATCGCCGTTCCGCGGGATATCGATCCCGATGTCGGGGAGCTTGATAACGTTTATTTGTACAATATAGATCATCTTCAGGATGTCGTTGATGCGAACAAGGCGCTGCGCAGGGGCGAAGCCCTGAGGGCGGAAGAACTGATTGCCGAAGAGGTGGCGGGGTTTGAAAAGTGGTTTAATTCGCTTGCCGCCGTCCCGGCGATTGTGAGATTGCGGGAAAAGACAGACAGCATCGTGCGGGGAGAGCTGGAAAGATTTTCTGCGTGGCTCGGCGGGCTGCCGGAGGAAGACCGCGCCCATGTGGAATGGCTGGTTTCTTCGGTTGTCAACAAAATCCTCCACGATCCGATAACCGTATTGAAGGAGGAAAGCAGCGAAGGGGAAGAGCTGCCCGATATGGCGGCTATCCGCAGACTTTTCAAGCTTTGAAAATCATTTGATCTTATCTAACATTGCCATTGAGGTTTCAGGAGGACGTTATTTCAGACAAATTCATAATTGGCACAAGGGGCAGCGCGCTGGCGCTTACACAATCAGGAATGGTCGCCGATCTCATCCGGGGGCGTCATCCGGGGCTTGAGGTCGAACTCAAGGTAATTCGGACCAAGGGAGACATCTTGCAGAACGTTGCCCTGTCCGTGATTGGCGGCAAGGGGGTCTTCATTAAGGAGATCGAGGAGGCTCTGCTCAGGGGCGATGTCGATCTGGCCGTTCACAGTATGAAGGATGTTCCGGCGGCGCTCCCCGACGAGTTGGAAATTGTCGTGACCCCCCTGCGGGAGGATCCCCGCGATGTTCTTGTCTCCAAAGGAGACCGGAAACTCGAAGAGATGCCTGAGGGAGCGAGAATTGGAACAGGTTCGCTAAGGCGCGAGCTGCAACTGAAAAACCGTTTCCCGGGCTTTGAGATTGTGCCGATGCGGGGCAACCTCGATACGCGGATAAAGAAACTGGATACCGAAAACCTGAACGGCGTTATTCTCGCTGCGGCGGGGATTGCGAGGATGGGCTGGAGCGCCCGAGTTTCTCAATTTCTTCCGATTGACCTGCTGCTGCCGGCCGTCGGCCAGGGGGTGCTCGGATTGGAGACGAGACGGGGCGATGACCGTTCCCTGAGCATTATTGAATTTTTGAATGATCCCGTCACTTTTGTGGAAGCAGGCGCGGAGCGGGCTTTTCTTGAGCGCCTTGGCGGCGGTTGCCAGCTCCCGATTGCCGGATTTGCGAAAAAAGATGGCGAAAAGATTGTAATTGAGGGTATGGTGGGAAGCGTCGACGGGAAGGTTGTCATCCGCGAGCGTGTCGAAGGGAACGCCGGCGATTACAGACAGCTCGGCAGAGGCTTGGCGGAGGCCATCCTGCTGCGGGGAGGAGACGTACTTCTTGCTGGAATTGATCAGGAAGGCATGGTTGGAGGGGAAGTGATCTGAGCTTGTTAGAGACGGGACCGCTATTCGGCAGAGGAATCGTTATAACCAGACCTGAAAAGCAGGCGGGAGAGCTGACGAGACTGCTTTCCTCCCTGGGCGCGCGGGTAATAAATTTCCCTGTCATACAAATCGCACCGCCCGAAGAGTGGTCGGCGGTGGATAAGGCGATCGGGAAACTGGAATCTTATCGCTGGATTGTTTTTACGAGCGCCAACGGGGTGGTTTTTTTCTTCCGGCGTCTGAAGGAGCTGGAAAGGGACATCAGGGAGCTCAAGGGTGTAAAAATCGCCGCGATTGGCCCGGCGACGGCCTCGGCAGTCGAGGCTCTGGGCATAAATGTCGATCTGGTCCCGGAGGAATTCGTTTCGGAGGGTGTGGTGAAGGCCTTTGCCGGCCGCGATTTGCAGGGATGCAGCATTCTGCTCCCGCGGGCGCAGGAGGCGCGCGACGTAATCCCTGAAGGGCTTGCCAGGCTGGGCGCAACTGTTGATGTGGCAACGGTGTATAGAACGATCAGCACGAACAGGGATCCCTCTGAAGTGCTTCGCCTCTTTGAAGACGGCAAAGTCTCCGCCGTCATCTTTACCAGTGCGTCTACCGTCGTCAATTTTCTGAAACTTATGGGAGCGGATTTTCACCTTCCACCCCAGGTCAAGGTGGCGACTATCGGTCCGGTCACAGAGGCTGCGGCAAAAAAAGCGGGTCTGTCCGTTCACATTCCGCAAAACCGTTCCACCATTCCGGAGCTGGTTGATGCGCTTACAGCCGCCTTTACAGCCTGAATGACTGAATTATTTAGCAATTGAGCCAATTGCAAAACTCCCCATTCTTGTCATTCCCGCAACGATTTTGAGCGGGAATCTGGTTCTAACTGCTTGAAAAACCATATTCCCGATAGAGACATTCGGGAATGACAAATGGTTTTGCAATTGGCTCAATTGATACGTTTTTGGGCATCAAGGGGGAATATGCAGGAAGTCCTGCCTCAAATAATTTTTATCGTTGTGCTCGTGCTTAATTTCATTGGTTCGGCACTCGACAGCAACCGTAACTCGATGGCAAGTTTTTTAGCCACGGTTATTCTGCTTGCTCTGACATACTGGGGGGGATTTTATGCGCCTCTCATCGATCTTCTGACTGCCCACCCTTAGCCCAAAACATACGTAAAAATACGTAAAAATACTTCTTGACAAAATGATTTGCATTTTATTATCATCGCAGCCAATTAAAAGGAGAATGTAATGTTAAGCAGCGCAGCCATTTCCATTATCAGCATAATTATTATTACCAGGGGAGCCCCGGCTGGATAGTGGTTTGCTGTTTTTAGTTTAGACCGTTGCCAGCCGAAAAGGTGGCAACGGTTTTTTTTGTGCGCTTTTCAGGGCGCGCCAGCTTGGGGGATTCCTCAGACAAGGGAGGTTGGAAGTGAAGGTTTCAGGAGCGCAAATTTTGTTCAAGGCATTGGAGATGGAAGAGGTTGAAGTGATCTTCGGCTATCCCGGGGGAGCGGTTATCGGAATTTATGACGAATTGTACCGCCAGAAGATGCGGCACATCCTGGTGCGGCACGAACAGGGGGCAATTCATGCCGCTGACGGCTATGCCCGGGCTTCAGGAAAGGTCGGCGTCTGTCTGGTGACATCCGGTCCGGGCGCCACCAATACGGTGACCGGGATCGCCAACGCGCATGCCGATTCCGTTCCTGTTGTTATCTTGACCGGGCAGGTGCCAACCGCCCTGATAGGCAGCGACGCTTTTCAAGAGGTTGATATTATGGGCATTACCCGTCCCTGCACCAAACATAATTTTCTTGTGCGCGATGTTGCCGAGCTGGGAAAGGTGCTTCGGGAGGCGTTTCAAATTGCCCGTTCGGGAAGACCCGGCCCTGTCCTTGTTGATCTTCCCAAGGATGTCATGCAGGCGGAGATCGAAGAAGAGGATGTCTGTTTTGTGAGCGGCTACCAGTATGCCGCAGAGTCTCTCGACGACTCCGCAATCGAGAAGGCTGTGGAAATGATCGCTGCCGCACGGAACCCGGTTGTTTTTTCCGGGGGCGGAGTGTCGATGGGCAAGGCTTCCGGCGAGCTGCGGGAATTGGCCGGGCTGATCGGCGCCCCGGTTGCTTCGACATTGATGGGTTTGGGCGCATTCCCCGCATCAGACCCGCTTTGGCTGGGAATGGCGGGGATGCACGGAACCTATGCGGCGAATATGGCGTTTACCCATTGCGATCTTCTTGTCGGCGTCGGCGTCCGCTTTGACGATCGCGTAACTTCGAGGGTTGAGGCCTTTGCGCCGCGCGCAAAAATCATTCACATTGATATAGACCCCGTTTCCATTGATAAAATTGTCAGGACGAATCTTTCCATTGTTGCCGATGCGAAACAGGCGCTTTCAGCCCTTGTTGGCAGGCTGAAAGAAAGGAATCATGTCCGGCCCGACGCGATCAACGAGTGGCAGGAGAGGGTTATCGAATGGAAAAGAGTGCAGCCGCTTGGCTACAAAGATAATGGCGATGTCATCAAGCCGCAGTTTGTTGTGGAAAAACTCTATGAGTTATCCCGCGGGAAAGCCATAATTGCCACGGAAGTGGGGCAGAATCAGATGTGGGCAGCGCAGTTTTTTCAGTATAACGAGCCGAACTGTTTCCTTACCTCGGGAGGATTGGGGACTATGGGCTTCGGTTTTCCCGCCGCCATTGGAGCGCAGGTAGCCTGCCCGGACAGTCTGGTAATCGACGTCGCCGGCGATGGCAGCATCCAGATGAATTTTCAGGAACTGGGAACGGCGGTACAGAATAAGCTGCCGGTTAAGATAGCGATTCTTAACAACGGTTTTCTGGGAATGGTTCGCCAGTGGCAGGAAAAGTTCTATCAAAAGCGCTATTCCCAGACTGTTCTCGATGACAACCCCGATTTCCTGAAGATTGCCGAGGCCTATGGCGCCAAGGGGCTGCGGGCGCGAACAGCCGCAGAGGTTGAAGATGTCATAAAAGAGGCCTTTGCCACGGACGGGGTAGTGGTGATGGATTTTATCGTTGACAGGGAAGAGGGAGTTTATCCGCTTGTGAAGCCGGGCGCTTCGCTCTGTGAAATGGATTTTGGACCGATGAGTGCAAAAAACGCGGAGATCGCGGCCCCCAAAAGCCTAATGAACACTAACGGAGATGATCCGTTTTCTCGTTCATTTAATTAACGGAAGGATATTAAAGCTATGGAAACGCAAAAAAATGTAATTTCTGTTCTGGTGAACAACAAACCCGATGTCCTGGCAAGGATATCCGGAACGCTCAGCGGGCGGGGCTTCAATATTGAAAGCATTTCCGCCAATGTTACCATGGATCCCGCGAGGACAAAAATCATCATCACCACAATCGGGGACAACGCGACTCTCACCCGGATACTCAAACAGATTGCCCGGCTGGTTGACATCATTGAAGTGGCTGATTTGACCGGGCGCAGAGCTGTCAGGCGCGAGCTGTTTCTGGTAAGGCTCAACTGGGCGAAGGCAGGAGACAGAAAGAAGGTCGAGGCGCTGGCGAAAAAGAATGGCTGGAAAATCCTCAGCGGCGACGAGGCCGGATGCATAATTGAAATTACCGGTGAAAACGGGGTTCTGCTCAACGAGGTAATGGCGCTGGAGCAGTTTGGCATGGAGGATTTTACCCGTACGGGCGTGGTGGCGATTGAATATGGGAAATAGGAAAAGGCAAAATTTGCCGGTTTTATTACATTGTGATTGCAATTCATCCGAATAGCTGTTAGCTTTACAGCCGTTTTTGCATAATCGCGGAACATGAATATGGGCAGGCCGGTTGCAAAAATTCGGCGATGCGGATGAAGGTGCGAGCATGGAGAGAACCTGAAATTCCGGGACCCGTATAAAAAGCAGAATCGGTGATTGTTCTTTAAAGAAGGGAGAATTACTATGCAGTTTCCAGAATATCGGCCACGCCGGCTTAGAAAAAACGACACCCTCCGGAGGATGGTGCGGGAGACTCGTCTGTCTGTGGATAACCTCATCTACCCGCTTTTTGTCGTTCCCGGGAAAAAGGTTAAAAAACCGATTCCCTCGATGCCGGGGAATTTCCAGATGTCGGTCGACAACATCATCAGGGAGGCGGCGAGGCTCAAGGAGCTGGGGATCCCCGCCGTTATTCTTTTCGGAATTCCCGACAAAAAAGACGACATTGCCTCGCAGGCGCTGATCGACGGCGGGGTGGTGCAGACGGCCAGCCGGGAAATCAAGGCGAAGGTGCCGGATATCATTGTCATAACGGACGTTTGTGTCTGTGAATATACGAGTCATGGTCATTGCGGCATAATCGAAAAGGGAGAAGTGCAGAACGACATGACGCTGGAGGTGCTCTCCGAAATGGCCGTTTCTCATGCGAAGGCCGGCGCCGACATGGTTGCCCCGTCGGCGATGATGGATGGGCAGGTCGGCGCGATCCGCGAGGGACTCGATGAAGCAGGTTTCGATTCCATTCCGATCATGGGTTATTCAGCCAAATTTGCCTCCTGTTTTTACGGGCCGTTCCGGGAAGCGGCGGAAAGCGCCCCCGCCTTTGGGGATCGCCGGGGCTACCAGATGGATCCGGCAAACGGGGATGAGGCGATCCGCGAAATCACTCTCGATGTTGAGGAAGGCGCAGATATTATCATGGTGAAGCCGGCTCTGCCGTACCTCGACCTGATCCGCCGGGCGAAAGAGGAATTCGATCTTCCACTTGCCGCCTACAATGTCAGCGGCGAATTTGCGATGATCAAGGCCGCCGCCGCCATGGGCTGGCTCGACGGCGAGCGGGCGATGATGGAATCCCTGACGGCAATAAAAAGGGCCGGGGCGGATATGATAATTACCTATTTTGCCCCCGAGGCGGCGGCGATTTTAAGAAAATAAGAGGGAAGGTTTATAAATTGGATTCACTTCACGACTCTATGAAAAATGATTCATCGCTGATTTTGCCCAGCACTCTGAGAATGGTTGCCTGGGAGATTACCCGAAGCTGCAACCTCTCCTGCAAACACTGCCGGGCCGCGGCGATGCACGGGCCCTACCCGGGGGAACTCGGCACAGAAAAAGCGATGCAGGTGCTTGACGAGATTGCTGCCGTCGGCAAGCCGGTCATTATCCTTACCGGCGGAGAGCCGCTTTTGCGAGGCGATGTTTATGAACTTGCCTCTTACGGCGATTCCAAGGGGCTGCGGATGGTGCTTGCGACGAACGGAACGCTGATGAGCGACGAGATTATTCATAAATTGATCGATTCCGGGATAAAACGGGTAAGCGTCAGCATCGATGGCCCCGATCCGGAAAGTCATGATACATTCCGGGGAGTTCCGGGGGCGTTTGCCGGGACCATGCAGGGCATCGAGGCGATGAAGCGGGCGGGTCTCGAGTTTCAGATCAATACCACGATTACGAAAGGGAACCTCTCCCAGATTCAAAGCCTTCATGATCTCGCCCATAGCGTCGGCGCAGTGGCGCACCACATCTTTCTGCTTGTTCCGACGGGACGGGGAAAAGAGATGGCAGATCAGGAGATCAAACCCTTGCAATATGAAGAGACGCTGGACTGGTTTTTCGATACGGGGCTTGCCTGCAGCATGCAATTGAAGGCCACCTGTGCGCCTCATTACTACCGGATATTCCATCAGCGGCAAAAAGAACTTAAAAACGCAACAGGGGAGATGGCCACGCAGCGAAGCAAGGATGTCCGCTCGCTGCATTCGATGACTCGCGGCTGCATGGGGGGCAGTTCCTTCTGTTTTATTTCCCATACCGGTCAGGTTCAGCCGTGCGGCTACCTGGAGCTCGACTGCGGGCAGTTGAAGGAGAACAGCTTCTCCGAGATATGGAAGAATTCTTTGATTTTTAGTGATTTGCGAGATTTGGGACGTTACAAGGGCAAATGCGGCCGCTGTGAATTTCTGAAGGTATGCGGAGGCTGCCGGGCGCGAGCCTATGAAGAAACCGGCGACTATCTCGCCGCAGAGCCATACTGCATCTACGAGCCGAAGCGGAGCTGAACGCCGCTAACCCGGCTGTATTACGTTGCGGTGTTTTTTGTGGCTTGCGGTGATTTGCTTGCCGGTTCAGGGTTGCAGCCTGAACCGTGTTTATGTTTTGTTTCAGCCTGCAGGGTTTGACAAGCCTGCGAAAACGAGAATGCAACTGAGCGCATCCCTTCAATTATATGAATATTAAGCTTCGTTTTCAGCTTTCTTCATGCTTCCAAAGGCATGGAGGGTGATGAGGCTGTTTGGCAACCGTGTGACACTTTTTGGGGAGCTTGCCGTTTATAAAATGGGAGAAATAGAAAAGGGAAAAGTACGTCCCCGGTTTGTCATCGTGGACGGGAGCAATTATCTGTTTCGCGCCTTCTACGCAATTCGCGAGCTTTCCAATTCCAGGGGCTTTCCTACCAACGCGATTTACGGCTTTACCAATATGCTGATGAAGCTGCTCAAGGAGCAGGCGCCCGACTACATCGCCATTGCCTTCGACGTAAAGGGACCGACCTTTCGCCATGAAGCCTATGAAGAGTACAAGGCAACCCGTAAAGCTACGCCGGACGCGCTGATTCCGCAAATACCGTTTGTCAAGGACATTATCCGTTCGTTTTCCATCCCTATCTTCGAGAAGCAGGGACTGGAGGCCGATGATATAATCGGCACAATCGCCAGACTGGCGGCGGGGCAGGGGATGGAAGTGATTATCGCCTCCGGTGACAAGGACATGATGCAGCTTGTTTCCGCTGATGTTGTCATGTTTGATGCGATGAAGGACAAAACCTACGACATTGCTGCGGTAAAAGAGCGCTTCGGCGTTGGGCCGCAGCAAGTTGCCGATGTGCTGGGCTTGATGGGCGACACCTCCGACAACATCCCCGGGGTTCCCGGCATCGGGCCGAAGGGGGCAGCGCGGCTGATAGAGCAGTTTGGCAGCGTTGCTGCGGTCATTGCCAGTCCGGAACGTATCCATAACGAGAAAACGCGAAATGCCATAATGCAATATGCCGATCAGGCAAAGCTGAGTTGTGAGCTTGCCCTTATCCGGACAGATGCGGAATTTGACTTTGATATCGAAAAATGCCGGCGGCGGGAAGCAGACCGTGAGAAATTGGCCGAATACTTCCGCGAATTCGAGTTTTCATCGCTTCTGAGTGAGCTGAGGCTTCACGAGGGAAAAAAGGATGTAAAATACAGGATATGCAGCAGCATTGAGGATATGGCCATCCTGAAGGAAACGCTCCGGGATGTCAGGGAGTTTTCTATTGAGCTTCTGCTGGCCCCGATGGAGGCAATGAGGGCATCCGTTACGGGGATGGCCGTTTCATCCGGAAAGGGCGAGGGTTTTTACATTCCCCTGGCAAGCGATGAAGAGGTCCCTTTGCTTGCTGCCGAATATGTTTTTTCCGAACTTGCCCCCTTTTTTAATAATCCCGCAGTGCTCAAGCATGGCCACGACCTGAAGACGGCGGTTATTGCGCTTGCCCGCTGTGGCTGTATTTTGCAAGGCATCGGCTGCGACACGATGGTTGCCGCTTATCTGGTCAATCAGGCGCGCCATGGCTTCGAACTTGCCGACGTGGTTTTCGAAAATCTCGGGCGCCAGGTTCCTTCGCAAAAAGATCTTTTGGGGAGCGGCGCGAAGGCTGCTTCGTTTTCCTCCCTTCCCCTCGAAAAGGCGGCGGCCTATGCAGTGGAACGCGCGGATGTGATATTGCCGCTTGTCGAAGAATTGCTTGCAAAACTCGACCATATGGGAATGAAAGGGCTCCTGGAAGACGTGGAGGCGCCGCTTGTCGTTGTGCTTGCGGCGATGGAGAAGCACGGAGTGCTGCTCGACACCAGACTTTTGAAGGAGATGTCCGGCGAGATAGAGCAACTGCTTCAGCTTTCCGAAGAGAAAATCTGTCGGCTTGCCGGTGAGAAATTCAACATCAATTCCCCGAAACAGTTGCAGCATATCCTTTTCGATAAGCTGGGGCTTCCCCACGGGCGCAAGATCAAGGAAGGGTACTCCACCGATGTCGATGTGCTGAGCTATCTGGCCCTCAGCCACGAGCTTCCCGCCGAGATAATTTCCTACCGCGGGATGACGAAGCTCAAATCAACCTATATCGATGCCCTGCCCGCGCTTGTGCACCACCGTACGGGGAGGGTGCACACGACCTACAACCAGACGGCGACCGCGACGGGCAGGCTCTCCAGCAGCAACCCCAATTTGCAGAACATCCCGATCAGAACCATGGAAGGGAAAAGGATCAGGCAGGCCTTCATTGCCCCTTCCGGATGGGAAATCGTTTCGGCGGATTACTCGCAGATAGAGTTGCGGGTTCTTGCCCATCTCTCCGGAGACGCGGCGCTGCGGGATGCCTTTGCCTCCGGCGAGGACATCCATAGCCGCACCGCCGCCGACATCTTCGGGGTCTTCCCGGAAATGGTCAGCCCCGATATGCGCAGGCAGGCGAAGGTGATCAACTTCGGGGTGCTCTACGGGATGAGCGCCTTCGGGCTTGCGAAGGAGCTGGGGGTGTCGCAGAAGCTTGCGCAGGCCTACATAGACAGCTATTTTCAGAGATACAGCGGTGTGCGTGCATATCTTGACGGCATCCTCGACGGGGCGATGCGCAACGGCTACGTGACGACGCTTCTCCGGAGGAGGCGTTATCTGCCGGAAATTGCCAGTCCCCATGCCCAGATTCGGCAGTTTGCCGAACGGACGGCCATCAATGCGCCGATTCAGGGGACCGCTGCCGATCTGATAAAGATCGCGATGGTAAGAATTTACCGTTGCCTTCAGGAAGGCAATTTCTCCGCCGTGATGATCATGCAGGTGCACGACGAACTGGTCTTCGAGGCGCCTGTTGCCGAACGGGAAGCGTTGACAGCCCTGGTTCGAAAAGAGATGGAAGGGGCGATGGAACTATCTGTGCCTTTGAAGGTGGAGATTGCCGCCGGCAAAAATTGGGACGAGGCGCACACGTAAGCCGCCGGCTGTTTTTTCAGGCAAGTATCGGCGTAGAATGGCTCAAAGACGGCTCTTCCACTATCGGAAGAGCCGTTCTAAAAACTATTGTCGAGTTTTTAGCGGGCTTTTGCAACTTTGCTTCTGACTAAAAATCAAAAGCCGGGGATGGCCGGCCCTCAGCGTTACCGGTCAACTCCTGTAGTCGCCCGGTTTTATCTCATTCCCGTATTTTGTCTGCGCCTCCGTGATCTTCTTTTTCGCCTCTTCCCAGTAGATGAAAATCTCTGCAGACGTCCCCGGATCGATTTTCTTGAAGAACGCCGCGGTGCGGTTCAATTTTTCTATCCAGTTTGCGCAACGGAAGGTGAAAAGATAAATGTAGTCATTTTCCGAGAAATCCTCATTCAGGAGTTCCCGGAAGAGTTTCTGCAGATCCTGATAAAGCGGAATCTTCCCTGTCGGGGTGTCCCAGGCGGCGAATTCTCCATGAATTCTACCCTCGGCCCAGTGGAGCCATACCTTTTTGGCAAGTTTGCTGGTTACAAACTTCCCGCTGGGATTCCTCATGAAATAGTTGGTGCTGAAAATCTTTGGCTGTTGTTTTATGCCGTTGATAAAGTTGATGTTATTTGTGGTGTATTCGCCGACCGGGTAGGAGACGAAATCCAGATTGGCCATCGGCGAAGGGGAGCGAACGCCTTCCTTGCCGATCGTGGCGCTGGTCGTTTCCGATTCCAGCGTGCAGGCCTTCAAGAGGATGCCGTCTTTCCATGACGGCGATTCTTCTACCGGCACGGTTGTGTCGCTGTCGCGTCCGCCATAGAGAACACCCTGAACCTGCACCCCTTTTTTGTTGTCGAAACCTTCTTTATCGAAATTTTGCAGATAGTCGAGACGTATCGTGTAGCGTCCGTTGGAATGGGCAAGCGGAATCTCGTTGCCTTTTGCATCCTTATCGCCCCTTTTCCAGGAACCGCTGTGGTTGTTGCCGCTTGCCGGGGTTTCCATTCCGCAGCCGAGCCAGTAGGGCTTATTGTCGGGGCCGATCAGAATATTGGAGAAGATTGTTTCCTGGTCCTTCATCAGGTTGGCGAAGATGACCGGATCGTCATCCGCGTTTACGTCCTGAATTATGCCGAAGATGCCCTGTTCCATATTGACGCCGCGGAATTCTCCGTCGATATTTCTGAAGTAGGCAATGTCGTCGCCGACGATTTTTTCACCGGGAATCATTGCGGTCGAGGTCTTGCCGCACGCGGACGGGTAGGCGCCGGCAAAATATGTCTTGCGGCCTTTGTCCCCATTGAGGACCGACATTAAAAACATGTGTTCGCAGAGCCATCCCTCTTTTCCTGATTTATTGATTGCCAGCCTCATCGAGTGCTTTTTCAGACCGATGGAATTTCCGGCGTACTGATTGTTCATCGAATAGACGATATTGTTCTGGGTGTCCATGTAGATCCGTCTTTTATCGACATTTACCGTACAGCCGCGTTCGTCGAGCTGCCCCGCGGAGTGGACAAAGCTGAAGAAGTCGTTTTTTTCGTCCCCCTTCATATGGGAAAAATGTCCGTAGCCGGGCCGGTAGAGGATGGTTTCGGAGTGGGCTACGTAAAAAGAATCGGTTATCTGGATGCAGGGAACGCTGAAGACGCTTTCTGCCGGACCTTCACAGAAGAACTGGACAATTGCGTCCTTGCCCTCCATGATATTGCTGGAGATTTCCATGATCTCCCGGTAGCCTTCGTCGAAGGAGAGCGAGTTCAAAGCCTTCATCCTTTCCATGTTTTCGGGATGGACAAGATAGCGGGTGTTTGCCTTGTCGCGGCCCTGATCTCCATAGCCATCCCAGTGGACTGTCTGGTTTTTCAAATAGATATTCTTTTCTTCCCCGTTTTTTATCGCTGTTTCCCGGATAAAAGTTCTGTCTTCTTCGCTGTCGTCGCAAACGTAAAGTGACTTCGGATTGCAGTGCTCAGCGAACTTTCCTATGAAACTGAATACCTTTTCGTTGTCGAGTGCTTTCAGCTTTTCAAAGCTTTTCGCGCTCATCATCTTCTTCAACAAATCCTGATAGTTTGACATGTCCGCTCCTTTTTATTTGATTTTAACCGTCATTGCCGCTCACCGGAGGGCAAAAACGGGATTGTCCCTTTGCTGACAACAGACAGCCTGACGATTTTTAGAAAGGATAGCTTACGGCACTTTAATATTTTTTGGCAATCTGTCAAGGTTTTTCAGCGCTGCGAAGCAATGTCCCGTCAGGAAAGTCATTATGCAAGTTCTTCTCTTTTGTCATTATATAGATCAGCCCCGCCAAAAGCTGGCAAAAAAAACAAAAATAGAGGGAAACGGTAAAAGCCGCCTGGCTGAATGACGCGGCCGGGTAGAGAGTTTGCATGATGAAACCGAGAAGCTGAAGAAAAAAAGCCGGTCCGGTCATCGTGAAAAAATTTATCCCGGTTAAGGCGGTTCCCGTCATGGAGGCGGGAAAGAGTTCTTTAATCTGAGTGTACATCAGTTGCCCGCTGGCAGTAAAAAATCCGAAGAAAAAGAAGACGAGACCGGCTGTTGCCGCGGGGGTTCCGGTGCGTATCTGGCTGAGCAGCAGGGTGGTGGCCGCCATCAGGAAAAGCCCTGTGACAACGAGCCATTTGCGTGTGTGCAGCAAGCGGTCGGAAATGATTCCCCAGAAGGGGAGCCCTGCCAGGATGCCGATATTCATTGCAAGGATGATGTTTCCGGTCTGGAAGGGGCTGTACTTCAACACCACAAGCAAAAGGGGTCCTGCCCAGAGGGCTTGAAGTGCGGCAAAGGTTCCGTACCGGATAAATGTGCCGATCGATATAAACCAGTAGTCTTTGGAACGCAGAAGATGTAAGACACTGGAAAGCGGAGCGGATGTTTTATCAGGAGATGCGGTTGAGTCTTGCGCATTGCTGACGGCAGAAGGCTTATCCTGAATGATCGCATAAAGGGCTATTGTCAGCAGGGAATTGAAGGCGGCGATTCCAAGAAAACTATGTCGCCACCCGTAGTTTTCCACCATCATGGCAAGAGGGGTGGCGGACATCATGTTGCCAAGGGTCCCTGTGGCGGTCAATATTCCGGAAAGCGAGGCGAAAATAAGCGGCGGAAACCAGTCGGACAGCAGTTTCAGACTTCCCATAAAGGCGCAGGACATTCCGATCCCAAGCAGAACGCGCCCTGCGATGGCGGAAGCAAGTCCCTGCGAAAGGGAAAAGACGACTGCGCCGGCTATGCCGATGATGGAAAAAAACGTCATGAGTTTTCGCATTCCCCCCTTGTCGATAAACAGTATGATCGGTATCTGCGTCAGGGCAAAGGCGTAGAAAAATGCAGCCGAAATCAGGCCGATTCCTTTGCTGTCCAGAGACAGATCGGCGATAAGGGATGGGGCAATAACCGCGTTGGATGTACGATAAAGCTGTGATAGGAAGAAATTCAGCGCTCCGACGGCAAATATAAGCCAGCGGCGAATCTGTACAGGCTCAAGAGGCGATATGGACGAATCATTCATGAAGGCGCCCCGTCCAAATGGGGAAAATCATATAGTTCATCATAGTGACGGTTCGATAAGGCAAACAAGGCGGTAAGTCAAGAAAATATAATGCTCGCAACCGAGAAAACAGGCATTTTACATTCGATTCTGCTGGTTTATCCGCCGCTGGCAAAGGCGTGCGAGCCTCCGGGCGGCCCGGCGCGCCTTGCGGGCGTGCTCCGCCGTGGGGGAATATTCTGCCGTGTGTGGGATGCCAACGCAGAGGGACAGCTGGCCCTGCTGGAAGCGGCAGGAGGAGGGGAAGACGCCTCGAAGGAAGGAAATTCTTGCTCTGCAATTGCTGCTTCGTCCGGCTCTGTCCGGAAAAGTGGAAACGGAGATGTCTGGCTGCGGCGGGCAGCTCGCCATGTAAAGAGAAATATCGATTTTTTGCGCTCCGCGGAGGGTTATCTCAACAATGATCGTTACCGCAGGGCGGTTCTTGATCTGAATCATCTGCTTGCCGCTGCCGGCAGACCTTTCGGGGTGCGGATGACTCTGGCCGATTACCAGGACGAGCGGCTTTCCCCTGTCCGGAGCGCCGATCTTTGTCAGGCGGCGGAAGAACCGCCGCGCAACCCTTTTTACGGGTGGTTCTGCAAACGTCTGCCGCTCATACTCGAGGAAAATAATTTTTCTTGTGTGGGTTTTTCGCTGAATTATCTCAGCCAGGCGCTGACGACCTTCGCGATGATAGGGTTTTTGCGTAAAGCATATCCAGATATCCGGATAGTTGCCGGCGGCGGTTTGATAACCTCCTGGATGCGCAGACCAAACTGGAATAACCCCTTCGCCGGGCTGATCGACGAAATGGTTGCCGGCCCCGGGGAGGCGCCGTTGCTGAGCATGCTCGGGGGGGCGGCTGACGGCAATTTTTCTCTGCCCGATTTCGACGGGTTTCCCGTTGCCGATTGTTATCTGGCGCCGGGGTTCGTTCTGCCCTACAGCGCCTCGGGCGGCTGCTGGTGGCGGCGCTGCACGTTTTGTCCCGAGGTTGCCGAGGGCAATCCGTATCTGCCGTTTTCTCCAGCGCGGGTAACCGGGGATCTTGCCCTCCTTGTTGAAAAGACAAAGCCAGAACTGATTCATCTGCTTGATAACGCGCTCAGTCCGGCTCTTCTCGACGCGCTGACTGTGGCGGCGCCCGGTGCGCCGTGGTACGGCTTTGCCCGGGTCGACGCTCGCCTTGCCGATGTCGATTTTTGCCGGAGCCTGCGTAATTCCGGATGCGTCATGTTGAAACTGGGAATAGAGTCGGGGGATCCATTTGTGCTGGAGGCGCTCCAGAAGGGGATAGACCTGCCCACCGTGGCCGCGGCCCTCAAAAATCTGCAAAAGACCGGAATTGCCGCATACGTCTATCTGCTTTTCGGGACGCCGGTGGAAAACGGGGAAAGGGCAAGAAGAACGCTTGCATTTATAGATGCTCATGCCCACGAGATAGCCTTTCTGAATCTTGCGATTTTCAATCTCCCCGTCTGCTCCCCGGAAGCAGAGCTGTATGCTTCCGGGGAGTTCTACGAAGGAGATCTTTCCCTGTACAGGTCTTTTGTCCATCCGGAAGGCTGGAACCGGCGCGAAGTAAGGCGGTTTCTCGATGTTGAATTTAAAAGAAACCCTGCCGTTGCAAAAATTATCCGGCGCGATCCTCCCTTTTTCACATCAAATCACGCCCCGTTTTTCGCTATTGGCTCGTCTGGATTATGAAGCTGAATTTAAAATGGCGAAGAAATCTTGACAGGTCTCTCCGGAAAGTATAGTCAATTTCCCAATAGCGTAAGGAGATTGAAGATTTGCGGACAGCCATAGAGCAGGGGGAAGCGGGATAATGGAGGAGACGCGGATTGCGATTGTTACAGGAGGGAGCCGGGGAATCGGCCGGGCCGTTGCCGTTGATCTGGCGGCGCACGGATATAAGGTCGCAATAACTTATATGCAAAACGACAAGGCGGCAAAAGAGACATTGGAGATTATCCGTAAGGCGGGCGGGAGCGCGGAGGCGGTAAAGTTTGATATTGGCAGCGCCGCCGAGGCAGTGCCGGCGATGGATGAACTGCTCAAGCGATTGAAGCGCGTCGATGTGCTGATAAATAACGCGGGAGTGGCAATGGACGGGCTTTTCATGACGATGTCCCCTGCCGGTTGGCAGCAGGTGATCGATACGAACCTGAACGGTTTTTACAATGTGACGAAACCGGTTTTGAGAGGAATGATCCGCCGCAAGAAGGGGGCAATTGTCTCTTTGGCCTCCGTTTCGGCTCTGGCAGGAAACCGCGGACAGGCCAATTACGCGGCGGCCAAGGCCGGCATCATCGCGGCAAGCCGGACCATTGCCGCTGAATCTGCAAGATTCGGGGTCAGGATAAACGTAGTCGCGCCCGGGGCGATAGACACGGAAATGACAAGGGGCATCCAGCGGGAAAAAATAAAAGCGATGATCCCCATGGGACGTCTCGGACGTCCCGAAGAGGTGGCAAGGGTAATCAGTTTTCTCTGTTCAGACGATTCTTCCTACATTACCGGTCAGGTAATTTCGGTAAACGGCGGGATGTTTTGAAAAATCCGCGGCAATTTCCCTCTTCAAAAGCGATTGCCCCGCTCATTTTATTCGGGTCTCGGGGAAAAAAGTTTAGAGCGGTCCCTTTTTCTCCTTGTGGATGATCATGGCGTTTTCGATCAGACGGCTGATGATCATCGAGGGGAGCAGACCGGCGCTTGCGGCCTGTTCAAAGAAAAAAGACGAGGGCGCCATGCCGGACGAGGAATTGGGATCGGTAATCAATATCCGGCCGTTTTTCATATAAAAGCCGTCTATGCGTCCATAGGAGCGAAACCCGAGTGCGCGAAAGGCGCGGACGGCCTCTATCTTTATTTTTCCCACGTCTTCAGCCGGGATATTTCTGGGGGGAGTAAATTTTCGGCAACGGCCGGGCATGTACTTGTCGTCGTAGGTAAAATATTCGCTCTGGGGGCATATTTCGGTCACTTCCAGGGCATGATATTCACCATCTTCCTCGAAGATTATCGTGGAAAACTCCGTTCCATCCAGAAATTCCTCAACGAGAACCGCCCGGTCCCACTTCATCGCCTCTTCGATGCCGGCGGCAAGGGCTGTCTCGTCCGGAACGAGCGTTACGCCGATGCTCGATCCTTCCCGGGGAGGTTTTGCGAAGCAGGGAAAACCTGTAATATCGGCAATTTTTCTTGTTGCTTTCCGGGGGTCTGCCAGCCATTCCTTATCATGGACTAAAACACTGCGGGGGACTTCCAGCCCCTCCGCTTGAAGTATTTTTTGCTGAATATGCTTGTCCATGCCGAGAGCGGAGGCCAGAACGCCGGCGCCCGTGTAAGGAAGGCCCAGCAGTTCGAGGAGCCCCTGCAGGCAGCCGTCTTCCCCAAATTTCCCGTGCAGCGAAATGAAGGCGAAGTCTATTTCGTTTTTAAGCCCTTCATAGGAAATGCGCCGCGCTTCAGCATCGAGGCGTTCGGCGATGTCTTTCGTTGTGTTCTGCGAGATGAGTTGCCAGGGAATCACCCAGAAACGTCCTGCTGCGTCCATGAAAATCGGGACTGGTTCGTATGTGTCCCGATCGAGGTTGTCATAAACATTTCTGCCGCTGTTGAGGGAAACCTCCCGTTCAGAGGACATCCCTCCTAAAACCACGCCTATCCTTAATTTATCCACAAAAGTAACCTCATAAAACAGTAATTGTTCTGCCGGCCGGGCATTGTTAAATATCCCACAGGAAGGTAACGCCGCTCGTCGGAAATATCCATGAGTCGTCGGGGATGAGCATCTTCACGGATTCGTCCGGGATGCGCAGTGTCTCGGGATTGTGGTTTCTGCCTGAGAAAAAGCAGACGTCCCGGACATTTTTGAGGCCCGTTCCCCGGTAGTTGAACGAAATCTGCACGCCTCTTGTCGGATATACTATGTAGGCGGAAAACGTCCGGTTCGCCTTATTCTGTTTCGTTTCTATCTCGATCTCGACGCGGGCAAGGGTGTCTATCTTCTTTTGCAGGCCATCGGCGCCAAACCATGCCTCAAGCCCGTTCTCCGTCGTGCCGGTTTTGAGGAGGGGAATTCTTTCGTTATCGATAAGGACGTCTTTTACCGTGAAATCAATCTCTTTTCCGGTTCCCTCTTCACTGTTCAGTTGCCAGCGGTATTCACAGAGACTGTTTTCGAAGAGGGCGGTCAATTGTTCTTCATTAAAGGCGCAACCTATCATGAACTGTGAATTTCGCAGCTCCTTTGCGTATTCAATATGCGTCGTCACCTTAAAGCAGTTTTCGCGATCCGGGGCTCTTGCAATCTCGGCCGCAGAAAATTCGGAAAATGTGACAACGTAGCGAAAATTGTTTCTCAAATCGAGGCGGCGGTCGTTTTTACCGAACAAAATTTCAAACATTTCGCTGTAAATCGCGTCGCCCAGTTCGTCATTTTTGGCCCGCGCCTGAAAACAACTCCTAATAATTCCATCTATTCTGGCGATCGATCGCTCTTCTCCGGGAATGAAAATACGGCGGAGGCGGGGCTCTATCCGGTCGGTTCTGCCGTCTCGACAAAAGACCCGCGGCGCCCGCTTGCCGACGGCGCAGAGAATTTCATAGCTGATGGAGTGTGATTTTGCGGCAATCTCTTCGGCGGTAATCGTTTCGTTTCCCTGACTGCCCATCAGAACCACCTCGTCCCCGACTTTGCCGTCTTTTATGCCGCTTATGTCGAGCGCGCACATGTCCATCGAGATTCTTCCGACGATCGGAACCCTTGCTCCCCGAACGAGCGCTTCGCCCTGGTTGGAGAGAAGCCAGCCCAGACCGTCGCCGTAGCCGACGGGGATCGTGGCGATGCGTGTCGGTTTTCGCGTTATGAAGGTCCGGCCATATCCTATTCCGTATCCCTCGGGAAACTCCTTGATCAGGGCAACCCGCGTTTTAAAGCTCATGACCGGGCTTAGCGCGATCTTTTCTCTTGTCTCCGCCGAAGGATGGATGCCATAGGTGATAAGCCCCGGCCGCACCAGGTCAAGATTACACTGCGGGTAGTTGATTATTGCCCCGCTGTTGGAGATATGGCGGAACGGGATTTTCACGCCGGTTGCCTCAATCCGCCTCAGGATGTCCTGAAACTCCTCCCACTGCAAACTATTGTAAAAAGAGGTGATTTCGCTTTCCGAAAAATGGGTGAAGATACCTTCTATCTTCAGGTTGGGAAGGGCGGCGATTTCTATGATTGCCTCCAATGCCTCCTTGCGGAACATTCCCCCCCGGCCCATTCCGGTATCCACCTCGATGTGCAGCGGCAGAATCAGTCCCGCATTAAAGGCCTTTTTATGAAGTTCCCGGGCGAACCCCGGAGCGGACACCGAGGGGGTAAGCCCGTATTTGATGATCTGATCGATTTCCGGGACGGTCGCCGGGGAGAGGATGACGATCGGAGCGGTTATCCCGCTGACCCGGAGCTGAACACCCTCATCGGCGTTGGCGACGCCGAGAAAGGAGGCGCCGTTTGCCAGCGCCGCATTGGATATTTCAATCGCCCCATGGCCGTAGGCATCCGCCTTTACAATCTGCATGACCCGGACATCGGGCGCGAGGAGTTTTCTTATCTCCTGCCAGTTTGCGGCGAAGTGGCCGAGGTCAACCTCCACCCAGCTTCGATATGACGGCGTTTCATCAAAAGTCATCTAATATTCCTGTCGTCAGGACGAAAATATAATTGCAGATATATGTTGCAATTCAGAATTGCAAGCAAGCATTTTTACGCGGACTCGAAACTTTTATGCAATCATTTTTTTGTCATTGTAAATACGCCGTCCCACTCGCCTTCAGGAGGATTCTCTTTCAAAGACTCGCAGCGCTCGATGTAGAGTTTTGCAGGGTAATCACCCGGCTTTGCCTGCAGCGCCTGTTTGAATGCAGCTATTGCCTCATCCCAGTTGCCGCTTCGGTATGATTCCAGACCTTTCTCAAATACTTCCGCAAATCCCTGCCATTGCGCCCTGTCTTTTTGCTCCCCGAGCAGTTCGAATATCCGCACAGGCAGCTTTTTACCTTTAACGCGAACGGCATCCAGTTCCCTGAAAAAAAATTCATCCTTGACGACTTCACGGGTAAATTCGCTGACGATGATGTTTGTCCCATACTCCTTGTTGGTTCCCTCCAGCCGTGAGGAGAGATTCACGCTGTCTCCCATGACCGTGTAATCAAACCGCATTTCGGAGCCCATGTTTCCCACTACCATATCCCCGGTGTTGATCCCGATTCCGATATTTATCTCCGGCCATCCCTCCTCGGCCCACTTTATCCGCAGTCGCTTCAATTCCGTCATCATTTCCACGGCCGTAAGGCAGGCGCGCCGGGCATGGTCGGGCTGGTCAAGCGGGGCGCCAAAAACAGCCATGATCGCATCGCCGATGTATTTGTCGAGCAGGCCGTCGTACTTGAAGACAATATTGGTCATCGCGGTCAGGTATTCGTTCAGGAGCTGCACCAGCTTCTCCGGCGAGAGTTTTTCCGATATCGAGGTAAAGCCCCTGATATCGGAAAACATTACCGAGAGATTTTTCTTGTCGCCGCCCAGTTTGAGTTTTTCAGGATCCTTCAATATCTCGTTTACGACGGAGGCGGTCAGGTAGTATTGAAAAGCGCCCCGGATCTTTTTCTTTTCCCGTTCTTCGGTTACGTAGCGATAGACCGTTATTCCCAGATAGGCGGCAATCATCGTGAGCAGCGGGTATATCATGTTCATCCAGACGTTGTAACGTGCAAAGATATTTGTGTTGATTATTATAAAGGCCGCAATGAGCGCGACGCTCAACGCCATTCCCGCCATTGCCTTCAGGCGGGGAAGAATAAAACCGATGATCAGGCCGACGCAGACGATAATGCAAATATCGATGAATTTAATCCATCCGGAGTGAATGAGAAAATTTTGCCGCAGGATATTGTCGATAACGGTTGCATGAATCTCTACCCCCGGATAGACCGAACTGAAAGGGGTGGTCCTCATGTCATAGATGCCCGTTGCGGTCGCCCCGACCAGCACAATCTTTCCATTGATTTTATCGCGAGAGATACGTCCCTTCAATATATCCGATACCGAATAATGGGGGAATGTCCGGGGCGGCCCCAGGTAGTTGATAAGCAGTCGCCCCTCTTCATCAGTTGGTATCCTGAACTTGTCAAGCAGGATGTTTTCCACTCCCAAATTGTTTATATTCAAGACAAGCATCGGCCATTCCAGATACTGAACCAGTATCGAAAGCGCCAGTGATGAATAGTAGTTGTCACGGAATTTGATCACAAGCGGGGACCAGCGGATCGTTCCGTCCATATCCGGGAAGGCGTTAAAATACCCCCCTTTTTCAGCAGATTCGGATATGACCGGAAGATTGGGCTGCACAGCATAAGCCTGGGCTACCGACGAGTCGTCGGCCTCTTTTGTCTTTTTGACCATCGAAAAGCGGCCATTGGCGATTGCCTCTTCCGAAGCTTTTATCTGCTCCTCCTGCAGATGGCCAACCTCTTTTGCGCTGATGTGAAAGAAATAGCCAAGGGTTACATTTCCGGTCTTTTCTATTGCGCGGGCCAGGAAGGCGTCGGTATCCGCCTCCTTTTTCTTTTTCTCGATGACGCCGGAAAATTTGCCGTTGTCGGCGCCGGTTTTTTTAAGATCAAGCAGGAGTTCGTTGATGGTTTTAAGACTCGAATTGTTGTCAGGCTCGGCAAAGACAATATCAAATCCGACTACCTTGGCGCCCTGTTCTTTCAATTTTTCGGTGAGTTCCGCGATCGTTGTTCTTGGCCAGGGCCATCTTCCCAATTCGCTCAGACTCTTTTCGTCAATCGTCACGATAACCGTTTCCCCTCCCGACGGCCTTGCCCCGCGGGAGACGGTGCGCAAATCGAAGGCCTTTAGTTCCATGAAGCGCAGAAAACGGGGATCGACAAAAAAAAGGGAAACGGCGATCAATATAACCAGAACGGCGATTTTCAAAGGAGATGCCAGAAATAATCTTTTCAGGCTTTTTTTCATTTTGTATTTCCCCTTCGAGGTAATTGCAAAACTCCCCATTCTTGTCATTCCCGCAACGATTCTGAGCGG